>NZ_JACJDP010000045.1:0-31475 GCF_014163575.1 Psychromonas sp. SR45-3
TTTTAATTAGCATCTGTTAACAATGTACTATGTTACTCAGTCTCTTGCTTTTCTTGTTGCTCTTGTTTCTTTTTCTCTTCTTCATGACCCGAACCGCCACATCCACCACAACAACTCATATTTTATCTCCAATAGTTAATTTACTTGTTTTAATTTAATAACTTACTTGTGTTAATTTATTTAGTTGAAACAACTTAAGGTGTATTTCTTACCTTTTTAATCCTGAACTAGCGTGCTTTAGGGCCCAATAGAACTGGGGTGTAAACGACCACAAAACAGCCAAAACCAATCACCCATAAAGCCACAGTAAGTGTTAGCACGTGGCTATAGTTGGCAATAAAATACAGTCCAAAAACCCGTACTACAAAGGCTAGTATGATCGCGATAAATGCGATACTCATGGTTTTACCCACTGCAATCATTCGTCCCGTATGGCCTAACGAAACACGAGAAATCATGCTTAAAATCATCGTTGCCATCGCTCCGATAGTAAGCGTATGGATAGCTTGTGAGTGACTAACTAGATACGTTATTTGTGATAAACCAAACATTAATAGTCCTATCACAATACACCAATAACTAATATGCAATGACCATACTAAGGGAGTTGATAAGGTCACTGAAAATTTCCAACGAAATACACGAATTGCATGTATCACGCTGGTGGTGATGAACAACACTGCCACCAATAGTGCAGGGACATCAATCAGTGTTGATGTTGCTAATGCTGCAATGAAGATGGTGAGCAGTATGCTAATGAGTGATAATTTTTCCAATAATGGTAGTGCATCTACACGAGGGGTTTTTGTTCCATTGGCTGTGAACATTGGAAATACTCTACCACCCATAATACACATCACTAAGGTAATTAATAACACCATAAAGGTAGCTGCTTGTCCCATTAGTATTGGATTGTTAGTGATGGCACTGTAATGTGTGATCAGGTTAGTAATGGCCATGATCAGTAAAATAGGAATAAACATTAAATTGCGCCACAATTTCGTTTTGATAATAGGTATTGCTAAAGCTAAGGCTGATAATGGTAAAAATAAAGCATCTAAGGTAACAATTAATGAGTGCGGTAGTTGATCTGGGAAAAAGAATGCAATGCGCGCTAATACCCATAAAGTGACCAGAGCGCCTAACCCTTTACCATGCAAACTGCGTACACCACTCCAATTTTGTACTGCGGTTAACAGGAACCCAACAATAACCGTCGTCGCGAAGGCAAATAACATTTCATGCATATGCCACCAAAGACTACCTCCAAATAACCTAATGTTTAGATTACCGGTTAATATTCCATTCCAAACGAGTAAGCTGATCATGCTAAATATGGCTGCAAATAAAAATAAAGGTCGAAATGCAAATTCCAGAAAAGCAATGGGTTGATTAGCCGCTCGGCTGTTATCATTCGGATCTGTTATTTTAATCATGGTATATCACCGTTAGTATTGTCTTGTTAATTGTATTTTATTGGTCGAGTATAAATAACTTTTTAGACTTGCTAGATAGCCTTAGATAACTTTAATTGCTAACAATTTAGCTAAGTTTCTTTGTTGTTTTGGTCCTACCAAGTCACTCAAGGTATAAGCATCTAAGGTAGCAAAAAAGTTTCCCTGTGCTTCTGCAAAAATATTTTTCAATTGGCAACTTGGTGTTATCACACATTGATTATCAGCATCAAAACACTCCACTAGTTTATTTTTGTCTTCTATTTTGCGTACTAATTGCCCAATATTAATTTCTTCAGCAGGGCGATTTAATTTTATGCCACCATTTTTGCCACGCGTTGCTAATAAATAACCCTGTTGGTTAAGTTGTTGCACAATTTTCATCAAATGATTTTTTGAAATACCATAACTGTTGGCTATTTCACTAATAGTCGCTAATTGATCTTGATGAATGGCTAGATAAATCAAGACACGCAATGAGTAGTCGGTATAACGCGTAATATGCATATAAAAACCAGTCAGCCTTAAAGATGTATTTATTTTACATCTTTAAGGCTGACTGTAAATAATTATTTTCAGGCAATGCTTTTAAAGATAAATGTTAAGAAATGCTTTTAAGTAGAGAGGGGATAAAAAAGAGTATTTATTTCTTGCTGACAAGATTAAAAAAAGCAAGCAAAACTGTGCTGACTTTATTGACCTGAATATGAGCTGATAACGGGTATAAATTTCTAATCGCCTACTGTAGAATCGCGTCCTTTAATTTTTTGCATGACTAGGAAATATAATGCCATCTGATTTTATTGGAATTGATTTTGGGACAAGTAATTGTGCTGTAGCGGCACTTGTTAACAATCAACCGACCTTGATTGTTGTCGATGAAAACAGTGACAATCCTTACAAAATACGCTCAGCTATTTATCTTGCACATGATCAATCTGGGGTTGATAGCCAAGATGCTAAAGCCAATGAACAAACCCTTAACGAAATGTTAGCTGCAGGCGAAATTTTATTTGGGGAGCAGGGCTTTAATGCTTTTTTACAAACTCCGCATGAAGGGCGTTATGTGAATAGCCCGAAGAACTTCTTGGGCGCTAAGATCCCGAAACGTTTATTAGATAGTTTTGAAACGTTAGTAGTCAGGTTTCTTTCTTATTTAAAAAAATGTGCAGAAAAGCAATTGCATACCACTATTACTAAAGTAGTTATCGCTCGACCAGTGAACTATCACTCGACAATGGGAGAGTTGGGTAACAAACAAGCAGAAGCTTTGATGCTACGTGCCGCTAACAAAGTGGGATTTGTAGATGTTGAGTTTATCCATGAGCCTTTGGCTGCTGCTTATCACTTTGAACAGAAAATACAAAAACCTACACAAGCGATGGTGGTGGATCTCGGCGGTGGTACATCCGATGTTACATTCTGTTTATTAAGTCAGGAAAATGCTGAAAAACTAGATCGTGATGAGGATATTCATTCGACACAAGGTATTCGCCAAGGAGGGATTGTTTGCGATAAATTATTAGCCAGCGGCATTGTTTCACCTTTATTTGGACGCGGTGGACGCACTGATAATGGAAAAGCAATCCCTAATATGTTGTTCTCCGGGGTTTATGATATCGATAATATTCCATTGATGAGTGACTTTTATTCGCCAACACGAAGCAAATCAATCGCTGAATATATTTATCAATGTGAAGATCCGTTGCCTTTAATGCGCCTGCAACGAGTACAAAAACAACGCCTGACCCATCAATTAATGCATGCGGTAGAGTTGTCTAAAATAAACCTGAGTGATAAACAAAAAACACAATTATCGTTATCGTTTATTGAACGTACATTGCATTTAGATATAAAGCGCGAACAAGTCGCTGAAACCATGGATAATTGGCTTGATAAAATGTTTGTGATGATTGATGACACAATAAAACAAGCTCAACAAACGCCTGAAATAATCTATTTAACGGGGGGCATGGGTTTATCACCGTTAGTGCAGCAAGCATTGGCAGAACGTTTCCCTAATGTGGATATTTCTGTCGCTGATGCATTTAGCTCAGTTGTATTTGGTGCGCTATTAAAAGCAAAACGTTTATTTTCTTAAGTTAGTTTCATAAGCAATACTTTTTTAAATTATGATTTTAAATACACTTGGGATGATTTAATTTTTGATATTGCTGAAGCTTATTCTGTTGAGATTCGTCTTAACGGTTCAGGAGCGATTAGTAAACTTGATTTTAGAGACTGTCACTGCAATTCTAGAACCCTCTACTTTTGCTGTTTTAGGTTTGGCGCTATTAGGATTTTCTGGTGCGTCACGCCGTAAGCGTTAATTGCTTATTAAAAGCGTTAGTAAAACAAAAACTTCTTTTATCTTAAAGGTTATTTACAAAGGTCACTTAGGTGGCCTTTTTTGTCTTTTCTATTTAACACCACTGTTCTGATAAAGAGCCTGAATTAAACTACTGCCTATCCTAAACTCCACAAACTTTACTTCTTGTAAAGACTAAAGGCGTTTTTACTACTTTACCTTATTAGTGTTTTATACATGGCAACATTTCGATACGAGTAAGACAACTATTTAAAAGGGCGGTTACTGACACATATAGCAAATATTAATGGGTAGGATCCCGCCCATTTGTTTTTTATTGGTATTGTTTACGATCACTTTTTTAACATCTTTCCCTTGCTAGCACTGACCTGTTAACAAATTAGTAACATTGGCTCGGCATTTGCTATATCTGCTGTATGTAACGACTCAGTGGTTTTACATATTTTAAAAACAGCGCATTGATGCGTACCAATATGGATATAGGAGCTCAAAATGTTTAAAAAATTAACCGTTATTTCTCTATGTAGTGCAGCACTTTTAAGTAGTGTTAATGCTTATGCTAATTGTGATGAAGGGGAGATGGTGATCAAGTTTAGTCATGTTACTAACTCTGACAAACATCCTAAAGGCGTAGCTGCTTCATTATTAGAGCAACGAGTGAATACTGAAATGAATGGTAAAGCTTGTATGCAAGTTTTCCCTAACTCAACACTATACGATGATAACCAAGTTTTAGAAGCGCTGTTAAATGGAGATGTTCAACTAGCGGCTCCTTCTCTATCTAAGTTTGAAAAAATAACTAAGAAGTATCGACTTTTTGATTTGCCGTTCTTATTCGATGATGTTGCTGCCGTTGATAGATTTCAGAACTCGGAAGCGGGCGATAAATTAAAAAATGCGATGAATCGTCGTGGCCTTAAAGGTTTAGAGTTTTGGCATAACGGTATGAAACAAATGTCTGCTAATAAACCTTTGTTATTACCAAGTGATGCTAAAGGGCTTAAGTTCCGTGTACAAGCATCTGACGTGTTAGTTGCACAATTTGAGCAACTAGGTGCTAATCCTCAGAAAATGTCATTTAAAGAGGTTTACGGCGGCTTACAAACTAAAGTTATCGATGGCCAGGAAAATACGTGGTCAAATACTTACGGTAAAAAATTCTTCGAAGTTCAAGATGGCGTAACTGAAACGAATCACGGTATTTTAGATTACTTAGTGGTGACGTCTGGCGATTGGTGGGACAACCTACCTGATGATATTCGTAATCAGTTAGGCACTATTTTAAAAGAAGTGACTGAAGAGAGAAATGCTGAATCAACTATTGTGAACGAAGCGAATAAACAAAATATTATCAAAGCAGGTGGCGTAGTACGTACTTTAACACCTGAGCAACGTGGTGAATGGGTCACTGCTCTTAAACCTGTTTGGAAAAAGTTTGAAAAAGATATCGGTAGTGACTTACTTGATGCTGCACAAGCTTCAAACCAGTAACTATTAATATCAGCCATTACCTTAAAGATGAAATATTGTTTTTTGAGGTAATGGCTTTACTAAATAGTGTAAAAGATAGCGATTAAGAAAGGGATAAATAAATGAAAAACGGAATTTTTACCCGAATAGGGAAAATAACCGATTATGCAGAAGAAACATTAATTGCCGCATTTTTAGGGTTAATGACGTTATTAACTTTTGCCAATGTAGTGGTGCGATATGTCTTTAATGAGAATATTTTATGGGCTTTAGAACTCACTGTATTCATGTTTGCATGGATGGTGTTAGTAGGGGCTTCTTATGGCGTTAAAAAACATTTTCACATCGGTGTTGATGTGGTTGTCAATATTGCACCAAAAGGCTTAAGAAAGACATTTGCCTTGATCGCTGTATTCTTCTGTTTATTCTTTTCTATTTCATTATTAATTGGTTCTTGGAATTATTGGGTCCCTTTTATTACTGACCGTGCGTGGTATGAGACGGAAGATATTCCAATGCCTGACATATTACAGTTTCTTTCTGGTTGGTTTAATGAAGGAGAGCGATACGAGAGGCTACCTCGATTTATTCCTTACTTTGCATTGCCTTTAGGTATGGCATTAATGACATTCAGATTCTTGCAAATCGCTTGGTTAATTATGACCAATAAATTAGATCGCATGATTGCAAGTCATGAAGCTGAAGAACAACTAGATGAGTTTCATCAAGAACAAGATAATATTGAACTCAAAGAGATTAAACAAAGTGTTGCCAACAAAAGCAATGGGCTAAAAAATAAAACTGAAAAAGCGAATGTTAACAAGGAGAGTAACTAATGGCTATGTTAATGCTTTTTATTATGGTGATTACATTAATGATTATCGGGGTGCCTATTGCGATTTCGCTAGGTGCTTCAAGTATTGTTTTTTTGATGGTTCATTCTGACGCATCGCTAGCATCTATTGCACAAACGTTACTTAATGCGTTTACTGGCCATTATACTTTATTGGCGATCCCTTTCTTCATTCTTGCTTCTAGTTTTATGGCTACGGGTGGTGTGGCTAAACGTATTATTCGATTTGCAATTGCACTGGTTGGGTCATTGCGTGGTGGATTAGCCATGGCATCAGTTGTTGCTTGTATGATGTTTGCGGCGTTGTCAGGTTCTTCTCCTGCGACGGTAGTGGCAATCGGTGGTATTGTTATTGCTGGTATGGTCAAAAATGGTTATACAAAAGAGTTTGCTGCAGGTGTTATTTGTAATGCTGGTACGTTAGGTATTTTGATTCCGCCCTCAATAGTTATGGTTGTTTATGCGGCTGCAACCGATGTATCCGTAGGGCGTATGTTTTTAGGGGGCGTTATTCCTGGTCTGTTAGCCGGAGTGATGTTGATGATCGCCATCTACATTTATGCGCGTTATAAAAACATTCCTGCACAACCTTTTGTTGGTTGGGGTGAAGTGTTCCGTTCTGCAAGAGATGCTGGCTGGGGATTATTACTGATTGTTATTATCCTTGGTGGTATTTATGGTGGTATTTTTACACCGACTGAAGCTGCTGCTGTTGCCGCTGTATATGCCTTTATTATTTCAAACTTTGTTTATAAAGATATGGGACCATTAGCAGATAAGGAACCCGCAGAGAAAAAAGCTAAAGCTTATTGGTTTAAAGCGATGCACGTGTTCTGTCATGAGGATACACGCAAAACCTTATACGATGCTGGTAAGTTAACTATCATGTTAATGTTCATCGTCGCAAATGCCCTGATCCTAAAGCACGTGTTAACGGAAGAACGTATTCCACAAATGATCACTGAGTCGATGCTATCTGCAGGTCTGGGGCCAATCGAGTTCTTGATTGTAGTGAATTTACTGCTCTTAATCGGTGGCCAATTCATGGAGCCTTCAGGTTTATTGATTATTGTTGCACCTTTAGTGTTCCCAATTGCGATTGCATTAGGTATTGACCCGATTCACCTAGGTATCATGATGGTGGTAAATATGGAAATAGGTATGATCACACCACCCGTAGGATTAAATCTATTTGTGACCGCTGGCGTGGCCAAATTATCAATGATGAAAGTGGTGAAAGCTTCTTTACCATTAGTTGGCGTGATGTTCTTGTTCTTAATTATTGTAACTTATGTACCTTGGGTTTCAACTTGGTTACCCAATATGATGATGGGACCTGAAGTTGTCACCAAGTAAAAAGTTAACTAGCGTAGTGGTTGTTATAAAATAGCCACTAATCTGAATAATAAGTTAATAAGTTAATAAGTGAAAAGTTCTGTTTGATGCTGGTGGTTTATTTACATCAGCAATTTTTTATGTGTACATCTTCCGTTGAATGGGCTATTTATTACTTATATAATTCGTCAGTAAAAGCTAGCCCATCATAATTATTAGTCGCAGTTAATCCGCTTTAAAATTTTGCTTTTTTATCTCATGTTTTTGCATTTTATCATACAGCGTTTTACGCGGTAAATTGAGTGCATGCATGGTCTCCTTGATACTACCATTAGTTAGGCTTAACGCTTGCTCGATTAATGTCTTTTCAAATGCCTCTACCTGCTCAGCTAAACTTAGCCCGGAATTAACGTCATTATTAACATCGTTTAAGTCTGATAATGAACCTAATAAAATATAACGTTCTGCTGCATTTCTTAATTCACGCACATTACCAGGCCAATCATGACTTAATAAGGCTTGTAACGAGTTTGCGGGCAACGCAGGGGCTGCTTTGCCATATCGCGCTGCCGCAATCAATAAAAAGTGATGAAACAATTTTGCTATGTCTTCTTTGCGATGACGTAATGGAGGTAAATCGAGGGTGACCATATTCAAACGATAGAATAAATCTTGTCTAAAGTTGGGGGCTTCTTTTAAATCTACTTTAGTGGCCGCGATGATGCGAATATCTAAATCAATGGCTTTATTTGAGCCGATACGCTCTAGGCTTCGCTCTTGAAGCACACGCAATAAACGCACTTGTGCTTGCATTGGCATCGACTCAATTTCATCAAGGAATAGCGTACCGCCTTGTGCATATTCAAATTTGCCAATTCGTTGTGTATCTGCTCCGGTAAATGCGCCTTTTTCATGTCCGTATAATTCACTTTCAATCAAATTTTCTGGTACTGCACCACAGTTGACCGCAACAAAGTTATTGGAACGACGTTGACTTTGTTCATGCAAAGAGCGAGCAACTAATTCTTTACCGGTACCTGTTTCTCCATAAAGTAATATATCTGCATGGCTATCTGCCACGCGATCAACCATTTGTTTGAGTGTGAGCATGCTTGGTGTGTTGCCTATGATCCGTGGCCCTAATGTTTCTTTATTTTGTAAGGCTTTTTTTAATTCTCTATTTTCAAGTGTAAGTTGACGTTTCTCCAAGGCTTTACGTGTATGTTCAATTAATCTATCCGATGCAAAGGGCTTTTCGATAAAGTCATAGGCTCCATTCCTAATCGCCTCAACGGCCATAGAAATATCGCCATGCCCGGTTATTAAAATGATTGGTAAGTCGAGATCGCGTTGCTGTAAAGTATTTAGCAATTGTAAACCAGAGATGCCAGGTAATCTGATATCAGATATCACCACCATCGGTAATGTTTCTTTCATTGCAATTAATGCAGACTCTGCATCTTCAAAAAATTCTGCTTCTATATCGGCTAAAGCAAATGTTTGTTGGTTAGCTAGGCGCATATCTATTTCATCGTCAATAAAAAATACTGTGCTCATTTATTTTCCTTAATTTGATTCACTTTTGTTGCTTTAATCTGAGTATGTTAATTGTTGTTCGCGCTCATATTGTTCTTATTGACGGGGAGTGAAATACAGAACTCTGCACCACTGGTTACTCTATTTTTCGCCGTTAATGTACCTTGCATGTTATTAATGATTTGCTGAGAAATTGACAAGCCTAAGCCTAATCCTGTTTCCTTCGTGGTAAAGAAGGGTTCAAAAAGGTGTGGGAGGTGAGCTTGATCAATGCCAGTCCCTTGATCCAATACTTTAATCTTTGCAATATCGGATTCAATAATTAACTCAATTTTAATCAATTTATGATCACTATGTTGCATCGATTGCAAAGCGTTAGATAGAAGGTTTACAACAATTTGTTCAAGCTGAATAGGTTCTGCTTTTACATAAATGGATTGTGTGGGTAACTGCATGGTTAGTTCTGTTTTATTCGCTTTTAATTGCGGTTTTAACAATTCATGGGCTGCGAGAATAACCGGTTGCAAAGCAATTATTTTTAACTCTCCATTGGACTTTCTCGCAAAAGATTTAAGCTGTGAACTTATTTTAGCCATCCGCTCTGTTAAGTGGGTAATACGGCTTAGGTTATTACTGACTTGATCTAACTTATCACGATCTAGAAAAAGCACTGCATTTTCAGCGTAAGTACGAATCGCCGATAGTGGATTATTAAGCTCATGGCTGATACTGGCAGACAATTGCCCTAATACGGCTAACTTAGCAGATTGAATCAATTCTTTTTGTGTGGACCTTAATGCGGCTTCAGCCTTATGTCGTTCTTCTACTTCAGCTTGTAAAGCAGAAGTACGTTGCATCACAGTGAATTCCAACTTTTGTTTGGATTTTATTTCGGCAAGCACTTGTTCCTGGTGACGAGTTTGCTTTTGTTTAATTAAAATAAGGGTGAGGTACAACAGCATATACAGTAAAGTAATCAATAAGAACAACAATAGGATATCGAATAGAATAGGGGTAATAGGCGCTAATACGCGTACATTCCATTGTTCATCATCAAAGGCTTTAATTAATGATAGGTAATAAGTGGGCAGCCACTTTTTATTATCTAATGTAAGGAGGGCGGCATTAGTGTTTAAATTACCAGATATTGGTATATAGTCAATTTGACGCTCAAGGTAGCGGCGAGTGTCTCGCAGATCATTTTTTTGCTGTTCGGAGAGTGGAGTTAAACTGTGGTAAAGCCATTTGATTTCAGATGAGATAAAAACCACATTGTTAAGGTCGGTCACCAAAAAGGACTGTTCTTTGCCTGCCCAATCTTTTTCTAGTAAAGATAAGTTCATTTTAATCACGACCACACCAATCGTTTCCGCTGCATAATTAACAGGGTACGAAAAGTAGTAACCACGTTTGCCTGAGGTTGATCCTAATGCAAAATAACGTCCTGGCGCCCCTTGAATAGCATCTTGGTAGTAGGGGCGAAACGAAAAATTATTGCCTATAAAAGTACTTTTTTTAGTCCAATTACTCGCGGCGATAGTAGTACCATCCTTATCTAATAAATAGGTATCTGATGCGCCGACGATTTTGTTGATGGTATTGAGGTGCCTGTTAGTTAAATCCAGTTGTGCGCTATTATCAGAAGCCATTAAAGCGTTAATAATAATTCCTTGACGAGACAATAGTTGAGGAATAAATGAAAAATGACCAAGTTGACTATCAATATGACGACTGAATCTATCTAGTTGTTGTTGGTTAGTTATTTGTAGCTGTTGATAGCTGTATTGCCATAACCAATGAATACTTATGATTAAGGTTAAAAAATATAAAAATAGCCATAACAAAGTCACTCTACGTCTGAGACTATCCATGATTAATATTGCCATTTAAAATCCCTGTTTAACCTAATCTATTTATACGCAATAAAGTAACATGTTAGTGATATCGATTATTTGGTGTTGACCGCAACTTTATCTATTAAAAGGTCACATTTTATATAAATTTTTATATTTAACATATTGATTCAAATTATATTATTTGATTATTTCTCAAAAAAAACTAGCGATTTTTGAGATAGAAAAACACTAAAAGTATTGTCTGTTTATCTATATAAACTTTACAAAATAGCAAAGGGTGGTCACTTCAAAGTAACTAAAACAAAAAGAGTATGTTATGTTGCATGTTAATTATAAAAGGATGCCATATGCAATTACCTGACATTTTATTGGATAAAAATTTATGTAAAGTTAGAACAATTACCACTTTTGTTCGATTGGATTTTGATCAAACTAAGTGGGCTAAAGTCATTCATAAAGCGAACTCGTTTTGTCAAGTATTAGCCAATGATTTAAAACACAATGGTTATACTGTTCAATCAATTCGTATTGTGACTAATGCATTTGCTGAATATATTGATACGACTGATCTTGCATCTGCTCAACGAGATCTTCGTATCTTAAATGAAATGTTAAATAATGGTCAGCAAAGTGGTTTAAGATTAAGATTTGCGATCGGTGAAGTGACCAGCGCCCATCAATTAGGATTAATACCTGAGTTGATTCAAGAGTTCGGTGATTTATGTAATGTCTGCGTCAATATAAAAATGGATGAAAATGGTGTCTTAGATAATCAATTGATTGAAGAAGCGACCAAAGCAGTGAATAAGATCAGCCAGATCACTCCCCGTGGAGAAGGTAATTTTAACTTCACTGTTAATTTCAACTGTGATCCTTTAATCCCATATTTTCCTGCCGGTTATAGTAATCAATCCAGTGAAAACAGTTTTGTTATCGGATTAGAAACACCTGACTTATTAGTGGCAACACTGAAAGCATTTAGTCATCACAATCCGGTCTTAAATCATCAACAAGCAAGTGCTGGTTATTACCAATCATTGTCCCAACAATTGCAATACCATGTCGACCAAATTAAAGCTGTTATAGAAAATGATCATCTTGATAAAGATTTCAAATTCGCAGGTTTAGATAGTTCAGCTGCCCCTTCAAAAGATTGCGCAAGTATGACCGATGTCTATGAATTATTGGGGGTTGAATACTTTGGTGCATCAGGCACGGTCGAAGCCTCTGCTTTATTAACTCGTGTATTTAAATCCATAAAACATATACCGCTGGTGGGCTTTTCTGGATTGATGTTAGCGCTAACCGAAGATAGAGGCTTAGCTGAAGGTAGCCAACTACAGAATTTTGATATACGTTCTTTATTAACCTATAGCGCAGTCTGCGGCATTGGATTAGATACGGTGCCTATTCCCGGTGACACACCGATTGATAAAATTTCTGCCTTAATGCGCGATACCGGCACTATGGCTTTTAGGTTAAATAAACCACTTACGGTTAGATTGTTTCCAGTGCCAGGTTTAGAAGCCGGTGATATGACTGCCTTTAAAAGTGATGATTTATGTAACTGTGCCGTATTATCGGTACCTTAAGGATTGAATATGTCTGTAGTTATTTACGGTGATAGCTTGTCGGGTAATTGTTATAAAATTAAGCTACTTTGTGCGCTATTAAATATAGAACACCAATGGATTGAAGTTGATATTATGGCTGGGGAAACACGCACCAGTGAGTTTTTAGCACTTAATCCAAATGCAAAAATACCTTTATTAGTGACCGAGCAAAACCAAGCCATTGCGGAGTCTAACGCTATTCTTTATTACCTTGCGCAAGGTAGCCGGTTGTTCCCTGCATCTATATTACAACAATCGCTGTGTTTACAATGGATGTTCTTTGAACAATATAGCCATGAACCCTATATTGCAGTTGCACGTTTCATTAATAAATACCTAGGTAGTCCTGCAGATAGGTTGCAGGAACTAGAAAGTAAAAAGGAAGGCGGTAATAGGGCGTTAGCCGTGATGGAAATACAACTTCAGAAAATGCCCTATTTATTAGGTGATGAAATATCTATCGCAGATATTAGTCTATTTGCTTATACGCATGTGGCCTATGAGGGAGGATTTGATTTAAATGAATTCCCCGCAATACTTTCTTGGATATCTCGCATTGAGCATCAGAAAGATTTTATTCATATAGGATAAATGTTGGACGGTTTCACTCGTGCTGTTTATAAAGTGTACACGATCGTTCAAGTTACCCTAAGATATAACATTTCGTTATAACATTACTAAAGACAGGAATAACACTTAATGGTTTAATACAAAATTACAGTTGTGTACACTTTCGCTTCAATCAGACTGAATTAGGCTAAAATATAATGATTATTATGCCTTAGCCTCAGATTTTACTGTAGAATTTAAGTGAACTGCTGATAATAAATTAAATTTATTTATAGATGTTTTCCTGACAGCAAAATATTACTTCTTAACATCAATCGATAGTGTTACCTATAAATGGTTCAGCTTTTCTCAACTGAATGATGCTTTGTATTATGTATTTAGTTTGGTTAGTTTTTAAATGTCGTAAATAATCACGGTAAAGCATCCATTAATTGATGTTGCATTACCAATATATAACATAAACCCAAATTAATTTTATTTAGGAATAATATGAACGTATTTTTTAAAAAAGCACTGGTTGCACTAGTGGCTGCAACAAGTTTACTAACCGTACCTGCATTTGCACAGGAAACAGTTAAAGTCGGTATGTCTGGTCGTTACTTCCCATTTACCTTTTCTAAAAGTGATGTGCTTCAGGGCTTTGAAGTGGATGTATGGAATGAAGTTGCAAAACGCGCTGACTATAAAGTTGAATTTGTGACAAGTAGTTTTTCGGGTTTATTTGGCATGTTAGAAGCTGGGCACATTGACACCATTGCAAACCAAATTACTATTACAGAAGCACGTACTGCTAAGTATGCATTCTCAATTCCTTATGTGATCGACGGTGTTCAAGTTACTGTTCGTAAAGGACGTGATGATATCCAAGGTGTTGAAGATCTTAAAGGTAAAAAAGTTGCAGTTAATTTAGGTAGTAACTTTGAGCAAGTATTACGTAAAATTGATACAAACAATGAAATTAACATTGTTACTTACGATACAGGTATTGAGCAAGATGTTGCATTAGGTCGTGCCGATGCATTCGTAATGGACCGCGTTTCTTCTGCGCAATTAATTAAAAAAGCAGGATTACCTTTGCAATTAGCAGGCAAACCTTTTGAGAAAATTGAAAATGCAATGCCATTTTTAAATAAACCATCACAATTGATTATTCGCGACAAGGTTAATACTGCACTTGAAGCAATGCGTGCAGATGGAAAATTAGCTGAAATTTCAAACAAATGGTTTGATACTGATATCACGCAATAATATTAATCCTTAAAGAGTCGTTTTTATGCAAAGTTCATTTGATTTTCAATACATTATTGAATTAATGCCCATTTTATTAAAATATCTTGGGGTGACAATGGAAATGGCACTTTGGGGGTTTGTATTTGCATTAATACTCGCACTGGGTTTAGCCCTAGTGCGAGTATTTAAAATTACTTTTGTACAGCATCTTGCCTCTCTTTATATTTCCTTTTTTCGTGGCACGCCATTATTAGTACAGTTGTTTCTTTTGTATTATGGGTTTCCACAATTTATGCCTATTTTTGTTGGTATGGATGCGTTTACCGCAGCTATTATAGGTCTTTCGTTACACTTTTCTGCGTATATGGCTGAAAGTATTCGTGCTGCCATTTTAGGCATTGATAAATCACAAATGGAAGCTTGCTTAAGTTTAGGCATGACACGTTTACAAGCAATGAAACGTGTTATTTTGCCGCAAGCTTCACGTGTCGCAACACCATCATTAATGAACTACTTCATCGACATGATCAAAAGTACGTCATTGGCGTTTACATTAGGTGTTGTTGAAATTATGGCAAAAGCACAAATGGAAGCCTCTTCAAGCTTCAAGTTTTTTGAAAGTTTTCTTGCTGTTGCCGTTGTTTACTGGGTTGTTGTTATCATCTTTACGCGTATACAGCATCTTCTAGAATACAAACTTAATAAGGCTTATTAATCATGATCAAAGTAACCAGTCTGAGTAAAAAGTTTGGCGATTTAGAAGTACTTAAAGATATCAACTTTGAAGTGTCCCAGGGTGAAATAATCGTTATTATTGGTCCATCTGGTACCGGTAAATCTACCTTATTACGTTGTCTTAATTACCTTGAAACACCAAGCAGTGGTCAAATCCACATCGGTGATGTCAATATTGATGCGTTGTCACATACAGCGAAAGAGGTTACTTCGTTACGTAAACAGAGTAGCTTTGTATTTCAAAACTATTCTCTATTTGCGAATAAAACAGCCTTACAAAATGTTGCTGAAAGTTTAATTACGGTTTGGGGAGTACCTAAATCTGAAGCCTTAGCAAAAGCCGAAGCAATTCTGATCAAAGTTGGTTTAAAAGATAAACTACATATTTATCCTTCGCAATTATCAGGTGGTCAGCAACAGCGTGTTGGTATTGCTAGAGCAATGGCGGCAAAGGGGGAAGTCATTTTATTTGATGAGCCTACTTCAGCATTAGATCCTGAATGGGTTGATGAAGTATTAGCCGTAATGAAACAATTGGCCGTTGAAAGGCAAACCATGATCGTAGTGACCCATGAAATGCAATTTGCAAAAGAGGTAGCCGATACGGTTATTTTTATGGAAGATGGGTATATTGTTGAACAAGGCTCGCCACAGCAAATTTTTGAAAATCCGCAGCACCAGCGTACCAAGGCCTTTGTGAAAAGAGCCTTAAAAAAAGGCTATTAACCCTCGCTTAGTAACCTTCATTGTCTTTGTATCCGTTATTATTCAACTATCAAAATAGTAAGTCACCTTGAATGATAACGGCTAAACAGCTAGTTAAATATGAAAAAATAACCACTATATATGTTTATTATTTTCCTTCTCTATCACTCAAATACCCCTTTGATAAATATCATATAACATTTAAATTCAACTGTTTACTCACATTTATTTGTTATAATGATTGTCATTAGTTAATTCAAACACATTAATTTACAAATAAAGGATTTTACAATGCAAGAGCAAAAATTAATCGACTATGGACCGTTGGCGGTGTTAGTAGGCAAATGGGAAGGAAATAAAGGTAAAGATCTTGCTCCGGAACCCGATGGCACCGAACATAATGAATATTATGAAACGATTGTATTTACCGAAGCCGTTGATTTAGCGAATGCAGAAGAAGAAAGACTGAGTGCTGTACATTACACTCAAAAAGTACAACGTATTAGTAATAATAAAATAATTCACCAAGAAACCGGATATTGGATGTGGCAACAGGGCACTGATAAAGTGATGCACTCTTTAACTATTCCTCGTGGTATTTGTGTACTTGCGGGCGGCACATCATCACAACAAGAAAATACAACAAGATTCTCAGTGGCAGCATCCTTAGATAGTGAACAGTGTCCAATTATCCAAAGTAGTTTCTTGGTACAAAAAGCTAAAACTAAAAGTTACAAACAAGAATTACAGGTATCGGGTAATACACTACAATACCAACAAAATATGCTACTCGATATTTATGGTAGAGAGTTTGATCATAATGATAAAAACACCTTAACTAAAATAAAGTAAACATTTCTGATTATCTGAAAACAGGGTGACTTAACCATCGCGATTGATATTTTTGGTTATAAAAAGCCATTTTAATCGCGACTTATGTTTTAGCAACTATCTTTTTAAAAATCATTAACTAATTGCCGTAAGCGATATAGATACTTATCAACGGATTTGAAACGATATTAGTCTATCATGATGATTTAAATAGCCTTTCGTAAGCTGCACCTCTAGTTTTAAAGTGAAAATTTAATACGCATAGTGTCGGAATAATTTACATTCATAAACTATACCCATATTGGGATATATAAATAGTAGTAGTAACAATGGCTTGCTAACTTGGCCTTATAATTGCTTATTACACCGTAATTATTAATTAAGAGGTAAACATGAAAAAAACTTATACGATTATAGCGTTAGTCGCAGGTTTATATTCACAGGTTGGTATAGCTGGTCCGATAGAGTTGCTCAATCAGAACAATCTGATTGTATTCGGTAATTTACAGTCTAATAGTGAAGTTGAAGGTAAAACGTTAGTCGGCGGTGATATTTCTGGTCCCGCATCAAATTATGGTATTAACCTAGCACCTTATGATACTGCATTAGTGGTAGGTGGCAACGTAACATCAGGCACGACTATCAATGCAAATGGGCATACTGTCACGGTTGCTGGAAATAATAATGGAACAATAAACTCAGCGCTTACCGTTACAGGGTCTTCGCCAGTGAATTTTGGTTTAGTGAAAAATGAATTGACAGATTTTTCTGCATATTTAGCTAACCTCAATGCCAATTCTTTATTAGACTCTCCAAATGGTAATCAACCGAGCGCAGCAAACTTTAATATTGATTCAAATATTGGTAATGGTATGGCTGTATTTAATATCGATACTGCTGATTTATTTGGTAATGGTTTAGTACAACAATATGATATTAATTTTGCTAATCAATCTCCATCTGCTGTAGTAATAAATGTTGCAGGAGAGAATATTACTGATGCAAGTATGGGTAACCCCGTCGGTGGATTTAACAAAGCTAATAGTGATTTTATAATTTGGAATTTTTATGAAGCTATTGATATTAAATTAGATAAACGTTTGCAGGGAAGTCTATTAGCACCTTTAGCAACATTAACTATTTCTAATTATATTGAAGGCTCCGTAGTAGTTAATAATCTTTACCAAAACGGTGAAATACATAATCCAATATTTAATGGAGATATCGCTTATAACCCTATCCCTACCGTAAGTGTTCCTACTCCCGTTCCAGCTCCCTCTTCGTTATTGATTTTTGCGGCAGCTTTACTTGGTCTCAGTTTATGGCGTCGTAAATCTTCTATTGATAAATAATCCATTACAAAACTTTCGATAAAAAACAGTATGAAAATAGAGATAAGGTCACCAATTATTGGTGACCTTTTTTATGAAATTGAAAAGGCAGTAAAAACTTATCTACAAAAAAGCCGCTAAGTAGGTAGCTACTAGCGGCTTTTTTATATTTATTAAAGCTAAGAAAGTGTAATAAAATCAATAAGCTAATTACATTTTCTTATAACATTTAGTCGGGTAGTTAACTTTATTTGCTATGACGTTCTTTTAGCTTAGCAGCAACATCTGCTAATGATAAACCTTCGTTTTGTAGCAATACAGTTAAGTGATAGATAAGATCTGCACTTTCACAAGTTAACTCATCCATATCTTTTGCCATTGCAGCTAGTGCAACTTCAACGCCTTCTTCACCTACTTTTTGTGAGATACGTTTAGTGCCACGTGCATACAAACTGGCAGTATAACTGCTTTCAGGATCTGCACCTTTACGACTTTTGATCACTTGTTCTAAGTCAGATAAAAAGCTTAATGATGGTTCTAGATCATTTTTAAAACAAGTTTCATTCCCTAAATGGCAAGTCGGTCCAATTGGTTCAACAATGGCAAGTAATGTGTCATTGTCACAATCAGAGCTAATCTCAATTACATTTAAAAAGTTACCTGACTGTTCACCTTTACACCATAAACGTTGTTTTGTGCGGCTGAAAAAAGTCATTTTTCCAGATTCAAGCGTTGCAGCTAGTGATTCTTGGTTTACATAACCTAGCATCAATACTTTGCCCGATGTTTGATTTTGTACAACCACTGGCATTAAGTTATCTACTTTTGCCCAATCTAAAGACTGAAGCTGTTCTTGTTTCATTAAACTCATAAACGAATCGCTACCTTTTCTGTTTTAAGGTAAGATTTTAACTCACCAATATTTATTATTTGTTTGTGGAATACACTCGCGGCTAAAGCACCGTCGACATCTGCTTGATTAAACACATCAGCAAAATGTACCATTTCTCCGGCGCCACCTGAAGCAATTAAAGGAATATTACAAATTGCACGTGCTTGGCTCAACTGGTCAATATCATAACCACAACGAACCCCATCTTGATTCATCACATTCAATACAACTTCACCTGCACCGCGTGATTGCACTTCTTTGATCCAATCAAAGGTATTCCATTTAGTAGTAATTGTTGCATACTCATTACCGGTAAATTGCTTCACTTGATGTTGACCTGTTTCTTGATCAAAATATGAGTCAATGCCAATAACGATACATTGTGTGCCAAACTTTTCTGCTAAACGGTTAATAAGACTAGGGTCCGCTAACGCTGGACTATTGATAGACACTTTATCTGCGCCAAATTCGAGAATGCGTCGCGCATCTTCTTCTGTTTTAATGCCACCGGCAACACAAAATGGGATATCGATGACTTCTGCAACGCGGCTTACCCAACTTTTATCAACGACACGATCATCTGAACTGGCTGTAATGTCGTAAAATACAAGTTCATCAGCACCTTCTTCAGCATAACGCTTAGCAAGTGGTACTATGTCACCAACGATTTCGTGGTTACGAAATTGTACACCTTTTACTACTTGTCCATCTTTAACGTCTAAACAAGGAATAATACGTTTTGCTAACATATATCATGACCTTTTATTATTTTATTATAAATCAATTGGTTACCTGCTATTTAGTCGTAAAACGAAGTGTTTTCAGCATTCCATGTGCATACTTGTTAAAATAACACAAATAATGAGCTCCTTTTTAGTCGTAAATTATTCACTTTATATTCATCAGTATACAATCTTTCTAACCCATCTTGAATGGCTATATACTTTTTTAATAGATAAAAAAACTTACACTCGATAAAAAAAGTAATAAATAACAACACTCGATTATTTACTGAGCAGCACTGCAATATAAAAATATCTTATTTTCGAAAAAAGTCTTCTATGAGACTTATACTTAGTAAGATCAATACATTAAGCTGTTTTTTAAAATCTTTCAAATTTTCGTCACACTGTATTTTGAACAAATACGTTAGTTCTTTATTTTACGTATCGTATTTTATGCATCGTTTTTAATCTATTTCTATTATTTTTTTGTATTTCTAATTTCTTTTTATCGTTTCATAGTGTTCTTAATGTAAATGTAAGTGGTTAATTTTCACTCCTCACTTATTGTTTATAAGTACGGCTTCACTTTTTAAATTCGGTTTTCTTAATTCAATTTTTTAAATAGAACTTTAGGGCTGCTACTTATTTAAATAAACATCACCAAACGCTACATAAGAGTTACATTTCATTTTTATGGGCTTCTTTATTTGTTCTAAACTTCTGAGGTGTAGTGTTGAAATAGGATCTAAAACTGCTGATATATGATGAATCATTTTGATAGCCAACTCTATCGGCTATAGCTTGTATTGGTAAGTCTTCATCGAGTAATGATAAGGAGTAAATCAATCTTAAATGTTGGCGCCAACGAGGAAATGAAGTATTAAATTCTTTAACAAAAAGACGTGACAATGTTCGTTCTGATGCCCCCACTTTTTCTCCCCATTTCTTCAATGACCAATCTAAAGCTGGTGTATCGCTCAATTTATCAAAAATTAATTTAAGTCGCCTATCTTTTGGTAACAATAACTTAAAGGTCAGTATTTCCTCTCGATGAATTTGATCATGTAAGACAGCTAAAAGATGTGATATTTCATCTAGGTTATCTGTACTCACACATTTTCTTCTAATTTCCTGTAGTAGTTCTTTAAGGAAAGGCGTTAGAGAAATTGCTCTAATTTTCTTTTTATATATCCCGCAAAAATTTGGGTTTAAATAAATCCCCATAAATGTGGTATTGGATAGCGCAATTGATTCATGTTGAAGCGTTGCTGGCACAAAAAGAGCTGAAGTATGAGGCGCAAGATATTGGTAATCACCGGATTTAGTTTGAAGTAATCCATTTATCGGGAAAATGATTTGATGCCATGTATGTTCATGCATCGTATCCACATAACCTTTTGGCATTTCAATCACCTTAACTAAAACAGATAAATTGGGATTTGTTCTAATCATTTCGTTTGCTGAAATCTTTTGGCGGCTTGGAATGGTCATCAGTCTTAATGTCCTTATCGTGTCATTAATTTTTAAGGCTACCATAGCGATACTTAGATGAAAATAGGAGGAAGTATGGAAATTCATTTTGTCATTCATGAAGCTTTTGAGGGTAAGGGCTATCTTGAACAGTGGATAGAGGAACGAGGTTATATTTGTAGCCACACTTTACTTTATCTTGGGGAATCGCTTCCATCTAAACCATTTGATTTTGATTGTTTAATTGTATTAGGAGGGCCTCAGAGTCCATCTACGAGCAATAAGGAATACTCATATTTTGATTCAGAAGCTGAGCAATTATTGATTTCAAATTCAATTTTAGAAAATAAAGCAGTAGTTGGTATCTGCCTTGGGGCTCAACTTATCGGTCAAGCTTTGGGGGCTAAGTATGAAAAGAGCCCTGAAAGAGAGATAGGTTATTTTCCTATTCAGCTAACTAATGAAGGTCAAAATGACGAATTATTCAGTGATTTTAATTTATCTGAACTAGTGGGTCATTGGCATAACGATATGCCTGGATTGACTGAGTCAGCTAAAATATTAGCAATCAGCGCAGGTTGCCCAAGACAAATTATACGTTACTCGGAATTAGTATATGGGTTTCAATGCCATTTAGAGTTTATCAAAAAGGATTTACCGCTTCTGATAAAGCACAGTGGAAATGATTTTTCTATCCAAAACAATAGTCGTTTCATACAAGACAAGTCAGAAATATTGAAAATATCAACAATTAAAATGAATAAATTATTGGGTAAATTTATGGATAATTTGATGATGGCCTATTCCAATAGTCGAATCGCAGACAATTAAATTTAAAAGAGATAGAGGTACAAGTAAATATATGAAACAAAACTATAACTTTTGCGCTGGTCCGTCAATGATCCCTAATGTTGTTTTAAAGCAAGTTCAGGAAGAGCTTTTAAATTGGAATAATAGCGGTAGATCTGTCATGGAACTGAGTCATCGTAGCCCTGAGTTTGCATCCATTGCAGAAAGTTCAGAAAATACGTTAAGAGAGCTTATGAGTATTCCTGATAATTATCATGTCCTTTATTGTCACGGAGGTGGTAGCGGACAATTTTCAGCAATACCATTAAACTTGATTGAAAAATCACAATCAGCTGATTATGTAGTTAGTGGTCATTGGTCAGAGCTTGCAGCCGCTGAAGCAAGTAAATATTGTCATGTTAACGTTATTGACATTAGGCATAACGTTGAGGGGAAAGACGCTCTTTTATCAGCCAATGATTGGCAACTTTCTGATAATGCTTCATATCTGTTCGTTTGCCCAAATGAAACGATCAGTGGGTTAGAGATACATGATTTACCTCAAACAGATAAACCAATTATCGCGGATATGTCTTCTTCAATATTATCCCGGCCGCTAGATGTCGCTAAATATGGAGTTATATATGCGGGGGCTCAAAAAAACATAGGCCCAGCAGGCTTAACACTGGTTATTGTTCGTGATGATTTATTAGATAAAGTTAAGCGTACTGTCCCTGCTATTTTTGACTATAAAACTTTGGTAGAAAAGTCTTCAATGGTCAATACTCCTCCGACTTTCGCTTGGTATATAGCAGGTCTCGTATTTAATTGGCTAAAAAATATAGGTGGGATAGAAGTTATTTATAATACTAACCTTGAAAAAGCTAAATTACTCTACGAAGCCATTGATCAATCTAGTTTATTCATCAATAACGTTCATTCTGACAACCGGTCGATAATGAATGTAGTATTTAACTTAGAAAATAAAGAAATAACCCACCAATTTATAGAGCGAGCAGATAACGCTGGTTTTTATGCCCTAAAAGGACATCAATCTGTTGGTGGTATAAGAGCATCGATTTATAACGCAATGCCGTTAGCTGGTGTTCAATCACTGGTGCAGTTTATGAAAGATTTTGAAAAAAACATGGGCACTCAATAATGAGAAATATTAACAGTAAAAAATAAGGATAGAATGAATGAAATATCAAGTTGAAATACTATTAAATAGTAAACTTCTTTTCAAAGTCGATATAGATAATGTAAATGAGGAGAAAAGAGAAGAGGCTTTAAAGATACTACTGAGCAAATTTCCTGTTAATTTGGGGTATCAAAGGCATGTGTTACATGCAGACAGTGAAGCACGTTACCTAAAAAGTACAAATAAAGGAATGGAATTACTAGCGACTGTGCCAGTCTATGAATCTCTAGGGTTGCGTTGATATTGATTAAGATAAAAAGGAGTTAACGATGTTAGTGTTGGGTAAAGTAAATTCTGTTTTAGTTGGTAAATCACAGCCATTTGCTAATGGCTCTAATAGCGCAATAAACAAAAAATTAGTCATTGAACGTCAATACGTTAGCGTGTTAGGGCTCATCAATGATGAACAAGGAGACCATCGTTTTCATGGCGGAATCGAAAAGGCAATTCATATTTATCCTAAAGAGCATTATCAACATTGGATGAATGAGATAGGAAATAAACCTATTCTGCAAAAAGAGGGGGCTTTTGGTGAAAATATTAGCTCCGTGGGATTAACTGAAGATACTATTTGTCTCGAGGATAAGATCCGTATTGGAACAACTATTTTGCAAGTTTCTCAAGGACGAATGCCTTGTTGGAAACTCAACATTCGCTTCGATCAAAGTGACATGGCCCTAAAATTACAAAGTACATTAAAAACAGGGTGGTACTTTAGAGTGTTAGAACCAGGGACGATAGGACAAGGTGACGAAATTTTGCTTTGTGAGCGACCATACCCTGATTGGCCTTTAACAAGAATAATGGACTTAATATTCTCAGGCAGCCTTAATAAAGCTGATCTTAATCTGCTTTTAAAACTTCCCTTGGTCGATTCATGGAAGCGATTAGTAGAAAAGCGAATAGAAAGTAATTGTTTAGAAGATTGGACTTTCAGACTATTTGGCTCAAAAGGCCCCTGTAAATAACGCTATGTAAGTGTGGTTTCAAACGTAGTCTTTAAGACTGTCTTTGAACGTAATCATAAAACGATTTAAGACCATTTTAAATTTCTTATCGGCGTCATCCATTTCTTCAGTGCCCTATAATTGCAAAATGAACCCTCTTTTTCGCTGACTTATCTGTAGGGGTCACAATACGTTTTTTGATAGTTTTAGTCTCACACTGCTCAATGACTCAATGACATTGGTGTATCCCCGTCTGAGTACAAACTAGATTGAACATTATCAATATTCCAACAAACGATATATCGATTATGTTTTGCTGGGTAAACTAAAGGTCTTACACGAAAAAGGTATAAAAGCAAACTGGTGAAATTATTAAAAGTTGGTCATCTTACCGAAGTGTTAGGGGATATTTCTTTGACGTTATTCTCTTCGACTCCACCGCATTCATTCACAAAACATTCATGTCATTTGCTCGGTGTTTGTTAGCATTATGGATTGTTAACTTTTCTCACAAACCAATGGAGAGTATTGCGGAAAGAGCCTTGCAATCAAATAAAAAATAAAAGTGAGACCTAGTAGCTAAATACTAAAAAGTTCTAAGGTACAGCTTGTTGAATTCTTTTTTTGTGCTTAGATGTTATCTGTAATAACATCTTTGGGGCTGCAAAATGACAATAAAAAAACAGTTAATTGCTATGTTTGTGATGGTCATGATATTGATCGCCGGTGCTATCTTATTTGAAAGTTTAGCAAACGATAAAAATGATGAACAAAATAAATACAGTAATACACGTTATCTCTCTTATATTTTGGCTAATGAATTTCGATTGACATCAGCTGATTTAACTCGCCTTTGCCGGACTTTTGTCGCAACTGGAGATATGCAATATTGGGATGCTTACTGGGATGTCGTAAAATGGAGAAATGGAGAAATTAAACGTCCTAGCTTTGTCAATAAAGCGCTGTTTCCTGGAGAACGTAAAAAACAAAGTGACATTATGAAGGAGTTAAACTTTTCCGAGGCAGAGTTTAGTCTACTTGATGAAGCATCTAAAAATTCAAACGCCTTGATTGCGACAGAAACCCAAGCAATGGAATCAGTTAAGCAAAATAAAATTGTTGACGGGCCTTTCCAAGCTTTACCAAATGAGACTGTCAATGAATTTGCTTTGCGTATTGTATTCAATAGTAATTATCATAATGAAGTAGAAAAAATAATGGTTCCTGTTAGATCATTTTTTACTTCGATAGATGATCGAACAAATTTAGAATTAAAATCTTCACAAGAAGATGCTTCATTTTGGATAGAAATGAGTTTATTAAGCCAGTTTTTAGTTGCGACTTTAATCGTTTTACTTATCTTCTTTATTGTACAAGTATTATTTAAACCGTTAGAACGCGCGGTAAATGCGATGCTAAATATTGGTGAAGGAGAAGGTGATTTAAGTCAGCGCTTAGATGAAAAAGGTAACAATGAAATTTCTAACTTAGGAAAAGGCTTTAATCTTTTTGCTAATCACATACAAAATGTTGTTATTGAATTACGCCATTCTATTGAAGATGTTGAAGCCTCTTCAATACAGCTAAGTTCAACAGCAAGTATAACCGATCAGTCTGTAGCAGAGCAAAAAAGTGGAATTCAACAATTACTCGTGGCTCTAGACCAAATACTACCAGCGGTGCAAGAAATTGCACATAACGCGATTTTAGCCGTCGAACAGGCAAACCTATCTGATAGCGCTGCATCAACAGGCCTTAGTGTCATTAGAGAGGCAATTAATAATATTAATCTATTAGAAACGGATATAGAAAACGCTTCTATAGTCATTAATACATTGGCAGATGATTCTGATAATATTGGTTCAGTTTTAGATGTTATTCGTGGCATTTCCGACCAAACCAACTTATTGGCGCTTAACGCTGCTATTGAAGCAGCTCGAGCAGGTGAGCAAGGCCGTGGTTTTGCTGTTGTTGCGGATGAAGTGCGTACCTTGGCAAAACGAACACAAGATTCTACGTCTGAAATTCAAAAAATGATTGAAAGACTTCAAAAAGGTGCTAAAGAAGCTGTTCAGGTTATGGAGTTTAGCAAAACAAGAACGACAGCATGTGTTCAGAATACTGATGAAGCGGGAAATTTTTTCGGGGAAATAACAGGTTCAGTCGCTTCTATCACTCAAATTAATCATCAAATTGCAGCGGCAACAGATGAACAAAGTACCACTCTTAAAGAAATACGTTGTACTGTTGAAACCATCAATGAGCATGTAGAGCGAACAGCAGAAGGATCTAAAAAAACAGCAAACAATAGTCAACACACAACACAATTGTCGGGGAAAATAAAATCATTAGTTAATCAATTTAAAACCGAATAATAATTATTAATAACCTTTAGATTGTCTTTGTACTAGCTAAGTTAATAATCCTCTCTTCTCATTGAAGTAATTTCAGAGAAGGGAGGAGGACAGAGTATTTAAAATAACTTACCGCACTTACTTTTAAAATATACGATTAATTAACTAGAGTCAGTACGGCTAATTACAAACCTGACTTACCTTACGAAAGTAAAGTAAAGTAAAGTAAAGTAGTTTGAATTGATTTTGCACAGCAAAGCATTATCGATACATTTGAGTTCGCACTTTTCCGTATTACAGGGAAATGCTGATGGACAAAGCTAACAATCATCTAACTGACCTAATATTGATCAGCTACTTTGTTATATTCAGACATTATTTTGGATAGTTAACACTCATGGATATGTTGAACCAATAACATTCGTTGATATCCAGACGTGCTATGAAAAATGGCTATATGGCGTTGCTTTCTAGTGGTAATAATTTTAGAACAGTTCAATTTATTTGTTGGCATTCAATTTTGTATTTTGAAATCATAATATACAAGCATCTCTCTCTATAACTGAAACGAGTAAAATGGAAATAATTAAGCAATCACTTCAACTTAAACTCATATTGATAATGACCAGCCTATTTATCATAATCGGTCTAACTGATTTTATAGTGAAAGAGAAAGTTATATACCCTAGTTTCTATAAAATAGAGCAACAAGAAGCGAGTAAAAATTTACAACGTGCAACGGGTGCTATTGATAGATTGTTATTAGATATTTCACACCGAACAGATGATTGGTCCTCATGGACAGACACTTTTGAATATGTTCAAAACCCGACAAAAGATTATGAAGATAGCAATTTAGTCGACGCAACGTTTACCTCTTATCAACTACAATTAATTTTTCTACTTAACAACAAAAATGAAGTTGTCTGGGGGAAAATATTTAGTCCAGATTTTGAGAAAGAAGTTGAACTTTCAGCATTTAATGAAACAAAGCTCCCTGATAATCATCCAATGTTACAATTTGAAAATGTGAACAGATTGACAGCAATAACAGGCGTTTTAACCACTGAATACGGGCCGATGCTGATAGTATCTCGACTTATTTACAACTCAGATGAAGTTGGCCCAAGTACTGGAACATTTATTATGGGAAAATTTCTCACCACGAAAACATTAACAGAATTAGCCGATCAAATTCAAATCCCATTCAAAATTATCTTACCTAGCGACATTACATTTAACCCAATATCAACGGAGCTAAATAAACATAAAGATAAATATATTGAAACATTTGAACATGAGCTAAAAGCGTATGCAGGATATTCAGATTTTTTCTCAAAAAAAGCATTTATCATCGAAACTCAATTTCCAAGAGATATCACCGAAAAAGGAATATCAGCGCTTAGATTTAGCTCGACTATAATGATAATAGCAAGTCTTATTCTCCTTATAATGATACTGTTTTTTCTTCGCCAATTAATTTTAAATCCAATGTTACTAATGACAAATTTTCTCCATCAATTAAATAAACACAGAGACTTCAATGCACAAGTGCCGATTAATCGCTCGGATGAAATTGGTATATTAGTAGATGGTTTAAATGACATGTGTAAGACAATTGCAGAGCAAACAAACCTCTTAGAAGGAATTAATTCGAAACTTGAAATTGACTCATCAACAGATGCATTAACCGGCATTGCAAATAGGAGAGCTTTTGATAGAGCGTATTATAGATACTGGGCTATGAGTTTCAGAGAACAAAAAAGTTTCGCATTAATTATCGCGGATATTGATTTTTTTAAATTATATAATGATACCTATGGTCATCAAAAAGGAGACATCAGCCTTAAAGGTGTGGCAGAAGGTATTTCGCAATGTTTAAGAAAAAATGATTTTGTCGCCAGATACGGTGGAGAAGAGTTTGTTTTAATTCTTCCTAGTACTAATTTAGAGGGGGCAAAAAAAGTAGCGAAAATGGTAATTGATACTGTTGAAAATCTAAAAATACCTCACAAAAATTCTATTGTAGGTAATACTCTGACTATCAGTCTAGGAGGAGCAGTGACTATTCCTACGCAAGAACTTTCCGCTGAAAAGTTTTTTGATATTGTTGATAAAATTTTATATCAATCAAAAGAAAAAGGCAGAAACCAAGCTCATATTATTCAAGTAGAAAATTATAATCGAGAAACAACAGAGTTACTTTAATGGGACATCGCTGCGAAGGTAATCCCTACATTTTAGATAGTTGGCTGACGAACTTTCTCTCGAAACTGATATTAAGAAAATTATTAATTACGATTTATGCCTTTTACAATCGTAATAGGCATCACACAAGTTTGGAAATATATTCTAGAATATTGCTCTAAATTTCTTTGCCACTGCATCTATTCATATTTGTAAAGGTTTATAAATCTTAATAAGTCTTTAAGCATTGTCCCCATCATTATTTAAATTAATGTCGCATTAATGCTCAGTTCGCACACATGAGGCGCTATTATTTACCTAAATTTTTCAATGGCTAAAGCCTTATACTAGTAAAAATATTGGCAACCAATCTGTTTATAAACAGTTGGTTTCAGCTAATTTTTGAAGATGATTACCATGAGAATTATCTTTACGATAAAAGCCCTTCCTTTTATAGGTGAGAATCAACAGCTCAAACACTACGATAAATAAATCACTAGGAGAGATCTAAATCTAGTTTAGTTTCGTATTAACTTTCATGCACAAAGAGATGGTTAGGAGTTAACATGTTAGTGAATATGATCGGATTTAACTTTGCTTGGTTTGGTCTCGTATATTGGGGCAATATATTTATACCGGTTGCGCTACTGATGTTAGCTATTCATTTACTGCTTCTATCTGATAATAAAAATGAAGCTAAACTCGTTTTAGTGATCACCGTAATAGGTGTGTCAATTGACTCACTGCTTAATTACAGTAATTTCTTCATATTTATGGGGTCGGGTTATACACCTTTCTGGTTAATTGTACTGTGGGCGTGTTTTGCAAGTACGGTTTCACATAGTTTATCTTTTTTAAAGCATTCTAAATTATTACAAGTCAGTGTCGGATTCTTAATTGCTCCTCTCAGTTATATTGTAGCTGGAGAGAAGTTTAATGCCGTCGATTTTGCCTATCCAATAGTTGAAACATATATAGTGCTCGGCGTTATTTGGGCTTTATTATTCCTTATCATATTTTTATTAAAGTCACTTTTATTTGTCACAAACAGTAATGATTCGGTTGAACCCCTAATTCACAATCAATAGATGTTTTTACTCAACTGAAAACAGATAAATCTAAAGATAGAGAGTATCCAAATGTTTAAAATATGCAGGAATGTTGGATTGTTGTTTTTTTCATTGTTGTTCATGAATGCGATTAATGCAGAAACTAATATTGATCACAACAATACACAGTGGCCAACAACATTGTCATCTTATCAACAACAACATGAGTTGAAATTTGTAGGCAATGCTGTTTATTCAGTATTATTTTGGGACTTGTATAAAAGTCAGCTATCAACATCATCAGGTCAATATTCACAATTATCTAGTCACGATGATTTGATATATAAAATTGAGTATCTAAAAGATGTGTCTGCAGTAGATTTAGTTGAATACACGATTGAACAATGGCAACACTTGGCAATAAATGAACAACAATACAAGGACTATTTACCACAATTAACTGCTATTTGGCCGAACATCAAAGCAGGTGATAGTTTGGCGCTAGTGGTGCAAAACAACTCAAGTGCCTTTTATTATAACGGTGAATTGTTAGGTGCTATGACCGGAGAACATTTCGCTACTTTATTTTTAGATATTTGGTTATCAAAAAATACCAGCGAGCCTAAATTACGAGCTCAATTGTTAGGGAGAACAGTTAATGATTAAGTTTAAAAAAGCAATGAATCAGTCTAGAAAATCGCGACTTAAATATAAAAAAGTTACGTCGGTTGCTTTAGCGTCTGTTTTTACATCGACACTACTAATGAGTTGCTCTGCAAACATAGAAGATTACCAACAGCAGAGTAAAGAATTTGACCTGAAACAGTATTTTAATGGTGATTTGATTGCCTGGGGAACATTGCAGGATAGAAGCGATAAAGTAACGAGGCGTTTCTGTGTTGAATTATCTGGCAGATGGCAGGGCGATAGCGGAGTATTAGCAGAAAAATTTTATTTTGATGATGGTGAAATTAGTTACCGAAATTGGTTGTTGACTAAACAACAGGATGGCAGTTATTTAGGCTCTGCTGAAGATGTGATTGGCACGGCGGTAGGTAAGCATCAAGGTTTTGCTTTCCAACTGCAATATACATTAGCGCTGCAAGTGGATGAAAGTACTTATAATGTAACAATGAATGATTGGATGTATCAATTAGATGAATATCGAGTAATGAATAAAACTGCAATATCTAAGTTTGGTTTTAATGTTGCGAATGTGACGTTGTTTTTTGATAAGCAATTGCCCGTTAAAAAGTGTCAATTAATCTAGAAAAAGACGATCTGAAAAGAGAAGTATTTCTTGTAAGATGATTAAAACAAAGGTAACAAATAGGTACATAAATGCACAATAAAACAGTTAATTTACCCCTTTTTCCACTGAGCATTTTTTTGCTACCAGGTGGCATAACTCGCTTAAGAATCTTTGAAGCGCGTTATTTGAAAATGGTGAGCTTAGCAACAAGTAATGGGGGCTTTATTATCTGTCCTGATGTAGATAATAAGTCAGAACAGTTGGCTATTTGGGGAAGTTTGGTTGAAATTATAAATTTTGATCAAGGTGAGGATGGCGTATTAGAAATAGATGTAAAATGTAAAACGTTAGTACAAGTGAATCAGGTTGAACAAAATAAAGAAAAACTTCACTTTGCTGCCGCTGTTCCTATCAAACACTGGGCGGAAAATGAATCTTCTGCGCCAATCCCTTTATTAATGGATTCGTTAAAGTCGTTAGTAGAGAGTAATGAGTTATTGAAAGATTTATATGAACATAATTTACAACTTAACCCTTATTGGATTGTGGCAAGGTGGATTGAATTATTACCGATCCCCTTTGATGTTAAAAACTCGTTCATTTATGAATCCACTTATATTGAAGCAGAAAAGCTAGTCAGTTCGATCATTGCAGAACAATTATAATTATTTGATGCTGCTAACTGAGATAAGTTACTATATAAAAACCTTCATAAATTACTTTAATAAATGGCTACGACATTGAATTAAAGAATTGAATTA
>NZ_JACJDP010000046.1:0-30767 GCF_014163575.1 Psychromonas sp. SR45-3
TAAGAAAAATAAGAAAGTGTTATATATTTGCAATGTATTGCATGAGGAGTGAAATGGTGGAGGGAGGTGGATTCGAACCACCGAAGCTTTCGCGACAGATTTACAATCTGTTCCCTTTGGCCACTCGGGAACCCCTCCGTTATTTCGAGTGAGATAATATCAGAAAAATTTCGCTTGTGAAGAAGAAACTTTAAAAAAACATTAAATAAAATCAATTTGTTGCCGATAAAGAGAATACTTCAACAAGGAATCTTTCTTTTAGTATGAATATTGAGCAACTTAATCAACAGATAGTAATCAACGAGTGGCAATTAGGTCAGCAGCTTAATACTGCTGTGCATAATGGTACTCGTGAAAAATTTAATTTGTTATTAAGTTTGTTATCAGATGATGCGCGTGATTTTGCGCAATTCTCTGGGCGAGTTGAGCAAACCGAAGTAGAAAAGAAGGTTGATCTACGCGCTTATTTTGATTTACCAAACGCGCAACCGCTAGTTAATACTGGGCCAAGTGCGAATATTTTAGCCGAGTTGAACAATGATTTACATAATAATAAGCTCACTGATATTCGTTTGAAACAGCTGCTGGCTAATGAAGCATTATTATCAAAGCAAGTAAGCGGCGAGTTCCCAGATGATATTTTAGACAACTTACCTCTTTTGAAAAAACAACGCGTGAATGCAGCTTATCAATCAACACTCTTAGGCTCTGAAAGTGATAAAGAGGCGAACGCCTTCACTACAGCAGGTGTGACATCTTCTCCTAACGGCATGAATGTGAGTTTGCTAGATGAATATAAAAACTTAGACTTAGAAAGTAAACCGTTACGCGTACATTATTCCTAAGCTGTGTTTAGGTTTAAGCTCACTAAATATCAAACTACAGACATCATTAAGTACTTTACTGTTTAAATAGCTCCATTTTTGTCCATGACCCTCTCAATAATGTTACTTACTACCTTCTTATTATTTGAATATTTGAATATTTGAATATTTTATTAGTCAAAGATAAAATCTGCCGACTCTGAACTTGATGTTCAATACGCGGTCATAATTTCAAGTTTTCATTTTAAAGTATAATTAATACCTTAAAATGTCTTATTAATTATAATGTTATAAATCAGGGTAAACGTGTTTATGGGAAGTAAAGTAGCTAAATTCGCAACTAAAAGAGCCACTAAAACTACGGCGATGATAGTGATTGTTGGTTCTCTAACCACCTCATTGTCGGCCTGTGTGGGCAGCAATGCGGTGACTGACAAGGTGATGCAGTTCAACTTGGAAGTGGTAGATAACCGCTACGGTCGTGGTGGTATTAATATTCTATTGATTCCTGTGTATGCATTAACACTGGCTGTTGATGTCGTTATTTTTAATGCACTTGAGTTTTGGACGGGTGAAAATCCTTTGAATGGCGAACCACATATCTTTGATTCTAAAGTTAAAACTATGTACAAAGTGAATGAGAAAGTGGATCCTGCATTTACTAAACCACCTTTAAAACCATTACAAAAAACACAAGTAGATCATCACTTGACTGAAAAAGCAGTGTATTCGATGCAAGTTAATCCAGTTAATAGCAAAACGATAGATTACAATATTGTTTATACAAATGGGGAAAAAGCGGTATTACGAGGAGAAAAGGTAGGAGAATTAGTGACTTTTTCCTTAAATGGTGAGTTTGTCACAATGGCTTCGCTTGATGAATTAAGCGACTTTATGACACCAAAGTCTTAATATCAATGACGCTAAAGAGTTGATCTCATGCTTAATGGTATTAATATTCAATTTTGTTAAATGACTAATTACAAAAAATAAAACCTTAACAATTGTTAAGGTTTTTTATTATCTAAAGCTATTCTTTAGCTGATATTATCTAAAAACAACAGTGCGGTTAGCATATACAAAGACTTTATCGTCTAACACTCGTTGTAATGCGCGGCTTAATACTGATTTCTCTACATCTCTACCTGCTTTTGCTAATGCTTCGGCATTATAAGCATGGTCAATATGTGCCACATCTTGAGTAATAATTGGACCTTCATCTAGGTCATTATTCACAAAATGCGCCGTTGCACCAATGATTTTAACACCACGGTCGAACGCTTGCTGATAAGGTTTTGCACCAATAAAAGCTGGTAAGAAAGAGTGGTGTATATTAATTAATTTATTGGCATAGGCTTCAACAAAATTAGGCGTTAAAATACGCATATATTTAGCTAAAATCACATAATCCGGTGTGTACGGTGCAATCGTTTCCAATACCTTTTGTTCGTGCTCCTCACGTGTAAGGCCTTCATGGCTTACTGTGTGGTAAGGAATGTCAAATTTAGTCACTAAATCTTCTAAGATATCATAATTACCAATTACCGCAGCAATCTCTACATCAATACCACCATAGGTACTTTTCATTAAAATATCACCAATACAATGCGCTTCCTTGGTGACTAAAATAACAATGCGTTTACGGTGGCTTGCACTGATCAAAGAGCGTGTAGAACCTTTTGGCAAATTCAAATCTAAATCCGCTAATAGCGTATGGTCGTTAAAAATACCTTCAATCTCTGTACGCATAAAAAAACGATTATATTGATGGTCAACAAATTCATCATTCTTAACGACATTTAATTGGTGTTTTTGACAGATATTAGTAATTTGTGCGATTAACCCTTTTGAGTCGGGGCAATTTGTTAGTAATGTTTTCTTTTCCATTATTTTCTCGATTGGTTCAATTTTGCTATTAAGCACAGCACTTTTTATATTTTTTGCCACTACCGCAAGGGCATGTGTCGTTGCGCCGTATCTTACCTGATTTTTCACTAGGATAAAAAGTTCCGTCGCAATAAAGCCATTGTTGATGATCTTTCACAAAGTTAGAAAGTTCGTGATGGCAATTTAATTGCCCTTGAGCGACATACCAAGCTTTAAATTCTACGGTCCCCGTATCTGCAAGCATTGTTGTATTGATAATATCGAGGCGTTTCCAATCTAATGATTTTTCAGATAATTTTTCCACGGTTAAATCACCTCGATAATCAGGGTGATAGGTCGAGAATAAGTATTCGCCAAGTTGTAAACAGAATGCGCTAAAACGAGATCGCATTAATTGTTCACAGGTAGCAGGCTTTTGTTGTAGGTCATGAAAGGGTTGACAACAGTCTTGATAGATTTTTCCGCTGCAACAAACACAAAGTGTATTTTTCATATTCTCGCTTTCCTATATAAAGTCCATAAAAATCAATAAAAAAAGCTCATAAAAAAAGCGCTCATTGAGCGCTTTATTGTACAGTCAATAATAATACTTATTTTTGTGCGTAAGCGTCATTATGAATGCCTGCAGCACGACCCGAAGGATCGGCATTATTTTGGAAACTTGCGTCCCACGCTAATGCTTCAACAGTTGAACAAGCAACAGATTTACCATGAGGAACACATTCTGCCGCACTGTCTAGTGGGAAATGGCCTTCAAAAATACTACGGTAGAAGTAAGCTTCTTTAGTATCTGGTGTATTAATTGGGAATTTGAACTCTGCAGCAGCAAGCTGTTGATCTGTTACTAGGGTCGCAACATGCTCTTTTAGTGTATCAATCCAGTTGTAACCAACGCCGTCAGAGAACTGTTCTTTTTGACGCCATAATACTTCAGGTAATAACTGACCATCAAACGCTTCGCGTAGGATATTTTTCTCGATTTTACCATCTTTGATCATTTTAAGTTCTGGGTTAGTGCGCATTGCTACGTCTAAGAACTCTTTATCTAAGAAAGGTACACGCGCTTCAACACCCCAAGCTGCCATTGATTTATTAGCACGCAAACAGTCAAACATATGAAGTTTGCTTAGTTTACGGTTTAACTCTTCATGGAACTCTTTTGCGTTTGGTGCTTTATGGAAGTATAAGTAACCGCCAAATATTTCATCAGCACCTTCACCAGAAAGTACCATTTTGATACCCATTGCTTTAATCTTACGTGCCATTAAGTACATTGGCGTTGATGCACGGATAGTCGTTACGTCGTAAGTTTCTAAGTGATAGATAACTTCTTTAAGTGCATCAATACCATTTTGTACGGTAAAGATAATAGGGTGGTGAATAGTACCTAATTCATCAGCAACTTTTTGAGCCGCTGCTAAATCTGGTGAACCTTCAAGACCTACAGAGAACGAGTGAAGTTGTGGCCACCAAGCGCCAGTCTCATCATTGTCTTCGATACGCTGTTTAGCAAATTTTTGCGTGATTGCAGAAATAACAGATGAATCTAAACCACCAGATAATAAAACACCGTAGGGTACATCACACATCAATTGACGTTTTACAGAGTCTTCTAGTGCTTTACCGATTTCAGCAGCGCTGCCGCCGTTATCTTTAACTGCATCATATTCCATCCAATCACGAACGTAATATTTAGTTAATTCACCGATTTCGCTGTCTAAGTAATGCCCTGGTGGGAACTCAGATACTTTTGAACAAATTGGTGTTAACGCTTTCATTTCAGATGCAACATAGTAGTTACCATGTTCATCCCAACCTTGATACAAAGGAATAATTCCCATGTGGTCACGGCCGATTAAGTATTTATCTTTTTCTTCGTCATATAAACAAAAAGCAAAGATACCGTTTAGATCATCTAAAAACGCATTACCTTTCTCTTCGTATAAACCAAGAATGATTTCACAGTCTGATTTAGTTTTAAATTGGTAACCACAAGTTAATTCAGCTTCTAATTCTTTGTGATTGTAGATTTCACCATTTACCGCAAGTATGTGTGTATTATTTTGATTGTATAAAGGCTGTGCACCATTATCCACGTCAACGATAGAAAGACGTTCATGAACAAGGATCGCTTTATCAGAAGAATAAACACCAGACCAATCTGGGCCACGATGACGAAGCAGTTTTGACATTTCAATTGCTTGTTGGCGCAATGCGATAGGATCGCTTTTAATGTCGAGCACACCAAAAATAGAACACATAAGGTTACCTTTTTTATTGTAAACGGGTATCAAAGTAGCCCGTTACTTCTTGAATTACTTCTAAGCGTAAGATTATTAACCAATTCGCTTAGTGATCAAACTAGATCAACATATTGAGGTTTATGATTTTTGCAGAATAAACATCAAAAGTCACATGAAATCAGTACAATTTAGTAACAAAAAAAACTGATTCCATAATATTTCCTTCTATAAGTCAAGTTTATAGGGGCTATTCGGTAAAACGTTCTCCAAATCTGACCAAACATGGCGAGCAAAACCTGCTCCGGCTTCTTCGTACATGTTAAAAACTAAGTGCACGCCTAATTCGTTTAATTCAACTTCGTCGGTTTTATAATGAGCTAATGCGGCGACTTTGAAGGTATGCCCGTCAATTTTATTCAATTGTTCGGCGGCATAACGGTTACCATTATGATCGGGCATCGCTAATAAAATTAACTTAACATTCTCAGTGAGTTGTAATTTGCTCCAAAAATCTGAATCCAAAGCATCGCCGGTGATCACGCGACGACCTGCTTCGCGATGTTGCAAGGTGGTATGATGGTTGTAATCAATACCCATTACTTTTTCACCGTAAGTATCTTTGAGCGCATCGTATGCACCCACCCCAATTCGGCCCATACCCATTACTAAGATTTGAGCATCACCAACACGAACTGGTCGGTCATCTTGATGTAAGCGAGTTGATTGGTAACGTTTTAAGGCTAAGCTATAGCGCATATAAATAGTGTCAGCATATTTATTCAATAAAGCAGAAATGATAAAACTCAGGGAGACGGCAATGGCAATAATAATTAACCAGTCCTGACTTAACCAACCTTTATGAGTTGCTAATGACGCGACAATTAAGCCAAACTCACTGTAGTTGGCCAAACTGAAAGCGGCAAATAATGAGGTACGTGAACGTAGTTTAAATTTACTTAAAGTTAAGAAGTAAAAGATGATTTTACCGGCTAATAAGAGGGATAAAATGCCAGCCACCATAAGGTGGTCAACATTAGGTAAACCAGATAACCCTATATTTAAAAAGAAACACACTAAAAACAGCTCTTTTAAATTAAACAATGATCTCGCCATCTCTTTAGCACTAGGGTGTCCTGCTAGCAGCATACCTGCAATTAAAGCACCTAAGTCCGCTTTCATGCCGACACTTTCAAATAACCCAGCACCGACCACTAACGCTAAAAAGAAACCATATAAGATCAACAATTCGCCATGTCCAGCTTTGTCTAATAGTTTATATAAAATAGGTCTAATTAAAGGTAAAGCCAATAACCCTAGTGCCCATAGAGAGGGGATTTTACCGACTGATATAGTTAAAAATAGCACTGCAAAAATATCCTGCATGATCAGTATACCAATGGCGATACGACCATAAAGCGAGTTACTTTCACTCTTTTCTTCTAATATTTTCACCGCAAATACGGTACTGGAAAAGCTTAATGCAAAGGCAATTAGGACAATGCCTGCAATATCTAACTCAGAAAAAAGTGAGATACCAATTTGTTTGATTGCAAATAGCAATAAGGTATAAAAAACAATGCTGGAAACAAGGTGGATAGTCGTTCCTGCCCATACTTCGGATTTAAATAAAGTGCGAATATTGAGTTTTAAGCCAATAGAAAAAAGCAACAAGGTTACCCCTAACTCAGCAAACGTTACTAAAGCATCGGTGGACTCAAAACCAACAAAGTTAAGGCTAAAACCGGCTAATAAAAAACCAACCATAGGCGGTAGTCCGGTTAAGTTAATTAACATTCCAAAGCTAAAGGCAACGCTTATAAAGAGTAATATTGTGCTATCCATGAGTTCTCTTATTGTAAATGGGTGATTTTTTATCTGAATTTAAGTTTTTAAATCATTTTCAGTCTTGTGATTCAACTTCTTTAATATTTTAAATATTGTTTTGTCGAAATATGTATCGAAATAGTTGTGTCTAAATTTTAGTGTCACAATTATTGTATTTGTATCTTTTCATAAGCGTGAAGAAAAAGGCATTACTTTATTTAAATAAATTTAAGGCCTTATCACGACCGAGTTGATGAGATTGGTGTCGCTAAGACAAAGACTCATTGTTTAAGAGGCCTGAACTTTTTAACTACAAATTAGAGTTAAAACGGTATTTAAAACGATACTTAGAACGATATTTAAAACAATGTTATTGGAGCCGATGCTGTTGATTCGGCTTGTTGTTCTGATTCAGGCCTGAATGCATGTTCCATTGATTGTTGCTGTTGTGCTTTTTGTAATTGTAGGTTTTGTGGCTGAATGTATTCAACAAAAGTAGTGGTATCTGGCCAAAAACGATATATGTTCAGGGTTATGCTATCTTTTAATGTCCATTGATAACTTGTTTCGCCTTGAAGTGCTTCGCCAATAGATAGGTGAGGTTCTCCATAACGTTCAGTTAATTGTTGTTTTATTTTACCAATTAATGCTGGATTATTGCGACCAACAAAAGTATAGGTGGCTTTTACGAATTGATTTTCTCGCGTGTAGTCAATGGTCAACTCACTAGAGCCTTTGATCATGGCTCCGGTGAAATAACGATCTGACCATTGAGTATTATCTTCTGACAACACTTTAATCGATTGCTGCTTTATTTTATCACGTAATAAAGTGCGGTCTGCACAACTGATTAACTCTGAGAATAATAAAGTGGTTGCTGTATCTAAGCATTGTTCATGACTTACGAGTTTTTCTAACTTTGTTTTCGCCCAAGTCTGCGATGCTTTTTTATATAAGGCAATTGCTTCAGCTTTATTAACCTTAGTGAAAATACCATGCTCATAAAAGTAAGCTAATTTCGCATGCGCTAACTTAAAATCTAATGTGGAAGCATATTGATAGTTTTTAAATGCTTTCTGTAAGTTTCTACTTATATCGTTCGGAAAACCTGAAGTACCATATTCATATATTTGTGCCAGTTGATAATAAGCTTGTGCATGGTCACGGCGTGATGCTTGCGTATACCATTCGATAGCTACCTGAATATTTTTAGCCGTGCCTTTACCCATTTGTGATAAGTAACCGAGCCGGTATTGAGCATCGGTATTACCTTGCAATGCAGCTTGACGATACCATACTAAAGCTTGTGAAAAATTAGTGGTAGTACCATCTCCTAGCTCGAGTAATTGACCTAATTTGAAGGCTGAGGGAGCATAACCATTGGTGGCTGATTTTGTATAAAGTTGAATGGCTCTAGGGTAGCTTTGCTTTTCACCCAACCCTTTTTCATAAATCATCGCCAGCTCGTACTGTGCGGCTAAATTATTTTGAGTGGCCGCTTTTTGGTACCAATAAATAGACTTTTTATAATCTTGTTTTATACCTAATTCATTATTTTGAGCAGATTGGTATAACTTACCTAGGCTAATTTGTGCATTCACATGACCTTGTTCAGCGGATTTTTGATACCAATAAATGCTTTGTGTAGTGTTTTGTTTGGTGCCAATACCCTGTAAATAATAATTACCTACCTGGAATTGTGAAATAGGGTCACCCTGATTTGCAGCTAGTAAAAAATAACTTAATGCTTTGCTTGAATCCTGTTCAGTACCGACGCCTTTTGCATACATAGTCGCGGTGACATATTGCGCGGCAGGGTTGCCTTGTTGTGCAGCTTTTTGGTACCAATAAATTGCTTTTTTAAAGTCTTTTGCGACCCCTTGACCACTTTCATACATCCAGCCTACAGTGTACTGAGCGGCAGGATCTCCTTGTGTTGCGAGTGGAAGCCAGATTTGTACTGCTTTTTTATAATTCCCAGACTGTGCTGCTTCATAACCATCGGTGAATTTAGCTTGTGCGAATAGCGTCCCTGAAAAACAGAACAGTAAAATAGATGAAATAAGTAAGTGAGGTACTTTCAGCATCATGCCGATGATAAATTCCATGTATAAAAAATTGATATTATTTGATTATAACACTACCTATTTAGTTAGGCTTAGTTATATTTAATTTAATGAGAGGTAATGTCACTCGTATTTAGTCAAAGTAATTAAAAAAATTGATAAGTGCGTCTCCATTAAACACTTTAAATTTTAACTTATTGATATTTATGGTGTTATTTTTTAATTTTAATGGATAGATTGCTGTTTAATCTTGCTAAAAGAAGATCAAAGTTGGTTTGATTAAAACCAACTTATTTACATTGATTGAATAATGTACTGCATATAAATCAGCCAACAAAATATAGCTGTATTTATTGGCTCTTGATACTGATATTTGTTTCACTTTTGCTACAGCAAAGTAATATTTCGTCATCTTTAAGGTAAGCCAACGGAAAGCTACTGTAGTCTGGTTTTCCTTCAAGTAAAATTGAACGGCAAGCGCCACAGTGTCCATCTCGACAATGAAACTCAACGGACACCGCTTGAGACTCTAAATTCTCAAGCAATGTCTTGTTCGGGTCAAGCGTGTAGGGTTTGCCGTTGTAAGTCAGTGTTGATGACATTTTTTAAACTTGTTTACAGTTCAAACGTACTAAGATCTGCACTATCCACTGAGCTGTTAATTTGTCCTACTAAGTAAGAACTAATCTCTGCTTCCTGTGGGGCAACTTGTACATTGTCACTAACTAACCAATGGTTGATCCAAGGGATCGGGTTACTTTTAACTTCAAAATGTGGTTCATAACCAATCGCTTGCATACGTTGGTTAGCAATGTATTCAACGTATTGACATAAAATTTGTTCATTTAAACCGATCATTGAACCATCTTTAAACAGGTATTGCGCCCATTCTTTTTCTTGTTCCGCTGCTTTCAAGAAAATAGCGCGACCTTCAGCAAAACACTCTAACGCTATCTCTGCCATTTCAGGGTCATCTTTACCATCTGCCCATAGGTTTAATATTTGTTGCGTTGAATTTAAATGTAATGCTTCATCACGTGCAATTAGCTTGATGATTTTAGCGTTACCTTCCAATAAATCACGTTCAGCAAAAGCAAATGAACAAGCAAATGAAACGTAAAAACGGATCGCTTCTAAGGCATTTGTCGAACAGATACATAGATATAATTTTTTCTTAATATCACGTAAAGTTAATGCTTCTGTTTTGCCTTGAATATTAACGTATTTAACTTCAGTTTGCTCAAACCCGTGTAACTGCATGAATTGCACCGCATGGATCAGTTCATCGTAATAAAAAGAGATATCAATGGCACGTTTTTGAATTTCATTGTTATTAACAATATCTTCAAACACTTCATTTGGGTCAGTAAATAAATTACGTAAAATATGCGTGTAACTACGGCTGTGAATAGTTTCAGAAAACGCCCATGTTTCAATCCATGTCTCTAGCTCTGGTAATGAAACGATAGGTAACAATGCAACGTTTGGGCTTCGGCCTTGAATTGAATCTAATAATGTTTGATATTTTAAGTTAGAGATAAAAATATGTTGTTCATGATCCGGCAGATTTAAAAAATCGATACGATCACGACTTACATCAATTTCTTCTGGACGCCAAAAGAAGCTTAATTGCTTTTCGATCAATTTTTCAAATACTTCGAATTTTTGTTGATCGTAACGAGCCACGTTAACAGGGTTACCAAAGAACATAGGCTCTTTCATAGCATCGTTGGAAAGGGTAGAGAAAGTGGTGTAAGCCATGAGATGCTCCAGAATAATATAATATAAAATTGCAGTATATTAAGATATTCAATGCGTCATGTCCACGTATCCAGTTTGTTAATTAGTACCTGCAGAAAAGTATTTTTTGTCAAACAAAAGCTGGTGCAATTATTTTATTTTCTTTTAAAGGGCATCATCAATAATCCCCACAAATTGGCATTGTCTTTTGCATCAGGGTATTCGGCTAATCCAATATCAATTTTTGAGTCTGGCTTAGTTGCACTCGCCGCATAACTTCCAAATAGTCTATCCCACCAGATAACACTAAAACCAAAATTACAGTTACTTTCTTTGTATAATTGACTGTGATGGATACGATGCAATATTTGAGTCATTAAAATTAAACGGGTTACTTTTTCTACTTTTCTTGGCAAACGAATGTTGGCGTGATTAAACAAAGCAAAACCATTCAATAACACCTCAAACAAGATCACCGCAACCGCAGGGACTCCTAATACAAATACCGCAATCCCTTTTATGGCAATGCTTGCTACAATTTCTAATGGATGAAATCGCAATCCGGTGCTGGTATCTACGTGCGCGTCAGCATGATGTACTTGATGTAGTTTCCACAACAGAGGAACTTTGTGAAATAAACGATGTTGCCAGTAAATCAACATATCTAATAATAAAAGACTCAGAGCGATATTTAACCAAATCGGTAGTTGTAACAGGTTAAATAGTCCCCATTGCTGGCCTGCGCAATAGAGTGCAAAGCCTGCTAATCCAATCGGTAATATTAATCGAGAAGTGAATCCTGAAATAATGATTAACCCAAAATTACCGAGTAATCGGGTTGATTGGGTCGGGGAGTGTTGTTTATTAGGTAGTTGTCGTGCAGGGAAACAAAGCTCGATCAGCATCATAGTGGCTAGAATGGTAAAAAATATCCCAACACGAATAAATGTATCATCGATTATCATTATTTTTCCTGCTTAACATCTTGCTCATTGGTTGTTTCATTATTGTTCATATTGCTGTTTGAGTCGTTACTTTTATCACTGTTTTTCACATTACTTTTAACATTAGTTTCAATATGGCTTTCAACATTACTTTTAATGTCGCTTCCTGCGTTATTTTTATCATCTGTATTTTCATTATCGTCAGTCGTTTCGTTAGCATCACACTTTTCAGTATGATTCTTTAAAGTACGGTAACCACCGTGGATACGGGTGAAGATAGTAATAGCGCCTAAAAAAGCAAAGCTATAAGCAAGCTCAGGGAAGTAAGCAGGCCACAAACAAAAAGCCACAAAAAAGGCAATGGTTTCTGTGCCCTCGGTTAAACCATTTAAAAAATAAAAGCTCTTATTGGCAAACTGTGGACGTGCTAGGTTTAATTTTTCAGCGGGAATCGCAAAGGCTAAAAAACTTGAACCGGTGCCAATAAATACGGTTAATAATACCGATGCGGCTAAGGCATTCTGAACCGGATCTGCTAAAGCAAACCCTAAGGGAATAGCTGCATAGAATAAAAAATCGACACAAATATCTAAGAAACCACCCGCGCTACTACTACGTTGTTGATAGCGAGCGAGTGCTCCATCTAAACCATCAAAGACACGATTAAGGATGATCATCACTAAAGCCGCTGTCCAAAGTTGTGCCGCTAATAAAGGAACCGCTAATAAACCAATAACAAAACCAACTATAGTGATTTGATCTGCATGCACACCACGCTTATCTAACTGCGTTACTAGCGGCATTAATAGTGGTTTGATATAAGGCGTGACAAATTTATCTAGCATCTCTTTTCCTGTTATTTGGTTCTATGAAGCGACTTCATTTAAAGATAGCGTGTCTAATGTGATCACTTTACCCTGTGCTGCAATTGCGTCGCTTTGGTCATGTGTCACCATCACCGCAGGTAAGCTATAACGCTGTATTTGCTCAAACACTAATTGACGTGTTTCTTGGCGCAATTGGCTATCTAATTTACTAAAAGGTTCATCTAATAAAATTGCTTTGGGTTTGCTTAATAATACACGTAACAAAGCCACCCGCGCTTGTTGACCACCCGATAGATGTTGTGGGCAACGTTTTTCCATTCCAGCAAGACCTACTTGATTTAATGCTTCGCTAATTTCATCTCGACGCGTTTGTTTATCACCTTTCGGCATAGCAAAGGCAATATTGCCAGCTACGGTGAGATGCGGAAACAATAAAGGATCTTGATATAACAAACCAATATGACGAAGGTGGCTTGCGGTATTGGTAATATCTTGACCATTTAAATACAGTTCACCAGTGGCAGTAAAATCACTGGGTAACATACCCACTAACCAATTTAACAAGGTTGATTTACCGCTACCAGAAGGGCCCATAATGGTCAGTACTTCACCACCTTTAACTTCTTCGTTAAGAGATAATAAAGGCGTTCCTTGTTGCTTTAACTGCAAGTGACTAATGTTCAGTGATGGTATTTTCTGAGTCGATGTTGATTTCATTTGATTTCCTAACCTCTCTTACGAAAGAAGAACTTTGGTACAGCCCAAGCTAATATAAAAAATAGTGCAGGTAATAACATCTGCATTAATGCGTAAACCGCACTGGTTCTTCTACTTGCACCATTAGCAAGGGTGACCGCTTCCGTTGTGATGGTATTGATTCGACCTGCACCCGATAACAGAGTAGGTAAATATTGGCTAAAGCTAATCGCTAAACCTAATGCGCTGGCAATTAAAATAGGTGAGATTAATAGCGGCAATTTTAACTGCCAAAATATTTTTGACGGTGGCACGCCAAGGCTTGCTGCTACTGAGCTAAAGCGAGGATCTAAACGACGATAGCTGTTGGCTAGCGATAAAAACACATAGGGTAAAACAAACAATAAATGTGAAAAAACCACATTAACATAAGCATGTTGGCTGTTTACTTGCTCAAATAACCAGACGATGCCAAATAGAAAAGCGATACTTGGAATAAGCAATGGTAAATAAATAATAAAACCACTAATCGCAGAGATGGTTTTGGTATTTTGTTGTTCAGCTTCAAGGACCAACAGTGTTAATGCGATAGCAATTAAAGTGGTGCTGATGGCGATCACCAGTGTGTTAAATAAGGGCGTTTGCATCTGTAATAATGCCGACGTCCAATGCAAGCTAACCAGTTGTTGCGGCAGAATATCAGGGTAAGACCAAAAGCCAGCAAAAGACCATAACACCATTGCAACCAATGCTAAGCCAATAACGGTGAGCATAGCGATTGTTATCATATCTGTTAATCGTTTGATTAACATACCGCCGTATTCCCGTTCGCCATTAATTAAAAATGCTGCGCTGCACTTTTTAACGAATAATTCTAATAACCACCAACTACCTAATAGCGAGAGAGTAATTACAATTTGTAAAATTGCCCCTGATGACGCTTTAATACGTAGGCTTAAATCAACATCATTAAACCACTGCATTATTGCAACGGCTAGGGTTGGAGGAGTGTTTGGTCCTAAAATTAAGGGAATTTCCACACTCGCACTTGAATAAGCTAATACTGCAAGAAGCGGTAAACGCATATAACCGTAAAGACTAGGCAAAATAACTTTAAAAAAGCCGGTCATCGGGCAATAACCTAAACTTGATGCCACTTTATGTTGTGCTCTTAGGGTTTTACCAATTTCAGGTTGTGCTAATACCCCTAGGGCGATTAACAGTAAAAAGGGCAGTTCTTTAAGAGTCAGTCCGAAGATGATACTTAAGCCATAGGGATCATGTGGCAAAAGCCAATCTGGTGGTGTGTCCCAACCTGTTAACCAAGGTGAAACAAGTCGTGATAAAAAGCCAGAAGGTGTAATTAAAAAACCAATTGCTATCGCGGCTGCTGCATGAGGAATAACTAATATTGGGCCTAATAAACGCTGGATCCGTTTTAACCAAGGGCTATTAAAATAACTTGCAAGTATTAAAATGGTGATTATAAAAGCTAATAATGTACTGGCTAAGCTAGTTCCAAAGCTGAGCAATACCATGCGCTCAATGCCTGGCGTTTGAAAAAGTTGAACAAACCCAAACAAACCAAATTCATGCGCCCCAAGCGCGGGAAACCAACCAAAAGCAGGTAACAACACGCCTAATAAACCACCCAAGACAGGTACCACTAACAAGGCAATTAACAGATATGGGCTATTGCGTACTACACGCGTAAACAGGGTATTAGCAACAATCATTATTGTACTCCATAGCGGGTAAGCCACTGTTCTGTAATGACTTGAACCCAGCTAGGGTGTAATTCACCTAACAAACGGGTATTATCTATATTGATGATGTTCGCACTTAAATGTTGTTTTTCAGGAGCAGCAAAGAGCGTTTTTTGTGTCGCAGTTAATTGTGATAAATCGAGCACACTACTATCGCCCCAGACTGCTGTTTTTTGTTTTCTAGATTGTGCTTCTGGGCTTAATAAAAAGTTAGCAACTAATTTAGCGCCCTCAATATGAGGTGAGTTATAAGGTATTGCTACAAAGTGGATATTACTTAAACTACCGTCTTTCATTCTATAGCTGCGCGTACTATCTGGTAAGTCATAGCGAGAAATCGCAGAAGGGATTTCAGCGGCTGAAAAGGTAAATGAGACTTGTAACTCTGTATCACCCATTAGACGACGTAATGCTAGTCCATTGGATACAAAGTGTTTACCTTGACGCCATAAAGTAGGGTGTAATTTATCTAAGAATTGCCATAACGACGGTAATAATTGTGCTTGGCTTTCTACTGTTGCATCTTGGTAGAGCTTTTCCTTAATATTGGCTGGTTGCTGTTCATTTAAAATGATCAGTGCGTACTTTAAGAAGCTCATGCCTAAGAAGTCGGGTGGTTTAGGGTAAGTGAAATGACCTGGGTGATTTTCACTCCAAGTTAATAATTCGGGTAATGTTTGTGGCACATCATTTACTTTTAAACTATCAAAGTAAAAAGTCAGGGCAGCTTGTCCCCATGGTGCTTCCATCCCCTGTGTTGGCACACCAAAATCGCGTGTCATCGCCGGGTTATTAGTGGGGTTCGTTAATTCAAAATTAGGTAACTCTCCAGCCCAGTCTGCTGCGAGTAATTGATATTTGGCCATCGATGCGAAGTTTGCTCCATTGATCCAAACTAAATCAACTTGGCCATTACGATGATTGTCTGCTGCTTTTTCTGCTAAAACACGGCTGACTGCTTCACTGGTATCAGTGAGTTTTACATGGTGTAAATTTATCGCATATTTTTGCTTAACTTGATCAGCAACCCATTGAATATAATTATTAATTTGTTGATCGCCTCCCCACGCATGAAAATATACGTTTTGTTTTGTACCACGTTTTTCAACATTATGCCAAGCACGGGAAGTCGATTTAGCTTCAATACTTGCTTCATTTGCAAATACATTGCTGCTAAGCGGAATAACGCTTAGCAGACAAAGGCTAATGATCAATTGACGGTAATAGTTATTTAAACATTTACTTAGTCGCATTAAGTTTCCAATTGTAATCTAAAAATTTAACATTAAAATCTTGGTTTTTTAATGTTAATGCTTGCTGCACATTCAATGTCAATGCATCTGCATAAAGCCCTATAAAGCTTTGTATTGATTGTGTACCACGAAAGCCTTTCTCAAAGTCTTCACCATACCATTTAAAAATTGATGACATGTAATAAGTATCACCCTTGATATAGTTGCGGCTTGTGTCGGTTAAGAAACGCTCAGTTTGTTGCGTTAATTGCTGTTCAAGCTTATCGGCGGTGTAAGCCTCTTCTCGAAGTGCAGGGCAACCAATACTGGCACAGTTTACGGCAAAATGAATACGCGGATCGTTATAGCGATCACTGCCACGAATAAGACCATGTTCGATATCGTTTAAACTTATTTTTTTACCCAACAGCGGAATAAACTCTTTATCCCACGGAGAGCTAAATAAACTGCCCAAATCTTTGATCGACTCTAGGTCAGGGTATTCAGTTAAAATAAACTCAACAGTCCATGCATTATAAGCATTGATTAAAAAGGCTAATTGCTTTTCTTTCGGCCAAGCATCAAACGTCACACGCGAAGTATTACTTAACTGTTTAAGGTAAGTCTGCAGTGCACTCTCTTGATTTTTGAATCCAGCATAATTGACTGCAGTACTTTGCCCGTTATCAATTGCAGCAACATTTTCCTGAAGTAACTCAGTCCAATCTGCATGTAGATTTTTTGCTTCAGTTTCAGCGTAAACATGACTAATAAGCGAGCTACTTAATATTGCAGCTCCTAAGGTTAAGCGGACCAATGCGCTTACCTTATTGGTTGTATTTACTATAACGGAGGTCATTAACCGCGTCTCCAAGTATGGTATTTTTCTAACCAGTTTAATACGGTTTGTGGTGCGTGATTACGTTTCCATTCCCCAGCTGCATACTTATTACCTTCAGCCCATGTAGGATAACTGTGGATCGTACCTAGAATTTTATTAAGCCCTAAGCCGTGCTTCATGGCTAACACAAATTCTGCGATTAAATCACCTGCATGTTCAGAAACAATCGTCACACCTAAGATTTTGTCTTTGCCCTTAGGCGTAATGACTTTAATGAAACCTTTGGTTGCGCTGTCGGTAATCGCGCGGTCTAACTCTTCAAAGTCAAAGCGTGTTATTTCATAATCAATGCCTTTTTCTTTGGCTTCAGCTTCATTAATACCAACACGAGCAACTTCAGGATCAATAAAGGTTGTCCATGGGATCACTCGGTAATCCACTTTAAATTTCTTCAAGTGTCCGAATAAACCATTTACTGCAGCGTACCAGCCTTGATGCGCTGCAACATGAGTAAATTGATAAGGGCCCACAATGTCGCCTGCAGCAAAGATGTTAGGGTAAAGAGTTTCTAAATACTCGTTAGTTAAGATCGTACGGTTTGTTTCAATACCTAACTCTTCTAAACCATAACCCGTTAAACGTGCACTACGTCCTACAGCACATAATAATTGGTCGTATTCAATCGCAATTTCTTCCTCATTATGTTTAACGATGATGAATTTCTTACCGTCTTGAGTCTCACAACGTAATGCTTGGTGCGATGTTAAGATGTTCACGCCACTTTCTTTTAGCGATTCAGTTGCAAATTCAGACACTTCAAGATCTTCTTTGATCATGATGCGTTCAGCCATTTCAATTTGCGTTACCTTTGAACCAAGACGTGCAAAGCTTTGCGCTAATTCTGAACCGATTGGACCACCACCGAGTACCACTAATTTTTTTGGTGCTTCTTCTAATTTTGCAAACTCATTCCACAGCGTATCACTAGTGACGTAACCTGTTTCTTCAATACCTGGTAGTGGCGGCACAAATGGGCGTGCACCGGTTGCGATAACAATGCTACGCGTTGTTAGTTTCTTTGTTGTTCCATCTTCATAGCTAATTTGTACTGTCCAAGGGTCAAGGATTTTTGCATAACCTTTTTCTACTTCAACCCCTAAGTTAGTGTAACGTTCGACACTATCGTGCGGCGCGACATCGGCAACCACTTGATGAACACGCTCCATTACTTTTTTGAATGAAAATTGTGGGGTTGTATCTTCTAAACCGTAGTGGTGTGCATTACGAATTTGTTCAGCAATCTTTGCACTTTTAATAATGGCTTTACTTGGTACACAGCCATAGTTAAGACAGTCACCACCCATTTCACCGGCTTCAATTAAAGTTACTTTTGCTTTTACAGCAGCAGCGATATAACTGGTAACAAGTCCACCTGCGCCAGCACCAATAACAACCATATTACGGTCGAATTTAGCTGGTTTAGTCCATTTACCATAAACACGGCGTTTTTTGATCATATTGACAATTCCTTTTGCGATAAGTGGAAATAGACCTAACAAAACAAAAGAGATAATTAGGTTAAACGATAAAATATTCGATAGGCTCTCTATTTGAGCAAGTTGAGTACCCGCATTTACGTAGATAAATGTACCGGCTAACATACCTAACTGGCTAACCCAGTAGAATGTCCACGATTTAAGTGCCGTTACACCCATTAATAGGTTGATCAAGAAGAAAGGGAAAATAGGCACAAGGCGCAAAGTAAATAGATAAAAAGCCCCTTCTTTTTTGATCCCTTCATCAATGGCAGCTAGTCGTTCAGGAAAACGATTTTTAAGTGAATCGCGTAATAAATAACGCGACACTAAAAACGAACACAAAGCACCTAAACTAGAAGCAAAAGAAGCAATCACGAAGCCTTCAAATAAACCAAATAAAGCGCCGGCTGCGAGTGTTAAAATAGCCGCCCCAGGTAATGCTAATGCGGTGACTAAAACATACAGAACAAAGAAACCACCAATAACTAAAAGCGGGGATTTTTCTCTCAACTCACTGAATTGATCCATTGATCCTTTCAACCCATCTAAGGTTAAGAGTTGGTGCAAGTTGAAATGAAAAAACAATCCTATTAATACGATTGCTAGTAACAGTAGTACGATCTTCTTTAACATAGTTTATAACCTTTATAGGGATGCGATAGGGCGGTCTTTAGTTGCGTTACAACTATTTAAGCACCCACGTCGAATTTTCATAGCCATTACGTTTATTATTATTTTGAAATCACTGCGTTGTTAGCGCACAGTTTTTTGTCTTGTAATGGATAGCTCAAACATAAAGACCTTAGAATGCTTATTTTAATTTCCTAATAATCTAAAAAAAGTGAAAAAAGTTAATCGAGATGTTTTTTGAACCAAAGTATAGATGAGATAGTTGAAATAAAGCGGTTATTTTATTCTTTACAAGAAAAATGCGGGGTGTGTCTGTAAACACATGCAACATGAATTTTAGGCAAAAAAAAAGAATGTACTCAGTACATTCTTTTTTATAACAATTAATTGTAATGTTGGTTATATCTTACAAGCGCCACCGGCACAGCCATCGTCTTCAATTACTTTTTCATCATCTGCACCATCACGAGTGTTATGGTAATAAAGTGTTTTAAGACCCATTTTGTATGCCATTAATAAATCTTTAAGCAATGTCGTCATCGGCACTTTACCATCATCAAAACGTTTAGGATCATAGTTGGTATTCGCTGAAATCGCTTGATCAACGAACTTTTGCATAATACCCACCAACTCTAAGTAACCTTGGTTATTAGGAATACTCCATAACAGTTCATAGTTTGCTTTGTATTTTTCAAACTCAGGAACGACCTGTTTTAAAATGCCATCTTTACTCGCTTTGATACTAATGAAGCCACGTGGTGGTTCAATACCGTTGGTTGCATTAGATATCTGGCTTGATGTTTCAGAAGGCATTAATGCTGATAATGTTGAGTTACGTAAACCATCTTTAACGATATCTGCACGTAACGTTTCCCAATCTAGGTGATAGGCTTCATCACAAATTGAATCTAGCGATTTTTTATAAGTATCTAATGGCAAAATACCTTTTGCGTAATTAGTTTCATTAAACAATGGGCAAGCGCCACGCTCTTTGGCTAACTTATTTGATGCTTTCAATAGGTAGAACTGAATCGCTTCAAAAGTTTTATGTGTTAGGTTGTTTGCACTGCCATCTGAATATCTAACACCATTTTTTGCTAGGTAGTAAGCATAGTTAATCACGCCTATACCTAACGTACGGCGGTTCATGCTGCTTTTCTCTGCTGCTAAAATTGGGTAGTCTTGATAATCTAATAAGTTATCTAAAGCGCGTACTGCTAGCTCTGATAGCTCTTCAATTTCATCTAATGACTCAATCGCGCCTAAGTTGATAGCAGACAACGTACATAACGCAATTTCGCCTTCTTCATCTTTAATATGACTTAACGGTTTAGTCGGCAACGCGATTTCTAAACATAAGTTACTCTGACGAACTGGTGCTACTTTACTATCAAACGGACTGTGTGTATTACAATGGTCGACATTTTGAATGTAAATACGACCTGTACTTGCACGCTCTTGCATCAGTAGTGAAAATAATTGCACTGACGGAATCGAAGTTTGACGAATTGACTCATCACTTTCATAGAGATGATACAAACGTTCAAACTCATCTTGGTCTTCAAAGAAAGCATCGTATAGTCCCGGTGTATCAGACGGGCTAAATAAAGTGATATCTTTTTTATCGATTAAGCGTTGATAGAATAAACGACCCAGTTGTACACCATAATCAAGGTGACGAACACGGTTTGAATCGATGCCGCGGTTATTTTTAAGTACTAATAATGATTCAACTTCTAAATGCCAAATAGGGTAGAAGACAGTTGCTGCACCACCACGAACGCCACCTTGAGAACAAGATTTAACCGCCGTTTGGAAGTGTTTGTAAAATGGAATACACCCTGTGTGGAAAGCTTCACCACCGCGAATGGTACTCCCCATTGCACGAATACGACCTGCATTGATACCAATACCCGCACGTTGCGATACATATTTTACAATGGCGCTTGAGGTCGCGTTGATAGAGTCTAAGCTGTCATCAGCTTCAATAAGCACACATGAGCTAAATTGACGTGTTGGTGTTCGCACACCAGACATAATAGGTGTCGGTAATGATATTTTAAATTGAGATGTTGCATCGTAAAAACGTTTTACATAGTCTAAACGTACATCTTTATCGTAATCAGCAAATAAACAAGCAGATACCATCAGGTATAAAAACTGTGCACTCTCATAAATTTCACCGGTAACACGGTTTTGAATGAGGTATTTACCTTCTAGCTGCTTTACGGCTGCATAAGAGAAGTTCAAGTCACGATCATGGTCGATAAACTTGTCCATTTCTTCAAATTCTTGTTTGGTGTAATCGGCTAATAGATGCTCATCGTATTTGCCTTTTGATACCATTTTACTGACATGTTCAAACACACTTGGTGGTGTGAAACGACGGTAAGCACGTTTACGTAAATGAAATACCGCTAAATGAGCTGCTAAGTATTGGTAGTCTGGCGACTCTTCAGAGATTAAGTCTGCTGCGGCTTTGATAATAGTTTCATGGATATCATCGGTGCGAATACCATCGTAAAACTGGATATGTGAATTTAACTCTACCTGTGAAACAGAAACATTACTTAGCCCTTCAGCCGCCCAGGTGATCACGCGGTGAATTTTTTCAAGATCAATGCTTTCTCTCTTTCCGTTTCGTTTGGTCACAGATAGGTTTTTATTCATTTTTTTACCTTTTGTCGAAGAACAAAATAATTACTTTAGCGATTACAAGCAGTTATTTCTTATAGTGTTGATTGTTCATTTAAAACACAAGATGTAGTGTTGGTTCTAAGGAAGAGGCACAAGATAAAGCTTTTTGAAAAATTTTCAAGGGATAACTATCATTAAATTAGTGGATAAAATTGTGGACAAATTGGCATGATTTATATCTGTTAGTAGTTACTAACAAAATGCTGTAAGTGAGGTCTGTTTTATGCAAATTGCAATAACTATTTTGCTTTTTTTTTATATGTAAAATTGTGTTTTATACGAGCAATAATTTTTTAAAATTTATTTTTTAATGTCTCAAATTTACAATTTAATGCCATATCGTACTATTGATACAGCCTATCAATGTAACGCTGAGATGTTGCAATTCCGATAGCTTTAATGCCTCCTCTTATTTCATCACGATATTAATGAGCGTATCTATGGCTAATCTTCGTCAATCTTGCTTCTTCTGAGTACAATATTATTGCTGATTTCGACGCAGCATATATTTTAGAGCAAAAAGGTGAAGTGATCTTTACTAAAGGCTTTTGTGTGAGAGATGAAACCGACTACGAGAAAGGAGATTATGATTCTTTTAATAGTTTAAATGAATGCACCTCTCAAGTATTAGAGAAGCATTTAATCTTAACGTTACATGAGTTTTTCAAAGACGCAACGATGCATGTAAAAGGTTAAGCCCTAAAGCGATATAATGAATACTGATATTGGCTTTTATTTCAACTTACCTATTGATAAAAGAGTGCTTATCACTCTTTTATCAATGCTCTACATAAACCTTACCTGATAGCATGCGGCTTAACCATTAATTGCGCTTATTGTTGTTTAGCAAAGATGATCCTCTGGCATTTTAATTCCCTCTGCCGATTCTATAAACTTTCCCTTAGATGCTAGAAACTCAATCAATTGATCTGCGCTTAAGTCGCTCCCCATGCAAGTATGAAAAAGCGCATTCTCACCAAAAATATTAGCAATTTCTGCTTTTAACGTTTGTTTAGTATAAGTTTTTTTTGATTCTGCCATCATTTCCATGACCTGATGACCGTGTATAGATTGGTTCATGTTTAATCTTCGCTCCGATTTTTTGCCAAATATCCGCTGAGAGTTTAAGTTTTCTACTTAAAACTAATCAATTTAGCCGCTGTAGTGGATGAGTTAACTTCGACACACTATATCCAAACCAAATACTTAGGTATTGATACAAAACAAGTTGTGTCTATAAGTAAAATGTCAGTAATAGATTTAGATATTTTGAAGGTTTTACGAGCACATATCAGTTGATAAACAGTGGATGTGGCTTTCTTCGCTGGGGCTTGGATATTAGTAGAGTTTGCTTGAAGATTTTTTAGCGGGATTATTCTTGAAGATAAGATCAAGTAATATTTAAAAAACGCCACTTACAGCAAGTGGCGTTTGATATTGTTAAAGGTAAATCTTATACAGTTTCTTTAAATGCTTTATTGCCATTAAAGATCTCTTTATCAAGCTCACCTTCACTTTTAGCAACTAATAATGAAACCATCATATCGCCACAAATATTAACAGTAGTACGCGCCATATCAAGAATACGGTCGATACCTGCAACAATCGCTAACCCTTCCAGTGGAAGGCCAACAGTTGTTAATACTAATGAAAGCATGATCAGACCTGCACCAGGGACACCTGCAGTACCTACTGACGCTAATGTAGCCGTTAGTATGATCGTAATGTAGTCAGAAGCTGCAAGGTCAATGCCAAATGCTTGTGCGATAAATAGAGCACAAACCCCTTGATATAAAGCAGTTCCATCCATGTTGATGGTTGCACCAAGTGGTAGCACAAAGCTTGCTACACCCTTAGAAACGCCTAGCTCTTCACGCGACGCTTTAATAGTGGCTGGCAGAGTGCCTGAGCTACTTGTAGTCGTAAATGCAACAGCAGCAGGGTTCATTAAACTTTTTAAATAACGAACAGGGTTTAAGCGACCCAAAATAGCGATTACACCGCTGTAAAATATAACTACGTGAATTAATGCACCTAAATAAACCACAGCAATTACTTTGACTAAAGGTAGCAACACGTCCGCGCCGTATTTACCTGAAACCCAAGCCATTAGGCCAAATACACCATAAGGTGCAAGCTTCATCACTAACTCAGTTAGTTTATACATAGCTTCTGCAAGGCTTTCAAAAAGCTTAATAGCAGGGTCTGCTTTTTCACCAATCAATGCCAAAGAAATACCTAGGCCAATTGCAAACACGATAATTTGTAAAATGTTACCGGCTGCAAGTGCACCGACTGGGTTTTTAGGAATCATATTAAGCAATGTTTGCACTAGAGTTGGTGCATTAGGTATTGCTGTGTCTGCAGATACTGCAATCATTTCTAATCCTGCACCGGGTGTAAAAATGGTAGCAAGCCCAAGACCAATAGTAATTGCAAAAGCTGTGGTTCCTAAATAAAGCACAATTGCTTTAAGTCCAATTCTGCCCATTTTTTTGGTATCTTGCATTGATGTGATGCCGACAATAAGCGAGAAAAAAACCAATGGGACAATAAGCATTTTAATAGCATTAATGAAGAGTGTACCTAATGGTTTAAGAATTTCAGCACTAGGCCCCATTAAAGTACCAACCATCACACCAAGAAGCATTCCTATCAGGATTTTTTTCCATAGTTCCAGGCGTGACCATACTCCACCTGATTGAGCTGAGTTATTTTTGTTGTTCATAACAAGTCCATAAAGTCGTTAAAAGTGATAAAAAATGAATTTTTAATAATATAAATTGCTGAGGGAGCACATCATAATCACTTGATTAGTTAATTGATATAGATTGGTTTTTATTTTATTTGTGAAATTAATATCTGTTTTTAAGGCCATCGGAGCAGAAAGCCTTGCTATTTTAAGTATTTATTATTTTTTCAAAGAGGTGAGAGGTGCTTAGTTTTATTCGACTTTGATTGAGCGAGATCAAAACTGTAGATCTTAAAAACGTTGGTGTAAAAGAAGAAAAAACCGCCAACGTTCATTGAATGGGTTACCTATATAGCGTCATTATTTTAATATTAATTGACGAACTTGGTCTGCGCTTAATGGCCTTACTAAGCGGTCAACTTCTTTACCATCGCGAAGTAATATTAATGTTGGCCAAAGCTTTACCTTGAACGCTCGTCCCAACTTCTTACCTTTACCGTCATATACTTTGATATGAGGCAGCACTGACTGTGCAGTTAAGGAATGCTCTGTTAGTGCCTGTTGTATTGCCCCTGCTGCTGCTTGGCAGTGAGCACACCAAGGCGCACCAAATTCTATAATTGCATCTCCCGTTAACTCGCTAATTTCTTCAAATGTAACGGTTTCTTCTTGGTAATCAGGGGCAAAGCCCGTTTCATTAATGTTCATGTCATTTATTCCTTTTTACAGTACAAACCTGTTAGAACTAACTTAATAAAGATTATGACTCTGGTAGGGAAGGGCTGATATCCGTTACCAATCAATGTTGAATGATAACGGGTATATAAGGCGTACTAGGTAGAAAAATCGCCTTGTATTTGTGCGTTGCCCATTTTATTTGTGAGCAATAGGCTTATCAGTGAAAAGGTAGTCTTTTAATTCTTTGTCAAAGGTGGGATCTTGTCGTCTTATCCACTCAAGCACCATCGCTGCGTGCTCTTTTTCTTCATCTCTATTATGTGCAAGTATTGCCTTTAATTCTTCATTTTTACAGGCATCGACTCGCTGGTTATACCAATCCACAGCTTCAAGTTCTTCCATCAGAGAAGTAATAGCTCGGTGCATATCTCTGGTTTCATTTGATAGTTCATCTATTGGTTCGTGATAGCCTTCATTTGACATTTTTATCTCCTCAATAATTGATGTGATGATTGTAATGTATACCCAGGTTGTAATATTTTTAAATTTCAGCCTGCTTGTTACAATAAAAATACAATAAATTACATTGAGTTGAGGTTCAATAGATTCTTGTATTTTCAATGCAATAAGTGGTGCTGTAGCAAACTTTATTGAGAGTGATTGAACATTCCACTTTTTTTGTTCGAAAGATCAGTCTTTTTAAAAAGATAAATTCAGTCTTGATGTGCTTTACCTGTTTTAGTCTTGAATAATCAGCACTAAATAGTTTGACCCAAGTTGACGCATTTGTCGTTCAATCCAAGTCACTCTCTGACTAAGTTCGGCACTTAAATATCGAGGATCTCGTGTTTGTGGGCTAGGTAGTAACACTGCTAATTGTGCCGCTTGATTATTGGTGAGGTAACGAGCTGACTTTTTAAAATAATGTTGGCTGGCAGCTTCAACACCATAAATCCCTTTACCAAATTCAGCGATGTTCAAATACACTTCTAAAATACGTTTTTTACCCCAAATTGCCTCAAGGCTAATCGCTAAACCTGCCTCTAACCCTTTACGGATAAAGCTTCGACCCGACCATAGAAAAATGTTCTTTGCCGTTTGTTGTGTGATAGTACTTGCACCACGCAGCCCATCACCATCACCGTATTGTTCAACGGCTTTAATTATCGCATTAAAATCAACACCATAATGCAGAGGAAAGCGTTGGTCTTCAGACGCGACCACGGCCAAAGAGATCGATGGAGGCAGTTTATCAATACTTATCCATGTTTTTGCCACCGGGTAAGGGCTTTGCATCATAAACGCAGTCGTTGGCAAAGGCACAAAACGAAATGCTAATAAGATCAAAGTCATAACCAATAATAAACGCCATAGAACGAACCATACTTTTTTCAAAAAACTCAATTTACGCTTTGCCATGGGGTATCTCTAATTGGGGTCAACGAGGCCGTTAAGATAATTACCTCGAAAAAATATTGATGATTAATCTCAATTCACTCGTTTGCAATGACAACAAACAGAGCCATATAATGCCATATTTTAAGTTTTTTATCTGTAGCACAAAATACTTAAGAAACCGCAATACACTTCATTACAGACACTTTTATTATCGAGCCTTTATAGTTCATCGTCTTTGCTCTTCAAAGATGAAAGCAACCACGAAGCGCTACGCTTCACGAAGGACACGAAGAAAACAATTAAACAACTAAAGCATTTATAGTTATTTATCTTTTGATTTTATCTTCTTTTAACTTCGTGCCTTCGTGGTTAATTGCTTTTGACCTGTTCTTTTATCAACGTAGTCACTTTGTGGTTAATGGTTTTGCTTTTAAAAGATCAAAGCAACCACGAAGCGCTACGCTTCAGCAAGGACACGAAGAAAAATTTAAAAGCTAAGCAGTTTATCTTTTGACCTAACCTTCTTTTAACTTCGTGCCTTCGTGGTTAATCGCTTTTGACCTTATCTTTTATCAACTTAGTGACTTCATGGTTAATCACTTTGATTTTATCTTTTTTCAACTCAGTGACTTCGTGGTTAATCGCTTTTGAACTGATCTTTTCTAAACTCGGTAACTTATTGGTTTAAAAAGGCTAGTTAATAAAAAAGGCCTTGGTTTTAATACCAAGGCCTTTCCTAAATTATTTTAAAACTTCACATCTCAATCATTCATTAATATTTTTTATTCTTTTGCGATACGCTATCTAAATATCCCATCACAAAAGCAGAAAGCACAAATGTTAAGTGGATGATCACAAACCACATCAACTTATCATTGGCAATGTTTTGCGCATCCATAAACACACGCAAAAGGTGGATTGATGAAATAGCAACAATCGCTGCTGCAACTTTATTTTTCAGAGAGCCTGAATCGATAGTCCCTAACCAAGCAAGTTTCTCTTTATTTTCATCAATATCTAATTTAGAAACGAAGTTTTCATAGCCTGCAAACATTACCATCACAAGTAATCCGCCTACTAATGTCATATCAATGAGTGATAACAATAATAATATAAGGTCATTTTCAGTGACACTCAAAATATTAGGCAATAAATGAAATAATTCCTGAAAAAACTTGATTGTTAAAGCCAATAAGCCCAATGATAATCCCGCATATATAGGGGCTAATAGCCAGCGAGAAGAGTAGATAAGGTTTTCAATAAAACGTTCCATAAAGCTCAACTTAGTAAAGTAAAAAAGATGACAATATATACACCTATTGAAAAGATGCAATCATAAAAGTAGTTAGATATAGCAATAATTGAATAGGAAAAAAGCTTCTTTGAATCGTCAATGATAAGTGATTTGTTGTTGATTAAACCGTGAAAATTTAATGGGTGATATTGTTACTTAGTTCTGAGCGGGTGAGGAGATAGCTGTAAAGTAGAGAAGCCAGGGTAAAATTTAATATCGAGGATTGCCTTCATGACTTTTAATTCTACAGCGGCGCTTATGACGCTTTATTAATGTTTATAAAGCGTCATTATTCTGTGTTGAATAACCCCTAGATCACTGACGGAAGCTTGATATTAAAGCTGGAATACCTGGTAACATTCCTACTGCGGCCATCACCGTTGTTAACACCACAAACATAACGCCCGGTATAATCCAGCGATTCATCTTACTCAATTCAGAACTACGTTCTTTACAGCCAATTAAACCAAGGTTATCCAGTAACATTGTAATTGACCAACCAAAAGCAGGGTTCACTAATGCAGAAGCAAATACAACAATGGCTGCTGATTGAGTTGTTTTGCCTTCGCGTGTCATCTCCATTCCAGCTTCAAGTAATGGAATAAAAACCCCTACGATTAATGCAACACATAATACCGGCTGCCATATGGCTAAATCCATTGGATACCCCCATATTGCTGCTATCACACAGAACAGTGCAGTTAATAAAGCGCCAGCAGGAATAGGGCGCTTAGCAATAGCGGCTGGTATTAAATAAGTCCCCCATGATGAAGTGAAGTTGGCGCCTCCAAAAAGAGAACCAAACACTTGACGAATTGACGCTGTTGACATCGTATCATCTATATTCATTTGTACTTTTTCAGTGCGTTCAGGGTAACTGATTTTCTGAAATACTTGATGACCTAGGAAATCTGGTGACCACATCGCCACCGCTAAAATAGCAAAAGGCAAAACAACAACAAAACTTTCTATTGTAGGCATACCTAACATCCACCCAGTATTTTCACCCCACCAATACATTGGATTCAGGTTAGGTAAACCAGGACTTGTCATAAATTCAAAAGGTGCGCCCATAGCAAAAGCCAGCGAACCACCTAACAAACAACTCAATGGGACGGCTAACCAACGTTTTCGCCAATGTTCAAGTAACGCGTACAATATAATTGTGCTAATAATGACCACAAAAGGGATGTGCGACATGCCAATGTCGTCTCCCCAGGAAAGCAATTTTTTAACTTGTGAAATAGTGCCTACAAAACCGAGATACAGTAGTAACCCACCACAAACCCCTTTACTGGTCAGGTTAGCTAATCGACTTCCTCCTTTACTAATGGCCAAAATCAAACCAAACGCACCAATCAATAACCCAAATGCCATTGGGTGACCACCTGCGGCAACGACGATAGGAATAAGCGGAATGAGCGGACCATGAGTGCCCGCTAAGTTAGCTGTGGGGAGCAAAAAACCGGAAAAAAGAACAATAAAAATGGAAACAATTAATAGCTCATAGCGTACGTTTTCTAAAATAAAGCCTTCATCAAGACCCAATGGTCCTGCAAAAGTGGCTGCTATTGCCCCGACCATCACTATTTTACCAATTGTTGCTGCCATCGCAGGTATGGTATCTTCTATCTCAAATCGGTAGTCTTTGAAGGGGAAATTGGGTCGCCAACGTTTAGGCGCCATTATTTGTAACTCGTGTTCTAAGTATTCTTCTCGTGTATCAAAATCTGAACTTGGCTTATGCTTTTGCGCATAACTCAGTTGCTCTATATTTTTTTGTGATGTTGGATCTTGTTCAGGTGTGGCGTTAGAAGCATTGTGCATTATCAGTCCCTATGGTCACTATTAAAAAATAACTAAGAATTTCAATGCCGTAAACTAACTCAAGGTGATGCTCATTACTAACAACGATATACAAGCATTAGCACTAGCTCATGTTTTTAATTAATTTTCCATTATCTTTTTAATACTATTTTTTGATTGGATAGCTTGTGAAGTTAATTACTTAGAGGGATGAATTTCAATTTAGAGCCAGTTATTTCAGGGAAATAACAACAGAGGAGGTGACTTACAATGAATAAATTTCTAATGAATAAACTTATTTACAAAGAATGATTAGATTAACAGCGTATGTTTATCTAATCATACAAGTTTATAGATGCGCATACTTTTTTGCTTTTATTTCTTTAATATTTGTTCATCTTAAATATTAGATTCTTTTTAACCGCTGCCCACTCAATGTTGATGATGGAAAACACAACCGTATCTCTGTATGCGCCATCGGGCATTTTTTGATGATTCCTTAATATACCGTCCTGCTTTGCGCCTAAACGAGCAATCGCTGCACGTGATTGTTGATTGTGCCAATGCGTTCTAAACTCTACGGCAATGACATCAAGGGCTTCGAATGCATGCTGTAATAACATGAGTTTACACTCGCTATTTATTGATGAACGTTGGTCGCTTTTTGAATACCAAGTGTAACCTATCTCGAGACGACGATTTACAGGATCTGCATTGCAAAAGCGCGTTGAACCGATGATTTTTCCACTATGCTTAGCAACGATAACAAAGGGTAACGCGATCCCTTTCTCCTGTTGCTCTAAGGCTGTGGAAATATAATCATCAATAGTTGCTGAAGAGGGAACTGAAGTAAACCAGAGTTCCCAAAGGTTGCCATCTGATGCTGCCTCGACCAAAGCACAAGCATGCTCACGACGTAATGGAATTAACGTTACGGAGTGAGATGCCAACTCGATTTCTTTTAAAAACATGTTTTATCCTTATGTTTTACCCTTGGTGCTTAGTGAAATGAGTAAGATTATTTGTAACTACTCAGGCCGTCGCTATTTAAGCCTATTTCTTCGTTGAAAAATGCTCATTTAAACCACTAAACTGCGCTTTTTCGCCTTGAACTAAGCATAAATAGCTTAGCCCTGAGCATTTA
>NZ_JACJDP010000047.1:0-29531 GCF_014163575.1 Psychromonas sp. SR45-3
GAAAGAGTTGTTGCCACTGTGCGCTTGTTCTGTAAGTTTGCATTATCTGATCCGAATTTATTATTGAGCAGATATTTTTAAACAATCAGAAAGTCGATACTAGGTGTGCTTTGCTAGACGCTTACTTTTAAAGTGAAACTTTTGGCTTTATATAGTGATATTATATTTTAGATAATTTATAGATAAAATGGAGATGTTGTGATCAAATCAAGAGAAGGCTATTACTCAGATTATGAATATTATGCTGCTTATCGTGAGCTGATAATAAACGGACAGCGATGTACGTCTGAAAGTACTGATAAATTTGTTTTAACTTTAGCAAGTGCCTCAATTGGCTTGATCATTACATTATTAAGTAAATTAATATTTGACTCTAAAGCCCCTCAAATAATTACCTTTTATTATATAGAATACGGAATGTATTGCTTAGTGGTCTCTTTAATTTTAGTTATAGCTAGTATGATGTTGTCCTCTTTCATCTATCAAACAAATGGAAAATTATGTGATGAAATAATGAATAACAGAACTGATATTATAAATTTATTAGATGACGATGTCACCGACCTTCCTGAGGTTGTTGAATTTAAAGAAATACCTTTTTTACGTACTATAACCCAATGGACTCACTACTTTTCACCAGTATTTTTAATAATAGGTATATTATGTATCGGACTGTTTTTTATTAATAATACGGAGACTTTAAAACATGATCCCCAAACCGCCGCGGAGACCTACACCCAACTCTCCAACCATTCGAGTGCCACCGCCCCCTCGACCACCAATGGTTCAAGTTCCACCACCTCCACCACCTCCAAGAAAACCACCACAAAGGAGTTAGAAATGAGTGATGTAAAGATAAAGACAATGCCACCACCGCCGCCTCCACCTAAATCACCAGCAAACAAAGAGAAATAAATAATGACTAAAGAAATGAAAATAAAAAAGAGTGTTGATTTTCTCTCCTAAGTTACTATTTTGAAATAATTAAAGCGAGGTGTATTTCACCTCGCTGTATTCAACAACCTATAAACCGATGATAAACTAATATCCAACTTTTTAGATATTTGCTTACATGTCATACCATCATTAACAAACTCAAACACTTCATTTCTTTTAGCTAATGAAATCGGTTTTCTCCCTTTATATTTCCCTTTTTCTTTTGCAATGGCGATCCCCTCCGCTTGTCGTTCAAGTAATAATTCACGTTCAAAAGTTGCGATAGCACCAATTAAAGTAATCATCAAACGGCCTGTTGGGGAGGCTGTATCAATACCTAGGTTAATCACTTGTAATGAGACAGATTTACTATCCAGTAGCTCAACCACCTCTAATAAATGCTTCGTATTACGTGCTAAACGGCACAGCTTAGTTACCTTTATCGTGTCTCCCTCCCTAACATACTCCAACATACGATTAAGCTCTCCTCGCTCTTTCTTTGCACCGCTTTGCTTCTCTTGAAAGATGATTTCACATTCCACTAATGCGTTTAGCTGAGATTCTAAATTTTGCCCTGTCGTACTTACGCGTGCATATCCAACGGTTGCCATGATGTAGTCCTTTCTGAAGCTTTTAAAATGAAAATTTATGATTAGGTTTAAGGTATTTTAGAAACTGCACCAGCACAGAAATTAAGGCTGATTTAAGTAATTCTATGGCTAGTCTTTTGAATGTCATTGAGTTTAGTTCCATGGTTGTTTGTCATTACTTTCCTTATACCCGACAAGTACTTAGATGTTGAATTGGGTGTGCAAGAAGGGGCTTTGAGGTTCACTACTGTTCAAAACGATTAAAATATTGATACCAGTCAATTAATCACGGAGTAAACATGCACACTAATCGAATCACTCGCACTAAACGAGAAAAAATAATCTTACTGAGAGATGAGAACCTAACTCACTTAGCCATTGCTAACGAGGTTGGTTGTCATCGTAATACAGTTGGTAAAGTTTTAAAGCAGGAGGGATTGTCATGATGAATAATCAGGGGCTAAAACATTACGAATCCTACCGAGATGATGAGATTCGCTTTGAATACTCAGGCGGTTATGGAAAACACAATAAAAAAGTAATCTTAACGGTTTATGAATGTGAACCTGTTGCAGAAGTGTACCTAGATGATCATATTTTTATGTTGATAGATGCAGGAAGCCTTTATTTACTTGAGTCTAATGCATTTATTGCACATAAAAGAAATGATGGGCAGTTTTGTGGCAGAGCAAACGGGGCAAGTCGATCCTACATTCATCGGTTGATATTAATGCCTCCTACTAATTTACAGATAGACCATATTAACCATAACCCTCTCGATAACCGCATCAAAAACCTTAGAGAATGTTCTGCAAAGCAAAATAATATTGCCAAGCGAAATAGTCGAGTAAATGACACAATAGATACTGCTCTCATCGGGGTTGTTCATGTAAATAAGCTATTGGATGAAGATGTTGAGATTTATAAAGTACGACATCCAGTAGAGGGGGTGTTCCCCAAGAGTTTTAATTGTGAATGGGAGGCTGGTGAATATAGGGACGAGATAATTAGCGATTATTTTCTTACTGAATATCATGGCGGTGAGTGGAGCACTCTTAATTTCATTAATTGGAACTTCCCTCCCTGTGAAGCAGTAGAAGATGAAGTAAAAGCTTACGAGAACTATATGGAATATCATTGTCAATCAATGAGAGAAGATAGTGTTAAGTGGTTAAGTCAACAAAGCTGGACTAAGTCTTTCTACGATTGTTTTATGCTTAAGTGGGATGACAAATTAACCGCTCATTAGATTACAGGTTTACCCACCATATCTCCCTATATATGTGTGTGTATTTATTCAATAAATGTTGCAATGTTACAAACCTATCAAAAGCCCCGCCAATGCTAGGGGTACCTTGTAACTTTCTTGTGATTTTAGTGTAACTTTGTAACTTTTTACTGATGTAAAGTGTGGGGGCTTCTTTACTGCTTTATACATTGACAAAAGAAGTAATAAAAAGCATTATCGTATTTCTAGTGGTACAAAGTAGTGGTACAAAGTTAAGCTATTTAAAAATGACAAAGCCAGTAATTACGGGCTTTGTGGTTGGTTAGGCCTGTTTTGGGAGTTCGAATCTCTCCACCCCTGCCACATTTTAAAGCCCCGACTTATGTCGGGGCTTTTTCATTTCTACCTTTGCTATTTTCTTTGTTACTTGTATTAATAAGGAAACTTCAGTTAATAAAGATACTTCAGTTAATAAACATACCCTCCCTAAAAAGCAAAGCTATAAGAAACAGTAAAGATAGTTGCGTTATAATTGCTTGATTGATAATCAGATGAAATATCAAATAGATTTGAAGCATCATTGACTTGTACAAACATTACTTCTGCTTTTAATACGCTTAAAGGATTGAAGCGATAAGAGGTTCCCAGTGCTATTGAAAACTGATCATAACCTTGATGAATATCGGCTAAGACATGTTGTGAGGTATTAATCTGCTGTGTTTGCGCATCGCTAAGTACGCCATTAGGAATTTCATTATTATTTATTTTTTGGTAGGTATCTAAAGTATCTGTCTCTGTTTTTATTTGAGAGTAGAGCAGATAAGGCGTCCATTTATTCATTGTTTTTCGAAGTGATACGTATCCAGAAAGGGTATTTAAGCCAATATCAATATCCATATTTTTCCGTAATATCAGCTCGGATGCTAATCTAAAATCGTTTCCTAGGTGTATATCTGCCCCTATATTTGCAATAAACATATCATAACTATCAACTGCGACTGCACCATCACTAGCATAATTATTGTAAAAACCTATATCAGGTGAAAAGGCTTGATATCCAATCTCCTTAAGCCATAGACTATCGCCATAATTTTTGATCCTTGCCATATGTATTCCAGCTAGATAAGTATTCTCTGTCGTCTTATAAGTAATTGATGTACCAATAAGATCTAAAGTGACTTTATTATAAGTAGCCCCTGTTGAGTATGTCTCATCGAGGTCATCGCCAATATAGTATCGCCATTTATGCTTTGCTCTTCCTGCATAGGCATCGATAATAAATTCACTATCAGGCAGTGGAATTATTTTGGAAATTGAAACGCCAAGTATGTTATTAACAGGTGATTTTGAATCAAATTCAGCAGGTAGGCGCACATAATCATAAGTGACTCCAACATCTCGATTAACTGAATTAAGGTAACCAGGGATAGGCAACATACCTAAGTTAATAACCCATTCATTATTGGGACGGTAAGATAAAAAAGCCCATGTAAGTTCTGGATCAATGCCACTTTCTTGTGACTTATCAGCAGCTAATTTTACTTGGATGGTTGTTGTTAGTTTTGGTGTGAATTGTATATCTAGTTGGCCGGCAATCAGACTATCTTGAGCGAAGGTGCCTTCGTTATCAACATATTGCATATATTGGTAAGGCTGATCTGATATTGCATAACCTACCGTCCCAAAAGCAGAAAAATTATAACTAATTGCAGCACTCACATTGCTATGACAAAGCATCACGATAGTGAATGTTAATGTCATTTTTAACAATGTATTACATTTAATTAATGCGCAGTAGTTAGGTTTTTTTTTTGTAGTCAATTTCATTTCCAATGTTGTGCTTAGTTAAGTCCGTTTGTTACTACTTTGAGTACATCTTTATTGTTTACATCCGTCGAGATTAGCACCTACCTAATGTCGATTGGTTGTTCTGTCTTTGAGTTAAAATTTTTAAATCAAAGTATCAAGTTAATAGTAAGGTATTAATTTCTGAGCAACATAACTGTTCTCTAGTCGTTGCTATATTGAGATAATACTAATATCCGTACTTTCAACATTTAGTTTTGAGATAAATACTTCTTTCTTTATTTTTTAAATAGTTAACTCTAAAAAATACTACTTGCTGATGATTTTGATGTCGCTAGATAACACCACTAAATCCGTATCAATATAGCCAATTGCGCCGGGTGTCTCGATAATATAATCAATTGCAGCAGTGACTGATGAAAACTCCTTTGGCGGTGTGCCCTTACCAATGAAGCGCCGAACTGTCCAATAAGCTGAATATTTATCTTCATTCTGGGATAAATATTTTTGTAAAAAACGTTCTCTTAATGGATTTGATGGATCTTGGTTAACCGGTGTGACTGAAATGCCGTTAATTTCAACTATTTTCCCTGTATAAAGTCGGCTAATAATACGTGCATCAAGCCCATCTATATCTGTTTTATTGTAAGCAACCATCACCACTTCTGCTTTAACAGGTAGAGAGGTGATTAATACTAAGAATAGAGAGGCGATTGTGAATAGTTTATTTTTCATATTACCTCCCTAAAAAGCAAAACTATAAGAAATTGAAAAAACAGTCGTACTATAGTCCTTGGACGCTGCACCTGATGGAATATCGAACAAACTAGATGACTTACCGACTTGTACCATCATAATTTCAGCTTTAAGCATATTAACGGGGGTAAAGCGATATGACGTACCGATTGCAATAGAAAATTGGTCGTAGGCTTCAAATGAATCTGCAATGACGTGTTGAGATGCATTAATCGCACTTGCAGAAGGGATATAATTTGGTACTTGGTTATTATCTATTTGGCTATAGGCTTTAAAGTCATCACTGATGGTTTTGATTTGAGAATAGAAAATATAAGGTGTCCAGTTATTAATTTTTGTCTGCAAAGAGATATAACCTGCAATACTATTAATGCCTGTTTCAATGTCATTGGTATTTCTAATCGCTAGTTCTGCTGCTAACCTAACCTCATTACTGAGATAGATATCTGCCCCAATATTAGCAATATAGAGATCAAAGCTATTAGCTGTTGTCGTACCACTATTTTCTTGGTCGTTATAGTAACCAATTCCCAATTCTGGAATGATGTCTGTAAATCCTGTTTTTTTGACCCATGGTTGTCCATTTGCTTTTTTTATAGTGGCTCTGTGTAACCCAGCTAAATAGGTGTTATGAGTGGTTTTATAAGTGATTGAAGTACCGACAACCTCTACCTCTAGCTTATAATAATCAGCCCCTTCTTGATAAAAACCCTCAATATCATCACCAATATAATATCGTGAAGCTGCTTTAGTTTTACCTGCGTAGGCGTCGATGATGATCTCATTATCAGCTAAAGCAAAGGTTTTACTGACGGATGCACCTAGAAAGCTATAAATAGGAGAGGTTGAATCAAATTCACTCGGAAGACGGGCATAATCATAAGTAACACCAACATCGCGATTGACTGAATTGAGGTAACCCGGTATCTGTAATTTACCGGCTCTAAATAACCAATCATTAGTTGGGCGGTAAGATAAAAAGGCCCATGTAATGTCCGCATCAAGACCTGTTTCTTGAGATTCACTAGCCGCGACTTTAGCTTGGATAGTTGCACTTAATTTAGGATCAAATTTAATATCTAGTTATCCTGCTAGTAGACTATCGCGAGCAAATGTACCTTGATCATCAATATATTGTAGATACTTAAAAGGTTGGTCTGAGAGCGTATAACCTAGCGTACCAAAGCCTGAAAAATTATAGTTTATTTCAGCGTTAGCAGAGGGTATAAAAAACGATGACATCAATATAGTTGTTATCAGTCCTTGATAATAATAAAAATATTTTTTACTCAACTTTCTTCCTTAAACATATTGCTTATCATTAAATTACTTTAGTTCATCCATGAACTTATAGCTTACTGTTCCACTATAATGTGCGCGTTAGAGCTTGATCTTAATACCTAGAGATTATTTGCCTAAGTTGTTGCTGATTTTTATATTTTGTATGATAAATAATATAAACATATACCTAAATGGAGGCGTTTAAAAGATATTGAGTCTATCAATAGAGCCCTTTAGTGTATTAATGTGAAGTTAAAAATATAAAATCAGTTGATACCAATCATTTAAGCTTTCTGTATTAGATTAATGTTCGCTCTTTGTTTGTCGTCGTAAAGTTATTAATGATCTACTGATTTATTATTTTTACAGAGCTAGGGACAGAGATTGAATCGGTGTCAATATAACCTATTGCTCCGGGTGTTTCACCGACGTAATTAATAATATCGGTTACTGATGCCAATTCTTTAGGTGGGGTTCCCTTACCAATGAAGCGCCTCACTGTCCAATATGCCGAGTATTCATTTTCATCCTGTGACAAATACTTTTCTAAAAATTTATTTCTTAAAGCGGTTGTCTGAGTGCTATTAATAGGTATTACGGAAACCCCTTCAATTTCTATTATTTTACCAGTATAAATTCGACTGATAATACGTGTGTTGAGTTCTGAAAACACTGTTTTACTATTGCCTATAATCACTAGCTCTGATTGAGCAGGGGTGGAAACAAAAAGTATTAATATCAGTGAGGTAATAATGAATCCTTGATTAGTCATTTGTCACCTCCTAAAAAGCAAAGCTATAGGAGAGAGAAAATATTGTCGTCGAGTAATTACTACTTTCACTCTGGGATGAAACATCAAATAGACTTGATGTATCATCAACTTCAACAAACATTATTTCAGCTTTTAATACACTCACTGGGCTAAAGCGATAGGATGTACCAATAGCAACAGAGAATTGGTCATATGCTTGATAAATATCCGCTATAACATGCTGTGATGCATTGACTAAGCCTGCGTTAGGAATTGCACTTGGGACTTGATTGCTATCTATTCGCTGATGTTTTTTTAAATCATTACTGAATGTCTTAATCTGCGAATAGAAAATATAAGGGGTCCATTTATCTATTCTTTTCTGTAGTGACACGTAACCTAAAACACCGTTTATGCCAATATTGAGATCATTGGTTTTTCTATAAACTAACTCAGAAGCTAAGCGAAGGTCATTACCAAGATAAATATCTGCTCCAATATTCGCAAGATATAAATCCAAACGATTGGTTACAGAAGCACCACTGCTAAGATCATTATTGTAATACCCGATTTCTGAACCCGGTATAACCTCTGTGAATCCTATCTCTTTTAACCATTCTTCACCTCCTTCATTTTTTACTTTTACTCTATGCATTGCTGCAACAAAGGTATGTTTAGGTGTTTTGTAACTAAAGGACATACCAACAAGATCAATATCCACTTGGTTATAGCTACTACCTTGAGTGTAAGCGCCTAATATCTCATTACCGATATAGTAGCGAAGATCTGTTGTTTTTTTACCAGCATAGAGATCAACAATAAAATCACTGTCATCAAAGTTGAATGTTTTACTGATTGCCGCTCCTGTGAAATGATATATAGGAGAGGTTGAGTCGGTTTCTGCAGGTAAACGAACGTAATTATAAGTGACACCTACATCTCTATTCACTGAGTTTAGGTAGCCAGGTACTTGTAATTCACCGATACGAAATAGCCAGTCATTATTTGGACGATAAGACAAAAAAGCCCAAGTGATATCAACATCCACTCCGTTAGCTTGTGAGTTATTGGCTGCAAGTTTAGCTTGTATTGTTGCACTTAACTTGGAAGAAAATTTAATGTCAAGTTGTACTGCGATTAAGCTGTCCTTTGAAAAAGTTCCTTCATTATCAATATATTGAAGATATGGTGAGGGATTATTTGAAACAGCAAAACCTAGGGTACCAAAACCTGAAAAATCATAACTTATCTCTGCGTGTGCATTGTTATGATAAAGCATAGCCAGTGGTAACATTTTAATCAGGAGTTTGTAATCAAAAAGGCTATTGATAGCCAAGTTATATTTCCAACATAAATTATTTAGTCCACTTATTGATATAAATATGTCGTAGAATCGAATCCTTTTTTTATCTACTCTGTTTTTTTTGCAAGGGATGAAGCTTAAAAAGTTTGCGAGTCACTTTACTTTTGTAAGCACTTATCATTTATTATTTACCCTATTTTGATTATAGTTTATATCATTTTATTTGTTTTATTTGATCTTTTTTGGTTGCTCCAATACTTATTGGAGTTGATATTTACTTTTTATTAACATTCTTAGTGGCTTATATCGATATCTAAATTTTATAAATAAAAAGGAATGTCACTTTTTTCTCAAAAGAGGACGCCTCGTGGCAGACTGTATTATCGGAGTTTTTATTGCGGGAGAAGAAAGTGATACTTTCACGCATTACCTAATGAAGTTTTTACTTAATAAGTATGTCAATTTTCAACGCTGATTTAAGTAATAAAGTCTGATTACTTAAATCATTGATATATTCAGCCATCATTATTCCACTCTCAGATTAGATACAACAGCGATAAATAGGTGAATCAAAATAGTGTACTTTAATCATCTGGCCAATTATCTATGATTGATATGCATTTTTCTTCAATGGCAAACAATGCCTCAACAATTTCAGGGTCGAAATGATGGCCTTTGCCTTTAGCAATTATCTCCATTGATTGCTGATGTGAAAAAGGTTCTTTATAGGGCCGTGCACTACGTAATGCGTCATAGACATCGGCGACAGCCATTAACCTAGCTGCTAACGGAATATTATTACCTACCAATGCTTTCGGATATCCAGAACCATCCCATTTTTCATGGTGATAGAGTGCGATATCCATTGCATAACGGAGTAGTTCACCTTGCCCCCCCATCAAACCACTGGCTTGTTTTAGAATGTCATAACCACGTTGTGAGTGAGTTTTCATTATTTCAAACTCAGCCTCAGTATGCCTGCCTGGTTTAAGCAAAATATTATCTGGTATGGTTATTTTACCGATATCGTGTAATGGCGATGACTTGGTGATCAAATCAATGACTTCGGGTGTTAATGTAAACGCATAATGAGGCAATTTAGTCAGTTCCTCTGCTAGCGAGCGAACATATTCCTGTGTACGACGAATATGGTTACCTGTGCACTCATCTCGAAACTCTGCAAGAGAGACCATTACATATATAGTCGCATCTTGTAATTTGTTCACTTGAGCTAAGCGTCGTGACACTTCTTTTTCTAACCAAATGTTATTATCAAGTAAATAATTTTGCCAAGTTTTAAGCTTAATATGTGTATTCACCCTCGCCATGACTATCGAAGGACTGATAGGTTTATGTATAAAATCGACGGCGCCTAATTCAAAACCACGCTCTTCATCTTCTACTGAAACTTTAGCAGTTAAAAATATAATAGGGACGTGCTGTGTTATTTCACTTTCTTTTAGGCGAATACATACTTCATAGCCATCGATATCTGGCATCATGATATCAAGTAATATCAAATCTGGAGGCGAAGCAAGTGCAAGTTCAATCGCTTTTTTTCCATTGTTAGCCGCTACAATCCGATATTTATCTTTAAGTAAGCCCATTAAAAGAGTTAGATTTGCCGGTGTATCATCCACAATTAAAATAGTAGGTTTGTCATTTAACCCCGTCATTAATACATTCCTTCTCTATTTTTATATTCTTGTAAGTGATTTAAAGCACTATCAAATTCAAAATTATTGATACATTGGTTAATTTGTAAAAGTATTTTTTCAGGTAATACATTGGTTAATAGTGGATAGTTTCTATTCCATTGTTCGATAACTTCTACATCACTCTCTAAAAGTAGACACTCTAATAATATAAGTACATCGCTAATTACCGATATTGTTGGACTTTTGTGAGGTTCGCTATGAAGGTGTATTTTTTTTAATTGGATTAATAACGGGTTTAATTCAGTGAGTAGTTTATTTAGGATCACTGTCGCCGAGGAGTAACTTGCATGTTTACACACTTGCTCAAGCTCAACGGCTGGTTGAGTCAATTGATTAGCTCCTATTGTTTCCGTCAAACCTTTTAAGGAATGGGCCATTAACTCTGCGCTCTTCCAATCTCTTGCTGCTAATAATAATGTAAACTTTTCCGAAAAATTTTTGAAATCGTTAAAAAAATTAACTAGCACTTTTTGGTATAAGTCAGCTCTGCCTGCTGAATTCTTTAAGCCCTGGACGATATTCAAACCTGTAATAGGAGCAAACATAGCCTCGCTATCAATGGTTTTATTAGTTTCCGTGGCAAGAGGTAACAGAGACATCTTATTATGCAATTCATAGATTGTGGCGTAGAGTAATTCGGGAATTATCGGCTTTGATATATGTCCGTTCATGCCACAAAGACGGCTCTTCTGAATATCTTGCTCCATCGCATGTGCTGTCATCGCGACAATAGGCAAGCCTGCAAATTCTTGATGCTCACGTAATAGTTTAGTTGCTGCATAGCCATCCATGACAGGCATTTGCAAATCCATTAACACGATATTATATTGGGTTATTTTGCCATTTAATATTTTTTGTACTGCTTCTTGCCCGTTATTTGCCGTATCAATTAAAGCGCCTTTCATTTTTAATAATTCTATCGCGAGTTGTTGATTGGTTTTGTTATCTTCTACTAATAATACCTTAATGCCCTGTAGACTTAGCTCGTTTTTAGTTGAGATAGGCCGAGCCAATTTGCTTTCTGAAGTGGTAATTGAATTGAATACATTCTTCAGTGTTGTCGGTAAAATAGGTTTAGATAATAAATGTTCAATCGCATATTTTGTGGCTGTTTTATGCATATTTCCATATTCATTAGCAGACATCATGATCAACTTAGTTTTCTCTAAATATTTTTTCTCACTGTGGGATTGTAAAAACTGCTTTCCTGAAATATCTTTACTCGTCCAATCAAAAAAGACTAAATCATAAGGTGTTCCTGTATCATATTTATTTTGTATCATGAGAAGGCCCTCAAGACCACTATCGGTCATTTCTATGCCATGCTCAACCTCACTGCCTACTTCAAGTCGTTGCATCATCGCTTGTAAATGCAATCTTGATTTTTGTTGTTGATCAACAATCAACACTCGTAAATTTGCAACATTGATTTGGCTATGGGCAAAGGGCTGTTTTTCAGGTAAATCAAATTTTGCACTGAATGAAAAAGTAGTTCCTTTATGTGGGGTGCTGTTGACCTTTATTTCCCCCTCCATTAATTCGATTAAATTCTTTGTGATAGCAAGGCCTAAACCAGTACCGCCATACTTACGTGTTGTTGAGCTATCTGCTTGTTCAAACTCTAGAAATAATCGACTCACTTGCTCATCTGTCATACCGATACCAGTATCCTCTACTGAGAAGCTAAGTGTTGTTTGTGTAGCGGTGTTTTCTATTGTGGAGATGGTGAGTTTTATGTGACCACATTGGGTAAATTTGATCGCATTTGATAATAGGTTATTTAGTATCTGGCCGAGCCTAATGGCGTCGCCAACAAGCACTTTAGTGTCATTCAATAATGAATTACTTGTTATCTCTACTAGCATTTCAATGTCTTTTTTCGCCAAGCTTTGCTTGACCAAGGATAATGAATTAATTATCGCCGTTTCTAATTGAAATGAGGTCTTTTCAAGTTCTATTTTACCTGCTTCTATTTTTGAAAAGTCTAAAATATCATTAATAATATTAAGTAAAGATTGACCTGCATTATGAATCGTTTCTATGTAATTCGCTTGTTGTGAAGAAAGTTTGGTATTCAATGCTAAGTACGCCATACCAATAATCGCGTTCATTGGCGTTCTTATTTCATGGCTCATATTAGCTAGAAATATCGACTTAGCTTGTGTTGCTTCCTGCACAATTAGGTTTGCATGTTCTAATTTCTTTTGGCTTATGTTTCTATTATCTATATCTTTGCCAATGGATTCGGACATGTGATCTAGTGTTTTTCCCAAAGTTAATAACTCTTCTGCGGCTCGCATTTTAGAAACTCGTGCAGAATATTGCCCTGATGCTAAACATTCCGCGACCTTTGAAAGTAAACTAATAGGGTTTAAAATAAATTGTCTAAATAAAAGATAAATAAGCAAAATAAGTAGAAAGGTCAATAACAAACCGATACTCGCTTTTGTTATTAAGGTATTTAACAGTGTGCTCGCTTCTTGTATTGCGTTGTCGGTTCGCTTTTGCACTTGCTGTGATAAATTGAATAAAGCATGTGAGAGTGTGGCTTTTTCTGCATTATATGTATTGCTGTATATTAACTTATTTGCATAATCTAAATTTGGCTCCCCGTCAGAAACATATTCATTATTGTTAATGTCATATAACCCCTGTGTACTGGCAAAGGCTATTTGCTCAACATTTTTTAATGTTTCTAGAGCCTTTAAAATCTCTTGCAGTAACAGCAATTCTTGCTGAGTAAAGCCTAACCCTTTCATTTTTGTAGTTAACGAAGTACCTCCTTGCGTTGCTAATGATGCGTGAGATTCTCTTTCGGCAATAACGTCTGCCCAATATAATGACGGGATGTAGTTTTCAGGTGCGTGTTTCGTCCCATTTCGAATGGCAATAATATCGTAATAATAAAAAAGATAACGTGTTTCACTGGTAGAAATAAAAAGCCTAACCAGTTGCGCTAGCTCGTTGGTTTCTACTTGTAATCCATTGGTGAGGTTAATAGATGCTTTACTATGTTGTTGTGTTTGTATCAGGTTGTTGTAAGCTTTTTTCACTTCCAAAGTGACATAATAATTTGCGCAGAGGATCAGTGAGAGAAACAAGGAAACATAAATAGATGCTTTTGAAAGTTTCATGTTTTCCTCGATCCTCTTTAAGCACATTTTTAATAATATTAATGGCTGATTAATGTTAATAGTAGCTACCGTAGTATGTCCTGAATGCTCGAAAGATCATTATGTTAGAGTTAACTGTAGTGATAATGGCGTTCTTTTCTGAAAACCGCTTTGCAATTAAAGTCAAATATAGCTGACTTTTTTGGCAGTCTTTATAGGCCATTCATTACTTTAAGTTAGTAATAAATGGGATCTTTCAATTCATCGTAAAATGTCACTTATGTCTGTTTTTTGCCTCTTGATAGCTAATAGTAGGCTTTTAACTTCATTTGTACATGATCTAATTAATAAATTCTGTGATTAAACATTATAATATTGAGCTTATTTTTCTATGAATTGAGTATTCATTATGTGATTGGCGTAATTATTTTATGGTATATTATTTATCAAAACGGATTAAATATAACAGGAATAATATTATTATGATTGATTATGTCGCAACTTTTATTTTCTTGTTTGCAGTTATTGACCCGATTGGTACGGTTCCTGTATTTATGGCTGTTACCAGTCATTTTGACCATAAAGAGAAACGTAAAGTTGCGTTAAAAGCGACGGGTTATTCAGCCGTTATTTTGCTTTTCTTTTTGGTCGCCGGCGAGTTTATCCTGACCTCTATTGAAATTCCTCTCTCTGCTTTTCAAATAGCGGGGGGGATCGTACTGTTTTTGTTTGCTTTATCGATGATATTTGGAGAGAGTAAACCAGATATTGAACGTAAGATGTCAGCCAAGCAAAATGAAGCTGCCATTTTCCCCATCGCGACTCCATCAATTGCTAGCCCAGGTGCGATGTTAGGCATTGTCTTATTAACTGAAAACTCAAGTTATAGTATTTGGGAGCAAACTCAAACCGCATTAATTATGCTCTTAGTCTTGTTGATTACAATGTTGCTGATGTTAGCGGCGAGCCAAATACATCGTGTTATTGGCAATGCTGGTGCGAGCCTTATTAGCCGAGTGATGGGTATGATATTAGCCTCCGTTGCGGTGGCCAATGTCCTAGCAGGTATCAAGCAATACTTTTTACTTTAATTTTTTGCTCGTATAAATATTTGTACCACTTTATTGGCGTTGTTTAATAAAGAGCTCCAACTCTTTGATCGGTAAAGCTCTAGAGAAGTGGTAACCTTGAAATAAATCACATCCGTACTCCACAAGGATCTCTGCATGCTCTGCGGTTTCAACGCCTTCTGCTAATACTCGCATATTTAAGTTTTTTCCCATACCGATAATACTTTTCACCATCGCTTTATCTGTTTTATTTTTGTTGATGTCTTGGACAAAGCTTTTATCTATTTTTAATTGATCAATGGGCACATCTCTAAGCATGCTAAGAGAGGAATAACCTGTGCCAAAATCGTCTAAAGCTAAGGAAATATTATGATCTTTCATTTTAGTAAAAATGGGGCGAAGTACATCAATGCTTTCAATAAATAAACTTTCAGTTATTTCGATTGTAATGGGTAGGTTTTTCTCTCCAAAATACAAAATACTTTTAATTAATGCTTCAAAAAAATTTGTCTGTACAAACTGCCTCACTGAAACATTGATCGATAAAGCAAATGTTGTTTTTGACTTGCGTTGTAAGCTACTTATTTCATACATAGCTCTGTTCATTATGTGTTGGCCAAGGACTGGCATTAAGCCTGTTTTTTCTGCAATAGGTATAAAAATATCCGGCGCTATAACACCTAACGTTTTACTTTCCCAGCGAACCAATGCTTCTACGCCATAGAGTTTATTGAACGTGTCCATTTGCGGTTGATAAACGAGACTGATTTCGTTTTCTTCAATAGCAAAGCGTAATGCTTGTTCTATTTTCGTTTGTTTGAGCAGGTGTTGATGGACCTCTTGTGAAAAGAAAAGGTAGTGGTTTTTGGTTTTTTTCGCTATCAACATGCTATTTTCAGCATAGCTTATTAAAGTATCTAACTGTTTTGCATCGCGTGGATAACAGGCTATACCTATTGAACTAGTAATAGATAAATTATGATTAAAAATACAGTGCATTTCAGCTAAATCATCAAGTAGTTTTTTAGCAAAATCAGATATTTTTTGTTTATTTTCCATTTCTATTAATAAAATGAATTGGTCACCACTATAGCGAATTAAATCACCTGACTTCCCTTTTTTCACCGTTAAACTCTGTTGAATTCGAAGACTAACTGCCTTTAATAAAGCATCCCCATACTTGTGCCCAAAGGAGTCGTTAATGTTTTTAAAGTTATCTAAATCAATATATAACATTGAAAATGGTTTTTTAACGTTGGTTAGATCGTGGATTAAATGGGGTAATACAGAACGATTATAACAATCAGTCAAATCATCATGTTCTGTTTTATAGGTCAATTCTGTTAACTTATTTTGTTCTATTTTGATTATCCATTTGAAGAGGAAAAAAATCACCGCTAAAAAGACAAAATATAAAATGTAGTAATAGGCTGATGTGTAAAGTAATGGGTTGTTAATACTGGTTAATGAGCGGCTAGCATGCGTCCAGAATTGATATTGTTTATTAAAGGATAAACTATGTAATTCCTCTTTATTTTTATTATTGAAAGTGAATTGAACCACTTCTTCTGTATCACGCAACATTTCAAGCGTTAAATTTTGTTTCTTGAGTTCTTTTTCTATTTCATTGCGATGTTGTTCTGTAAACGGAGTTGAAAAATTCTCTGCGTATTCTTTAGCGCCCAATGTAGTGTCTAAAAGACGATAGAAACTTTGATCGAGAATCAGCATTAGTGAGTTACCAAAGGACTCTGATAGAGGCCACTTGGGTTGTAATTTATTAATAAGAATCGCAGAAAATAAAAAACCTGTCACTGATCCCTGTTTATCAATCAACGCTTTACGTATCGGGATGATCCATCTTTTAGTGATAGGTGAAAAAATAGGACGGCTGATCATTAACTTATCAGCGGTGACTGGACCATAAAAGCCTTGTTCAACGTAGTGATGGCCTTTCAATTCAAAGAGTTTTTGCGGAAGGTTGTCACTTTTTGCACGTAAAGTACCGTCTAAATTAAACACAGCAAAACCTGCTATTAAATCTGATTTCTTTAGTATTTTTTGTAACACCGATTGATTAAATTGATGGTCTTCATTAAATCCGACATTGATAAGATCTAATATAGACTCGTAGGTGGATAATAAAGAATTGATATCCGCTTTAACTATTTTGGTTATATACAGTTGTTCATATTTTCTTTTTGTTAATAATTCATCATATTTACCATATACAGTAGTGAGTAACAGAATGGTTGTGAACACGACTAGGCAAAAATAGATTCGCCAGGTATGTCGAATTAACTGAATAATATTCATTAATTAACGGTACTCTTTTCTTTTGTGTGTGCAAATAACTGATATAAATAATAAGGCGTTATTTTACCATCTAATTAGCAGTATTAACATGATGATAAATTCACATTTTTATCATTTAGGGTAGGGGGGATCTACTTATTGCATTATTTAGCCCATTTAATGCAATGAATTATATCTTTTTGTGCCATTAAATAAACTGACTTTCTGTCGTTTTTTTAAGCGTTTTAAAAGAAGTTTGACTTAGATGATATAAATCAAACCACTCCACCCCATTAAAAAGGTAAATTACACACCATTGCGATTTGTGATCGATGTAACAAACACTTTGGTTTATAATGCGCTCAGATATTCAGAATATAACGACATAATGTTGTATTTTAGACTGCGTCAACGCAGAGCCTGTCACTATCTAGGTAACGATTGGGCCGGTAGAGAATAGGTAAGAAATTTTATAGTTTTTAAAATAGTTTTCAAAAAAGTTTTTAAAATGATTTCAAAAATAGTTTTCAAAATAAAATGAGAGGACACATCATGTCAGTAAAAAAAATGGTTGATCTAGATTTAGCCGGTAAACGAGTATTTATCCGTCAAGATCTTAACGTTCCAATTAAGGATGGCAAAGTAACATCAGATGCGCGTATTCGTGCTTCAATTCCAACAATTAAATTAGCCTTAGAAAAAGGCGCTAAAGTGATGATTACGTCACACTTAGGTCGCCCAACTGAAGGCGCGTCTGCTGAAGAAAACGCAGCGTTCTCTCTACAACCTGTTGTTGATTACTTAAATGAAGCGCTAGACGTACCAGTGCGTTTAGCAACTGACTACTTAAATGGCTTAGAACTTAATGCTGGTGAAGTGGTTGTACTTGAAAATGTTCGCTTCAACAAAGGCGAGAAGAAAAACGATGAAACATTATCTAAGCAATTAGCTGCATTATGTGATGTTTACGTAATGGATGCATTTGGTACGGCTCACCGTGCTCAATCTTCTACTAACGGTGCTGGTCTATTTGCTCCTGTTGCTTGTGCTGGTCCTTTATTAGCTGCAGAGCTAGAAGCACTAGGTAAAGCAATGGATAACCCTGCTCGCCCATTAGTTGCAATCGTTGGTGGTTCTAAAGTATCAACTAAATTAACAGTATTAGAGTCATTATCTAAAATTGCAGACCAATTAGTTGTTGGTGGTGGTATCGCGAACACATTTATCGCAGCACAAGGTCACAATGTTGGTAAATCATTATACGAAGCTGATTTAGTTGAAACAGCTAAAAAATTAATGGTTGAATGTGCAATCCCTGTTGCTACAGACGTTGCATGTGCAAAAGCATTTGATGAAAATGCTGAAGCAGTGATCAAAAATGTTGCAGACGTACAAGATGACGATATGATTTTCGACTTAGGTCCAGATTCAACGGCGGCATTAGCGACTATCTTAAAAGGTGCTAAAACAATTCTTTGGAATGGCCCGGTTGGCGTGTTCGAATTCAAAAACTTTGAAGCAGGTACAGCTGGAATCTCTAAAGCGATTGCTGAATCAGATGCATTCTCTGTTGCTGGTGGTGGTGATACGCTGGCGGCTATCGACAAGTTTGGTATTACTGCAGATGTTTCTTACATCTCTACAGGTGGCGGTGCTTTCCTTGAGTTTGTTGAAGGTAAAGAGTTACCGGCAGTAGCAATGTTAGAATTACGAGCTAACGATTAATTCAAATGTTTAGAGCGAGATTTTATCTCGCTTTTTTATGCGTATTCTTTGTGACATAATTGTCTTAGAATCGCGAAACGAAACAGATTTTAATTTAAAACAATAGATAGGGTATATCTCATGACTAAGATTTTAGACGTTGTACAACCTGGTGTTATCACTGGTGATGATCTTCAAAAAGTATTTGCTGTTGCAAAAGAGCATAAATTTGCACTTCCAGCGGTAAACGTTGTTGGTTCAGATTCAATCAATGCTGTACTTGAAGCTGCTGCTAAAGTTAAAGCGCCAGTTGTTATTCAATTCTCTAACGGCGGTGCTGTATTTAACGCTGGTAAAGGTCTTAAACTTGACGGTCAAGAAGCAGCTGTTTTAGGTGCTGTTTCTGGTGCTAAGCACGTACACGCAATGGCTGCTGCTTACGGTGTTCCAGTTATTCTACATACTGACCACGCCGCTAAAAAATTACTACCATGGATCGACGGATTATTAGATGCTTCTGAAGCACATTTCGCAGAAACAGGTAAACCATTATTCTCTTCTCACATGATCGATCTTTCTGAAGAACCATTAGAAGAAAACATCGAAATCTGTGGTAAATACCTAGCGCGTATGGCTAAAATGGGTATGACACTAGAAATCGAACTAGGTTGTACTGGTGGCGAAGAAGACGGCGTTGATAACTCAGATATGGATGATTCTTTACTTTACACTCAACCATCTGAAGTTGATTACGCATACGTTGAATTATCAAAAATCAGCCCACGTTTCACTATCGCTGCTTCTTTCGGTAACGTACACGGTGTATATAAGCCAGGTAACGTTAAACTAACCCCAACAATTTTACGTGATTCTCAAAAATTCGTTTCTGAAAAACACGGCCTTCCTACTAACTCATTAAACTTCGTATTCCACGGTGGTTCTGGTTCTTCTGAAGCAGAAATCCAAGAGTCTATCGGTTACGGTGTTATCAAAATGAATATCGATACAGATACACAGTGGGCATGTTGGGATGGCGTTCGTGTTTACGAAGCGGCTAACCGTGATTTCTTACAAGGTCAAATCGGTAACCCAACGGGTGAAGATGCTCCTAACAAGAAATACTACGATCCACGTGTTTGGTTACGCGCAGGTCAAGCATCAATGGTTACTCGTTTAGAGAAAGCATTCTCTGACCTTAATGCAGTAGACGTACTATAATTTAACCGCTTTATAGGTTAACTTTATAAGTAGATAGAGCCAGCTTAATTGCTGGCTTTTTTTTACCATTAATTTACTTATCTCAACCTATCAACCTATCAACCTACCATCCTATCAACCACCAACCTACCAACTTATCACGATCACAATCTATGACTTGTCCATATGATGCCATTCTCATTAGGTTGCCCCTTCCTCACTCTCTGAGCATAGATTAAGTTATTGAGAATGAAGTGATGCTGCAATTAATGAAAGTAGAGAGCTTATCTAGCTGCTTTGCTTGATGTTGAGGCTCAAATTAAGGCTTAAAGTTGAAAGGGAAAGCCGGCCGATTTTTATAAGCGGTATGATATTAAAAACTTAACCTTATTATGGAACAACCCTCTCTAACGTGTTTAATGCGCAGGTTACGTTTTTACTATTTAGGTAGTTTTGGGGCTCCATAACTTAATGATTAATTCTTCTCATCAATATTTTTAATTAAGCAGAGAATAAGCCTAGCTCTGCTTGGTATTACCAAAGGAATCTAGGTATTATATAGCTTTAAAATTGGCTGCGTAATCTGAGAGGAATGATGAAAATAATCAATATAATACTGCTGAGTTGTTTGTTAACGGCAACGGGACAGGCTGCAACATTACCTGATCAACCTCATATTTCAGTATCAGGCAATGCAAAAATACACATTAAACCAGATACTGTGCGCATTGAGTTTCAAGCTATTGCCATGGAAAATGATGCTGATAATGCAAAGCAAATGGTGGATCAGCAAGTACAGCAAGTCTTGTCTCAATTACAAAAAAGTGAATTTGATCAAGCATTACTAACACGTGCCGATGTGCAATTGCGTCCTGAATACGAGTATATTGAGAAAAAACGTACTCAAGTCGGGATTAAAGCAACACGTAATTTAAGTTATCAATTAGACGATGTAGAAAAGTTAAATAAGTTATTACAGATCTTAGTGAAAAATGATATTTCAAATATTGGGCAAATTAACTATTCACTTAAAGAACCCTTACAGTGGCAAATAAAAGCACGTGATATGGCTGTACAAGATTCTATTAGCAAAGCTGAAGGGTTAGCCAACAGTTACCACAGCGCTTTAGGTAATGTGTATTCGATTAACTACCAAACCCACAATGCTCAACCTATTTTGATGCGAGCAATGGAAAGTGATCAAGTTGCACCAAGCTATCAAAATAATCAGATAGAAATCAATGAACGTGTAGAAGCAGTCTTTTTATTAAAGCCTTAGTCTCTTTATCTTAAGTTATGAAGACTGTGGGAAGCAGGGGCTTCCTGCAATAAGAAACTATAAGGCATCATTTAACGGCTAAACGATACTAATAGTTAACTGTTGTGCCAGTGAGTTGAAATGCATGCTTTTGGTTTCATTAGGCAGGAATAATTGCTGTAAGTGGTTGATCAAGTCGATACACCTTTCCTTTGCAAAGCTTGTTTCAATACTCAGGTAAGTACTCATTTTCTCAGGGGTTAAGTGCAGGGTGATATAATCTTCACCACAAATGGCATTCAATGAATAACCTTTTGGGCTAAAGCTGTAATGGTCGATTAACAAATTTTCACGCAATGGATCTTCTTTAAATGGAGGCTCAAACAATAATCTGATTTTTAATGCTGCTAAAATAGTTTGTTTGTCTAACGGGTTAGTTTGTAACGTTTTTGCTAGCTCACTATTTAACCCATGCAGCATATAAATACTTTGCGTTATTATGCTACCTGATGAAACCTCACCAAATACAAATAAATCCCCTTGATAGCCGTCTCGCCAATGCATGTTTTGGCCGTTAAACTGCTTTTCTAATAGCAGAGTGTCCTGTTTGAAGTTAGAACGCTGTAATTGTGGTTTTAAGGCTTGATGACGTTGAAAAATAAGGGTGCTGATATGTTGTTTAGTAAATTGTTGTTGAATAAACAGGGCCGCTTTAACTAATTGTGTATTACCACAGGTAATTAAAATCAGTTTATTTTTCCATACAAATAAACTGGATTCTGAAAGCAAGTAAGCTTTTACCTGTGAATTACGAATACTTGATAATACTTCAGCTCCACAATGTGCGACTAACTTTATCCAAAACTCATCTTCAAAATCAAAAAGATTGAGTCCTTTTGTGTTGATGACTAAACGTTTCTCAGTGCCTTCATAAAACATTGTAGCGCACCTTTACATAATGTGAGAGAAATAATCCAGGCAATAGGAATACGGGGGCAGTAGTGACCGTTACTCGATAAGCGCTAGGATAAGCAACAGTGAGGTTATTTATTCTCATGTGATGGCTTTCCATGCTACAAAATACTTTTCGGCACAATCATGCGTGTTTTAACTTTTAGGCGCTTACTTAAATCAACCTCTTGATCGGGATTCCAATCTAAGGTTGTTTGCCATGCATTTTCTGGCTGCATTTCCACTAACATCGTGGCTTTTACTTTTTCAGCAACGCTATGTGAAGGAATGACAACAATACTTTCTGTGTTTAAATTGGCACTACGAGGATCTAAATTAAAAGTGCCAATCACTGTTAAACGATCATCAATAACCATTGATTTAGCATGTAAGCCAAAAATAGGTTGCTGATCTAATTGCCTTAGCATTTCTTGCGACATGACTTTTTGCCTGATTTTTGCATCAGGCTTAAATTCAAAAATTTGAATACCTGTTTGTAATAATGCTTCTCGACTTCTTTGGTATCCACTAAAAGCATCTAAGTTGTCGTTTGAGGCAAGGCTATTGGTTAATATTTTTATTTTCACTCCTTTAGCGACTAATGACTTAAAGATCTCTTGGCTCAAATCAGTGCTAATTAAGTACGGTGTTTGTATGGTAATTGAGGTGTTTGCTTGTTCAACTAACTGGATTAAGCGATTTGTTGCAATGCCGCTTCCGCCAAGGAATGTCTCTGCATCATTTTTACCTGGTGCATCGGAAACGTATTCCACATTATCTAACCAATACACATCTCCTGACTCAACAGCCTGTTTGAATGCAGCAGGCATGGCTTTTATTTGTGCTCGGACTTCCGGTAAAAAATTTTTAGGGTTACAGGCATATTGATGTAACTTTTCAAAGTTAGGTTTTATATTGCTGTTATCATCGCTTAATAATTCCGAGACTGGCACACTTAACTTATGTTTCCAAAACTGCTCAAATGATTGCTCTATTTGCTTTGGTGCTTCACCCACTAACAACGCATCTCTGTCTCGAAAGTTGTATTGATGGTCGTAACCAAAGTATTCATCGGCGACGTTTCGACCTCCTGTTATTGACACTAAGTTATCAACTGTAAAGGTTTTATTATGCATACGTTGATTAAATCCATGGAAGTCAGTAACCAGATTAGTAAGCTTTTGTAGGATATTTTTACCAACGTTTGCCAGCGGGTTATATATTTTAATACTGATATTTGGATGAGCATTTAAGGTTAATAATTCATCCCCTTTTGCCTCTAACATAATATCATCGACCAAAATGCGAACTTTTACGCCTCTATCAGCTGCGCGTACTAAATAATCGATGGCCAACAAACCAATATTGTCAGTAGAAAAAATAAAGTACTGCACATCAATCGTATTTTGAGCATGTTCACTTAACCAAGCTCGTGTGAACATCGCTTCTGTGCCTTGTTCTAATACATAAACACCCGTTTTTTTATTATTAATATAAGACGAGTAGGGGGTAAGTTGCTCTGTAATAGAGGTATTATGTTGAAAAGTAACCTCTTTACAATAATCTTCAGGATCAGCAGGAAAGCGCTCCTCTGGAGGCGTACAAGCCACCATGACTAGTAAACCAATCGTTAAGCTGAATACTTTCAAATGATGCAAATAAGAGAATGATGACAATGGCTTTCCCGCTAATGGTTATATTTATCGCGTAAATAATAACAAAAACTTAATGCTTTCTACTGTTTTAATTATCGATTGGCTCGTTTTAGTCGAAGGGAGGGGTGAAACCCATTATATTTTTTATCGCTGATACAAAAAAATGGCTAATTTTCTCTTTGATAACTTGAATGAAAGTACTACTTTTTTGGGTTTAAACTAAAAGTTAACCAAGGACACTTCCGAGTAGATACAAAAAAACACAATTAAATTAATAATTGTGGCTTAGGAATCGTTACAAAATAACTTGCGCTAAAGTGTTCCCCAAAAGCCTTAAATGACTGGCTATTTTGAAAACAAAAGCGCAAATAATGTTGAAGCCGATCCTTTAATGATGGCGCTTCGTCTCGAGGGTTTAAACAAAGAGCTAAACCAAGGACTTTTCGGCCAGATACAAAAAATCCATAATTAAATTAATAATTGTGGCTTAGGAATCGTTACAAAATAACTTGCGCTAAAGTGTTCCCAAAAAGCCTTAAATGACTGGCTATTTTGAAAACATAAGCGCAAATAATGTTGAAGCCGATCCTTTAATGATGGTGCTTAGTTTCGAGGGTTTTAATAAAAAGTTAAACCAAGGCGATTTTCGAGCAGATACAAAAAAGCCTTAATTAAATTAATAATTGTGGCTTAGGAATCGTTACAAAATAACTTGCGCTAAAGTGTTCCCAAAAAGCCTTAAATGACTGGCTGTTTTGAAAACAAAAGCGCAAATAATGTTGAAGCCGATCCTTTAATGGTGGTGCTTCGTCTCGAGGGTTTAAACAAAGAGCTAAACCAAGGACTTTTCGGCCAGATACAAAAAAGCCTCAAACATATGCATGCTTGAGGCTTAGGAATCGTTACAAAATAACTTGCGCTAAAGTGTTCCCAAAAAGCCTTAAATGACTGGCTATTTTGAAAACAAAAGTGCAAATAATGTTGAAGCCGATCCTTTAATGGTGGTGCTTCGTCTCGAGGGTTTAAACAAAGAGCTAAACCAAGGACTTTCCGAGCAGGTACAAAAAAGCCGCTAAAGTTTTCACTTTAACGGCTTGAATGATGGTGCTTCGTCTCGAGGACTTAAACAAAGAGCTAAACCAAGGACATTTCCGTTCAGATACAAAAAAGCCTCAAACATATGCATGCTTGAGGCCTAAATGATGGTGCTTCGTCTCGGAATTGAACCAAGGACACGAGGATTTTCAATCCTCTGCTCTACCGACTGAGCTAACGAAGCAAAACTTTTTATCTATTAACTAAGTTAATAGATTTCATCTTTCGATGATTTGTAAATGGTGCCGACTACCGGAGTCGAACTGGTGACCTACTGATTACAAGTCAGTTGCTCTACCTACTGAGCTAAGTCGGCACATAAACCGTTCTGAGCTTTCGCTCTTATTATTGATTGAAATAAATCTTTTCAATAATATTTTAAATAATGGTGCTTCGTCTCGGAATTGAACCAAGGACACGAGGATTTTCAATCCTCTGCTCTACCGACTGAGCTAACGAAGCATTTTTTATAACTTTTCAACTCTGTCTAATCTATTCGACTGAGCTAACAAAGTATCTTTTATAACTTTTCAACTCTGTCTAATCTATTCAACTGAGTTAACTAAGTATCTTGTTAATGATTATAATCTCAATCTATGTGACCGAGCTAATGAATCAGGAACGAGGCGTATTAAATAGATTTTAGTGTCTAGCGTCAACCTATTTTTACGCATTTATTCATAAATTAATGCGTTTGTTCGTACTTTGAGCATTATATGCTCTAAATGTAGTCACAAACAACATTGGCTTATTTGTTCTCTGGTGTGAAACCTTCAATCTCTACATCTTTATCTTCAAACAAATAACCAATCATTGCTTCTTGGATAATCGCCCGGTCGTCTGGGTTGAGCATTTTTAGTTTCTTTTCGTTAATCAACATCGTTTGCTTTTGTTGCCATCCTGCCCAAGCTTCTTTACTGATATTGTCAAAAATACGTTTGCCAACTTCACCTGGAATTAATTGAAAGTCTAAACCCGGTGCTTCTTTTTTTAAATAAGTACAAAATACAGTACGAGACATTATTTATTCCTTGTGCGTGATTTTATTAACGGCAGAAAAAATCTTTTTTGTGGCTGCGGCTAATCCAATTTTTTGTGGTTGTTGTAGGTTATACCAAAGCTGGTCATTTTGTTCCATTACTTGATTTAATTCTTGTTGGGTAAAGTCCACCAAGATGGGTGATATATCAAAATGGTAATGACTAAAAGTATGGCGAAAAGTAGCTAGTTCCGTTGTTTGGTAATTATCGATACCTAATTCAATTAAATGCGCTAAAGCAGTTTCACTATCAGGGAATTCAGGAAAACACCATAAACCACCCCATATGCCAACGGGTGGTCTTTGTATTAACTGGATTCGCCCTGCTTTATTTTTAAGTACCAGCATCACCGCGGTTTTAACGGGGATTTTTTTCTTCGCTTTAGGTGTTGGATAAGCGGTCATGCAATCATCTGCTAATGCTAAACAATCATCGGCTACAGGGCATTGATTGCATTTTGGTTTGCTGCGTGTGCAAATCATCGCGCCCATATCCATCATTGCTTGATTAAATATATTGGTGTCTTTTGCTGGCGTCACCGCGTCGGCAAGTGCCCACAGCCTGTTTTCAACTTTCTTTTCACCAGTCCAACCTTCAATTTTTTGATGGCGTGTTAAAACACGTTTTACGTTGCCATCTAAAATAGAGAAATGCTTGTTTAAAGTTAAAGATAATACCGCGCCAGCTGTTGAGCGGCCAATGCCTGGTAATGCAATCACATCATCAAACTCTTCAGGAAATTTCCCATCAAATTGATCGCGTACGATTTGCGCTGCTTTATGTAAGTTACGGGCGCGTGCGTAATAACCTAACCCTGTCCAATGATGTAATACTTCATCAATAGGGGCGTTTGCTAAATATAAAATAGAGGGAAATGAACGCATGAACTTATTAAAATAAGGGATCACTGTCGCCACTTGAGTCTGTTGCAACATCACTTCACTGACCCATGTCTTATACAAACTTTTGTCTAACTGCCATGGTAAGGTTTTACGGCCATGTTGTTGGTGCCAATCATTGATTCTTTGGCTAAAATGCAACTCACTCACTAGAAACTCTTCACTAATAAAAAAGAGCAACAGTCTAGCAGAGTTGCACAATTAATATAACATTGCATAATGCACGGCAAATATTTACTCCAATAAAATAGCTGAACAATTTAATGGGTTTGACTAAACCATGACAGCATTAAAAATTTTATAAACAGAACAATTGCTTACAGGAAATATAGGCTTGTATTTGCTGAAGTTCTTTGGTTAAAGTTTAAGCTCATACTTAATGGAAGTGATATGATTAGCCCAATTACAGTTATAGCTGACCAATTTAAGGTAAAAAAATGACAGAGCACGACCAGTCTGCGACAAATAATGGAACAGAAGAAAACAACATTGAAAGCACTAAAGAAAAATATATTCGTAAAATTCGCTCTTTTGTAAAGCGCGAAGGGCGAATGACCAAACGTCAGCAAACAGCGATCGATGATTTATGGCCAACAATGGGTGTTGATTACCAAGAGAAACAATTAGACTTCACCAAATTGTTTGGTAACGATAACCCAGTGGTATTAGAAATTGGTTTTGGTATGGGCAAGTCACTAATTGAAATGGCTTTAAATGCACCAGAGAAAAATTTTTTAGGCATTGAAGTACATGGGCCTGGTGTTGGTGCATGTTTAGCCGATGCGGGTGAAGCGGGCGTGACTAATTTACGTGTGATGAACCATGATGCCGTTGAAGTATTAGAGTTTATGATCCCTGACCAAAGCTTATCAACGTTTCAATTATATTTTCCTGATCCGTGGCATAAAGCGCGTCATCATAAGCGCCGTATCGTGCAACCTGAATTTATTGAAAATATGCGTCCTAAATTAGCCATTGGTGGTGTTATCCACATGGCAACTGATTGGGAAAACTACGCAGAACATATGTTAGAAGTATTACAAGCAGCAACCAACTTTAAAAACATTAGCTCAGAAGGTGATTACGCACCTCGTCCTGATTGGCGTCCGCTAACTAAATTTGAATCACGTGGACACCGTTTAGGCCATGGCGTGTGGGATTTGTTGTTTGAACGTGTTAGCTAAGGAATTGATTTTTTGCTAAAATTCAATATTTATTAGGCCTTTATGAGCTGATAGTATTCCTACTTAGCGCTATTGATAAAATGCCAATGAGTTAATGACTGATTGGCATTTTTTATGGTTGTTGAAACCTATTTTCAGATTTGAGACTTCTAGTTCTGGACAGTTCTAGTTCTGGACAGCTAGTTCTGGACACCCAGTAACTTTGACCAAAGTTCTAGTTCTGGACACCCAGCAGTTCTAGTTCTGGACACCCAGTAACTTTGACCAAAGTTCTAGTTCTGGACACCCAGTAACTTTGACCAATATTCAGATCCAAACTATCTTTTAACCATGCAGTTTTTCATGCTAGGAGGTAGGTTTTTATGACGCAATCTCGACAGTCCCAAGTATCACTTGCAGATACGCCTTATTACCATTGTATATCTCGTTGTGTTCGCCGAGCTTATTTATGCGGTGAAGATAAATACACTGGTAAATCATTTGAACATCGCCGCCAATGGATGGTTGAGCGGATGCATCAACTCGCTTCTATTTTTAGTATTAACATTTGTGCCTATGCCATTATGTCAAATCATTATCACTTAGTCTTGCACATCGATGAACAAGAGAATTATTTACTTAGTAACGAGCAGGTTTGCCAACGATGGGGAGGCTTGTACTCAATGCCAACCTTGATTGACCGTTGGCTAAAGGGGCAAAAAATATCTGCCGAAGAAAAGAAAACTGTGCTGAATATCATCAATCGTTGGCGTGATCGCTTAGCAGATATTTCATGGTTTATGCGTTGTCTGAATGAGTTTATTGCTCGTAAAGCTAATAGTGAAGATGATTGCACAGGTCGATTCTGGGAAGGGCGATTCTGGGAAGGGCGATTTAAATCACAAGCATTATTGGATGAAGATGCGTTATTAACCTGTATGGCCTATGTGGACCTAAACCCTATTCGGGCCAAAATGACTAAAAGTGTTGAAACCTCAGAATATACTTCAGCTTATGAGCGCATTCATGGTGTGGCTTTTAAAGATGAAGGTAAGCTTACAACTTCTTTACTAGGGTTAAATTTTCAGAAAAAGCCGTTATTCGGTTTCGTAGGTGATGAGCAAGAAAGCCAATCTTCACTAAGTAGTCAGCAGGGCATTCCATTTTCCTTACTTGATTATATTAAATTAGTTGATTGGAGTGCGCGTATCCTACGAGAAGATAAAAAAGGGGCGATTCCTAGCCAACACCCTAAACTACTCAATGCATTAGGGCTTGATAGCGAACGTTGGTTATCACTTGCCAGTAGTTTTGGTAAAGATTACCAAGGTGCTGTAGGGTCGTTAGAAGAATTAGCATTATTTGCTGAGCATACTGGTAAGAGTTGGATAGCCAGAAAAAACGAATTACATCGAAATATGCATTAATTTATTAGTCAGTCATCATTTCATTTATTTCTATAAAGTATTAGCTAAAGCTAATACTTCTGCTTGTTTAAAACACTAGAAAAATTGTTTTATGCTTAGTTATTTCACCTATCTCATCATCTATAAAAGATAATTTAGAGCACTTTTTGATTTACGTTATTTTATATTTGATGATTAAAGAGTTTTTAACGAAAATTTGAATAAAAATTAATGGCTAAACATGAGAAAATGATGAAAAAATGCTAATAGCTGTCCATGAAAAAATGAAAAAACTAATGGCTGTCGATGAAAAAAG
>NZ_JACJDP010000048.1:0-28848 GCF_014163575.1 Psychromonas sp. SR45-3
CCTGGCGACCGTGTAAAAACAGATAAACGTGATGCATTGAATCTTGCAAAGTTACTTAAATCTGAAGACCTTACACCTATTTACGTACCTGAGCCAGAAGATGAAGCGATGCGGGATCTTTCTCGTGCACGCGAAACAACCATGAAGGATCTCAAAGATGCAAAATATCAGCTTAAAGCACTCCTTTTACGCAATAACATAAATACCACAATAAAAGATAATTGGTCATCTCAACACCTAAGATGGTTGGCTGAATTGATTCTGCCCTCACCCTGTCAGCAAATCGTGTTACAAGAAGCTGTACTTACAATTACAGAGAGAATACAGCGCAGAAATCGCGGACACCCATTAATTTGAATAATTGTAATAGTTAAACTATCTTTTAGAAATGCTTATTTCTGCATTTAGGAGGAAAGAAATAGCGAGAAATAGCGGACACCCATTAATTTGAATAATTGTAATAGTTACGAAATTGCGGACACCCATTAATTTGAATAATTGTAATAGTTAAACTATTTTTTAGAAATGCTTATTTCTGCATTTAGGAGTGGTTTATTATGACTCAATCTCGCCAATCACAAGTATCGCTATCTGATACGCCTTATTATCATTGTATTTCACGCTGTGTTCGCCGTGCTTATTTATGTGGTGAAGATAAATACACTGAAAAGTCTTTTGAACATAGACGCCAGTGGGTTGTTGAACGATTGCATTACTTAGCTTCACTGTTTAATATCGACATCTGTGCTTATGCAATTATGTCTAATCACTATCATTTGGTATTACATGTTGATGAGATATTAAATGAAAATCTAAGTCATGAAGAAGTTTGTGAGCGTTGGTGTCAATTATATTCAAAACCAGTATTAATTGAACGCTGGCAATCAGAGCAAGCAACATCAGAGGCTGAGAACAAAGCGGCCTTAGCTATTATCGAAGGGTGGAGAGGGCGCTTAGCTGATATTTCATGGTTTATGCGTTGCTTAAATGAGTTTATTGCGCGTAAAGCTAATAAAGAAGATGAATGTTCAGGCCGTTTCTGGGAAGGTCGTTTTAAATCTCAAGCGTTATTAGATGAAGATGCTTTGCTAACTTGTATGGCTTATGTTGATTTGAATCCAGTACGTGCAAAGATGGCGGATAGTATTGAAACCTCTGAATATACATCCGCTTACGAACGCATTCATGGCGTTGCTCAAGCGAAAGAAAAACCGTTAGAGTACTCTTTTACTAAAAAATCTTTATTTGGTTTCGTTGGTGATGAAAGCGAGAAATCAACGAAAGGTATCCCATTTTCATTATTAGATTACATAGAGTTAGTGGATTGGAGTGGTCGCATACTAAGAGAAGATAAACGCGGTGCAATTTCAAGCCAACGTCCCAGATTACTTTCCACGCTTGGGTTAGATGATAAAACTTGGTTATCACTAGCAAGTAGTTTTGGTAAAGATTATCACGGAGCTGTTGGTTCATTAGAGGCATTAGCAGCTTATGCCAGTAATACAGGGAAACGTTGGATAGCCAGTAAGAACCAACTGCGACTGCATTAACTAGCGTAGTTTACGAAACAAAATTCAATAAATCCGCAATTAGCTACCGCTAAAATTTGTTATGCATGAGAAAGCTATTATCTGTTTAAAACTCCCAGAAATTTATAACCTTTACGTTTCAATAAACTATTTCCGTTATTACTTTTATTTTTCACTTACGAAAATAGTTTTGTTTTTGGTTATTTAAATTATTGGCTGTCTAGATCTATTCAGATCTATTCTATTCTGGCTTTGGGAAATATCTACTGCTTCCTTTTAACCACTTTGGGTTAATAATATTGCCTACTAGCTTTTCAATAACATTCAATTCAGACACGTAATCCGCCCCTAAGTTGTCTGCAGAAATCACTTTACCCCCAATGATATATAACATCCTATTTTCATACAAATAGTCACAACCAAATATACATAACGGCATAACTATACGAGGATCTGTTCGTTCGTTTTCCGCACAATCTGAGCGTTTCTTTTTATGGGCGGTAATCAAAGATTTAACAGAAAAAGTTTTATTACAGATTGCACACTCCTCCTGCTTTTTATCTTTAAATAGCCATTCACTTAGAATGTGTTGTTCCCTTCGAGTAGCTACAGTACTACTTCCATCAGTACCTTCGGTAGAAGCTTCAAGTAAACGCTGTCTAAATATTTCATACCTATCAATATTTGGCTTAGCTTGTTCGATTTGGCTACCTGCCAACTTGTATTTATAGTGATATCTTCCTTTGGTTTTATCAACAAAAATTAACGGAGAATAAAGAACAGTTTTATCTACCAGAGGCTTACTATAACCACATGCTTTCAAATGTGATGATATTGTAGGAAAATCATCAACCTCTTGATCAACCATGAATTCCACTGCAACCTTTTCAATTTCGGTTAATTGCTCAGGCTCAATACTTAATCTGACTACAGAATCGTTAGACTCAGTAAACTTCGAGCTTAAAAGATATTGGCTAATAACTTCCTCTGGCGGGTATTGAAATCCCTTAGGTGGTGTTCTGCGTTTCAAAGAGTTATGTAGTAGCGTCTTTAAAGTATCAAGCGATTCAAACTCTGCTGCATTTCTTGTTTTACCTAAATTATTAATTAGAGTGTTCGCTCTAGACTCAAATAAATAATACAGCTCACCATCATAATCTGAAACCCACGAGTCAGTACTTTTTTGTATTAACAAAACTAATGTATCGAAGTTAGCTTGTTTTGTGGTGGGATCTTCTTTTAGGTAATCAAGCTTAGCAATACCAAGTAAACCTGGTATAACTTTTGATTTGATAAAAGCCTTTTGAAGAATTGATGCACTAGATTTTTTAACAATAAAAAAATCGGTTTTATTATCAAAAGAAGTTCTAGTTAATTCATTTAGATCAATAGTGTACGCTTTATACTCTTTGCATTCTCCTAAATCATGTAACATACGTAATAATGAAATCAAGTTAACTTCACTATCAAAAAGTTCCTGACTTTTTACATAGGATATAAGTTCTGATGATTTGTGAAAATCGTCAGATTTCAGATGATTAGCAAAACTTACAAGACTCGGAAAATCACTAGATTTAGCGACACTTTTAAATTTTTTGTTTACTATCTGGCGAGGTCTTTCGGAGCGTCTTCCACCTGAATCACCTACATCAAATTTGTTCGCTGCATCTTCTAAAGTTGGCCATAAATTATCTTTAAGCCCATAAAAATAGATTACCAGCTCTATATCTCTAAATTTCGTGTCTAACTCTCTTAAATTAGAACCTAGGTAACTCCTTATTTCTTGTTCGATAATCATCATGTAATCCGGTTAAAAGCCTACAGTATAACTAAGCCAAAGTATTCCGTATTTACGGTGGAAACAAGGAATAGTTTAATTTGATAAATTAGAGGTTACTTTAGTGTAATAACACATTAAATCAATAAATTAAATCAAAATATAAAACCTTTATCAACTTGGCTGCGACAATTCCCCATTAAGTTTTTCTGAGTCAATAATAGCCTTTAGCAAGCTAAGGCAGGGATGCCGTTGCTAGCGAACTTCGCCACACGGACGTGGCGTATGAGCGGTGCGTTAAGAAGGCTGTTATTTATTCAGATAAAAAAACGTTATGGGCGATTTTCTTTTGGTTCCGTTTTCTTTATTCGTATAAAGAAAATGAACTCGCCGCAAGGGCGAAACACCAAGGAAATGAATATCAAAGAGCCACGACGAGCGCAGACGAGTTAAAAAACAATAAAACAAGGTTGGCAGGATAAATCCTGCGCCTCAAAATCAGCAGCACCATTCCTGCGCTGAATAACTACTTCCCTAATGTCGCTTTAAAATCCTCATACCCAAACTCATTTAATACTTCAATATCACCATCAACTCTTTGAAAATAAATACTCGGCATTTTTAAACCATTAAACCAGTTTAACTTCACCATTGTGTAACCTGCACTATCTTCAATATGTAGCTTTTGGCCTATTTTTAAGGGCTGTTCAAACTGTGCTTCACAAAATTGATCACCCGCCAAACAAGAGCAAGATCCAATCACATAATTGTATGTAGCACCTTTTGTTGCTTCTCTAATCGTCGCAGGTTCGTTATAAATAAGCGTATCTAAACGATGGGCTTCAGTGGCACTATCAACGATCGCCGTTTGTTTATCATTTTCAACAATATCAATCACACTAACCACTAAATCTGCAGTGCGTGTAATGATTGCTTCACCAGGTTCTAAATAAACTTGCACGCTATGTTTTTCAGCAAACGCTTTTAAGGCTAACCCTAGCTTTTCAATAGGGTAGTTTGGATAAGTAAAAAAGATACCACCGCCTAAACTAAGCCAAGTTAATTGATCAAGGTATTCAGTGAAGGTCGTTGATATATGGTCCAGTACTCGAATAAACGCATCGACATCTTTATTTTCACAGTTCATGTGAAACATAAAACCATCAACGTTATTAAGAACGTCTAAGCTTAAAAGATCTTGTTTAACACCTAAACGAGAATAAGCACGAGCTGGATTGGCTAGGTCTTGTCCTGCAACACTCATTTCTGGGTTGATACGTAAACCTAATGAAGCACTGTCTTTACAGTTTTCATAATGCGCTTCAAGCTGTGAAAGAGAATTAAAGATGATTTTATCTGAAAGGGGCTTAACCGCTTCAATATCAGCATTGGAATAACCCACGCTATAAGCATGCGTTTCACCACCAAACTTTTCATGCCCTAATCGTACTTCATAAGGCCCTGAGCTTGTTGTACCGTCTAAATAAGGTTTGATGGTGTCGAAAGTTCCCCAAGTTGAAAAGCATTTTAAAGCGAGCACTAATTTAGCGCCTGATATCTCTTTCAACTGTTTTGCTTTTTCTAGGTTATCAATCAATGCTTGTTCATTGATCATAAAGTAGGGAGTATTTAAATTCTTCATTTGTTACCAAGTATTAAATTAAATTATTGTAGATAATAAATTGCTAGATAAAAATAATCCACTGGTAATTACACTCTAAAATTTGTCGAATATATTTACAATACTTTATTAACCCACGTTATGGTGCTAGGCTTTATAAGGGGTTGTAATTTTGGCTTGATATTTGCTTTCATATATTTTTAATTACCTTTGCAATCAGTTACTTTCTTAAATTTAACTAACCACTTGGCGTTGCAAATGATGGCTTTCGAAATAACATTAAGAGATGAAATATGAATAAAAGGATTTTTTTACTAACAGCAACTGTTCTGTTAACTCAACCACTTTATGCGGGCACAATAGCTGAAGTAGAATCAAACTCAACCCTGTTTACCGCTCAAAATATAGATGGATCATTCAGTACCGGTGTAAATGATGATATTTATAATGCGAGTGCGCTTGATTGGGAATGGAGTTCAATAGCTTCTTTAGACGGCGATGGAACCTATGATTATTATTCATTTACCGCATTAGCAAACCAAAATTATATTTTTGATATTGACTATGGTATGCCAAATTTAGATGCTGAAATTGGTTTATGGTCAATTGATGGTACTGTTTCAGGTTTACTTGCTGAGCAGGATGATGGTTGTGTCGAAAACGGAGTATCGTTTTGTAGCATGGTAGATAATGGTTCTGTGCATTCATATGATCCTAAATTCTCTTGGCAATCAAGTTCTGCAGGCCTTTATGTTATTGGTGTTGCTCGATTCTCTACAAGTGCAAACGATAGTGGCTTTAATGGTAACGCACCGGTTGCCGGGGATGACTACACTTTACAGGTCTCTCGAGATCTTGCGGTAGATGTACCAGCACCTGCTGGTGTTATGTTGTTTGCATTAAGCTTGGTGGGTTTTGCAGCGACACGTAAAGTAAAAAAATAATATTCCGACTTTAGTTTTTAATTAATGGAACCCCTTTAATTATAGGCGCACATTAATTATTAATGTAATAATTAAAAAATCCTGAATTCATATTCAGGATTTTTTATATTTTAGACAGTATTAATTTTATTTAAATAAGTTTTAATACTTTTTATATCTGTTTGATTTATTAAGTTAATTCTAATATGTCCCAGCTAAGACCAATTTTAGGCATTAATTCCAAGAAATGATCTGGGTTTAGTTGTTCAACGTTGTATAAACCTTTATCGCTCCATTTACCTTGAAAATAAAGTAAAGCAGCTGTGATCGCTGGTACACCTGTTGTGTAAGAAATCGCTTGGTGCTCTACTTCATTGTATGACTCTTTATGGTCACAAATGTTATAGATAAAGATACTTTTCGCGACACCGTCTTTTTTACCGCGTAACCAAGTACCAATACAGGTTTTACCCGTGTAGCCAGGTGCTAAAGAAGTTGGGTCTGGCAAAATAGCTTTCAATACTTTAAGCGGTTCAACAGTAATACCATCGCAGGTTGTTACAGGTTTTGTATCTAACAAGCCGATAGTACGCATTACGTTGAAGAAGTTTAAGTAGCTGTCTGAAAAGCCCATCCAAAACTCAATACGTTTAGCGGGAATAAATTCTGCCATTGAACGTACTTCATCATGCGCCATAGAATAAACTTTTTGTTTACCGACAACAGGAAAATCAAATTCCATCATACGACTATGGCAAGGCACTTGGTTCCATTCTCCATTTTCATAATAGAAAGAGTCACCTTGAATTTCTAACATATTTGTTTCAGGGTCAAAATTAGTTGCAAATTTTTGACCATGATCGCCCGCATTTACATCCATAACATCTATGCTATCGATTTCATCGAAGAGGTGTTTATGAGCGTAAGTAGCAAATACACTTACCACACCGGGATCAAAACCTGCACCTAAAATACCAGTAATACCTGCTTCTTTAAAGCGCTCCGCAAAAGCCCATTGTGGATCATATGCTTCAGGTACTTGTTGTCCTGGACTACAAAGATCAGTCGCAACAGAGGTATCTAGATAAGCAGTTTTAGTTTCTACACATGCTTCCATGATCGCCACGTTCACCCATGGAGGCCCTGCATTGATCACTAGATCGGGTTGCACTTGATTAATCAAAGTAACCAAGGCTGCAATATCGTCGGCATCAATTGCTACTGCATTGATACTTTTGTTGGTGTCTTTAAGGTTATTACGGCCTTTGATCGAGGTAATAATTTTTTCGCATTTAGAAATAGTGCGAGAGGCAATTGTAATATCGCCAAATACATCATTATTTTGTGCGCATTTGTGAGCAATAACCCAGCCTACGCCACCGGCGCCAATTTGTAGTACAGACATTTTTTTAGTCCCTATTCATTAATTTTTATTGCTTAGCTAACTACTACTTAACGTTAAGTTAGTGTTAGTAATCTCATGTGTGTGCTCTGTACTGCTTAATTAACAGTTAGCTAGTTTGTTATTAACAAAGCTAGCTAACTTTATTGTTAACCGTATGTAATTAGAACGGATTAACTACTTTTCTATTTATTCATTCGTTTTTTTTGAGCATCGCTTGTACTGCATTTTCTATTTTTTCGATTAGCGTATCAAAATCATGCAAGGTTAAACATGGGTTTAACAGTGTGAATTTTAACGCTAACTGCCCATTAACTTTTGTTTCAGCAATCACTGCTTCACCACTTGTTAATAGTTTTAAACGCAATTTTTGATGCAATTGATTAAATTCCTGATCAGTTAAATCACCCTGTAAAACAGGCGACAAACGGAATAACACTGTTGATAATAGCGGTGTACAGCATAATTCAAAGTGTTTATTTTGAGCAATTTTAACTGCAACTTGCTGCGTTAAGTTTAATAAATAATCGTAAAACTCACCGAGTTGTTTTGCTCCGACGGCTTTGAGTGTCATGAATAGCTTTAGTGCATCAAAACGCTTTGTGGTTGCAATGCTTTTGTCGACTAAATTAGGTAATTCATCGCCTTCACGATTTAGGTAATCTGCATGATGCAATAAAGTATTAAAGTTAGCTTTATTTTTAATAAGCAGGGCACCACAACTGATTGTTTGATAAAACAATTTATGAAAATCTACGCTAACAGAGTCTGCTAATTCAATGCCTTTTAAGCGAGACTTATGTACTTGGCTAAGTTGTAGCGCTGCACCATAAGCACCATCGACATGCGACCAACAACCCGCTGCACGTGCAATTTCAACCACCGCTTGTAAATCATCAATTGCGCCATGATCTGTTGTACCTGCCATTGCTACGACAGCAAAAGGTAGTAAATCTTGTGCTTTTAATGCATCAATGGTCATTTGTAGTTCATTAATATCGATTTGGCCTTGTACATTGGTTTTAACTAACACCACACTGCGTTCGCCCAAGCCCATTAATGACGCAGATTTTTGTACTGTAAAATGGCTTTTATCTGAACAGATGATACGCATTTTTTGTGCGTAATCAGGTAAACCATCTTGCTGAACATCATGTTTTGATTGATTATAAGCAAACCAATCGCGAGCCAGTAATAAACCCATTAAATTGCTTTGTGTGCCACCACTCGTGAATACACCGTCAGCGCGTTCACCTAGTTGGTAAGTTTGACACAACCAATCAACCATTTGCTGTTCAACAAAAGTTGCTGCGGGAGCCTGGTCCCACGAATCCATTGATTGATTTAATGCGGCAATAAAATGCTCAGCCACAATTGATGCAATCAATGGCGGAGTATGCAAATGTGCAATCGTATGAGGGTGTTGCACTAATAGAGAATTTTTAGCGATTAATTCATTGGTGGTTGCTATCACTTCCTGTAAAGGAGCTGCTTGCGAAAAATCCACCGCATTAATTTGCTGTTTTAATAGCGCAGGCTCGACACCTGAATAGGCATTTTGTGAATGCCTAAACAAACTATTGATTGCATCTTGTGTTTGCTGGGTCGCTTGCTCAAAAGCTTGGTTTTCACCAAGCTGAGCGAAATAATGTGACCAGTTGTTCGTTTGGGTCATTATTGTGCTTCCACTGCAATTTTAATTGCTTTTGCCATGGTTGTTGCAACAAACTCTATTTGCGTTTGACTAATAATAAGGGGTGGCAAGAAACGTAATACCGCACCACGACGACCGCCTTTCTCAATGATTAAGCCTAACTCTAGTGCTGCACGTTGAATCGCAATCGCTAATGTTGGATCGGCTTCGGCTTGACCAAGGCTATTTAATACACCCGGTTTAACAATTTCAATACCATTCATTAAACCACGGCCACGTACTTCACCAATTTGTGGGAAGTCAGCTTGAATATCGCGTAAAGCTGTTCGTAGTTGTTCACCGCGTTCCGCTGCATTTTTTGCTAGGTTATCACGTTGGATAATTTCTAGTGTTTTTGCACCACTTGCCATTGCTAATTGATTGCCACGGAAGGTGCCTGTGTGCTCGCCTGCATTCCAGCAATCGTATTTTTCATTAAATAAAATAATCGACATTGGCATACTGCCACCAATTGCTTTAGATAAGATAAGCACATCTGGTTCAATACCTGATTCTTCAAATGCAAAGTGGTCGCCACTGCGGCCAATACCACATTGAATTTCGTCAAAAATCAGTAAAATCCCGTGCTCAGTGGCAATACGACGTAATTCTTGTAACCATTTTTTGGGAGCAGGTAATACGCCACCTTCGCCTTGAATTGGCTCAACGATGATCGCAGCAGGTTTAGTGATACCTGATTCATCATCACATAAAACAGATTCAAGATAACGAATGCTTTGTGCAGCACCTTCTTCACCACCTAAACCAAATTTACAACGGAAGTTGTATGGGAAAGGCATAAAATGTACATCTGACATTAATCCAGTACGGCGGCTTTTAGAGCTTAAGTTACCGGTTAAAGAGAGAGAGCCATTGGTCATACCATGGTAAGCACCGTGGAATGAAACCATGGTATTACGTTTGGTGTATAACTTAGCCAGCTTGATAGCCGCTTCTACTGCATCAGCGCCAGATGGTCCACAGAATTGAATACGCGCTGTTTTAGCAAAGTTAGCCGGTAGAAATTGCATCACAGCTTTGATGAATACATCTTTGCTAGGTGTCGTTAAATCCAATGTTTGGTAAGGCACACCTGCATTGATTTGGTTAATCAATACTTGGTTGATTTCACTATGATTGTAACCTAATGGTAATGCGCCAGCGCCAGCTAAACAGTCCAGGTATATCTGTCCTTTAGTATCCTCAATAATAGCACCACGGCCACTTTTGATAGCGATAGGTAAACGTCTAGGATATGAACGAACTTCAGATTCATAATGTTCTTGGCTTAATAACATTTCATCTGGTGTTAAGTCATATGGTGTTGTAATAACTGGGACTTCTAGTTCGTTTGTTAATTTGCACTCTGGTGCTAAATTAAGGACGTTTTGCATTTTACGCTCCACTAATTGGAAATAAATAAAGTACGAAATTGGTTTATCAGCAGATAAACAGAATTGTGTAAATAAGGTATAGCAATAAATTTAATTACAAATATACGTTGCACTACAGGGTTTTAAGCGTCTTAGCTCAAGGTTCTACTGTTCGTCCAGGATACTGTAATAAGTATTGATTTTGAGGTGTGAAATAACGATTCAAAGGTTCAGATGAGTCAATGTAAGTGTGTTGCATTGTTTGAGCCTCCGTATTGAGTTAATCGTTATAATAAAATTGATTGAGTGTTAAAACGCGCGCATTTTATCATCCATTTTTGCTATAGCAAGGGTAAAAACTAACTAAAATTAACCTTTTTTTTTAACATACTGATTAATAATTATATTTTTTATATAAAGCGCAAAAAATAAACACTTTAAACACACTCGAGGTTTCCTATCTTTAACACTACCCAATGTTGGGTTATTTGGGTATTCTTCGCATCACAGACAGCAATAAAGTGGGGGTAATAGTGAGTAACATAAAACAGATATTAGTAGTTGATGATGATCAAGATATTAGGGAATTATTAGCACAGTACCTTTCGAAAAACAGTTTTGATGTGATCACTGCTGCGGAAGGCATTGAAATGGATTCGTTATTAACACAACATACACCTGATTTAATTATTCTGGATATTATGTTACCTGGTGATGACGGGTTTACGCTGTGTCAACGCATTCGTCAACATTCAAATGTACCGATTATAATGCTCACAGCAAACTCAGATGAAATGGATAGAGTATTAGGTTTGGAGATCGGTGCTGATGACTATATTGCGAAGCCTTTCAGTCCTCGCGAATTATTAGCTCGTATTAAAGCGTTATTAAGACGCACTCATTTCTCCCAACAACAAAATACTGAGCAAAAAAATCAGGAAAGTAAACGTTTTTATTCTTTTGCTCATTGGCAATTAGATACACAACAACAAGTATTAATAGATGACCATCAAAATGTATTCACATTAACTGGGGCGGATTTTCAATTATTAATGTTATTTATTTATAGTAACAATCAGCCTATTTCCAGAGATCAGATCTGCCAAGCATTGCATGGTCGAGATGCCTTTGCTAATGAGCGTGGTATTGATGTTCATGTTAGTCGTTTACGACACTTTTTAGGTGACGATGCCAAAGCCCCTAATATAATTAAAACCGTGCGTGGCAAAGGTTATTTATTTATTGCGCCGCTTAAAAGTGCTGATTAATGTCGATGTTTAAATTATTTTTTCGCTCACTTATATCACGCATGTTATTACTGACGATTTGCTCTGTTGTCGCAGGACAAGCTATCAGCAGCTTTTTTTGGGTTCACCAGTTCTCCGAGAGTGAAAAAAAATCGGTGATTGCTAATGCTCAACATCTCGCTGAAAGCGCGCTAAGTACGGTCGTGTTTTTTAATGATTTACCCCTTAAATATCGTCACCTTGTACTTGAACAATTGCGGGGCATGGGAGGGAGTCGTTTTTTTGTTTCTCTGAATAGTGAAAAAATACATATTAATCCTATTCAAGATAGCAAATTAAAAAGGCAAGTTATTGCAACCGTCAGCGAAGTATTAACTACGGGGATCGCCGCTGATAAAAATTTAGAAATTGAATTCTCGTCTCCAGATGATTTACACGTTTTAAAGAATGATATTTTATTAAAAGATCTGCCACCTTCATGGGGTGCTTACTCGCTCATTATTCCAACTGCAGAGCCACCTATATTGGTGTTGCAAATTGAAGTAGAAAGCAATGAGTGGTTGTATTTAGCCGCTATTTTACCTCCCCCTTATTTACTTTCGGATAACCAGTTGATCTCCGCGCAACAGATTTTGACCTTGTTTTTTACAACATTATTATTATTGTTATTTATCTATTTATTATTTAGACAACAAACTAAACCCTTACAAAAATTGGCGAAGGCGGTCTCTGTGATGAGTATTGACCTAGACCAAGCACCGCTAAAAGAACACGGTGCCACAGAAATTGTTGATGCAACCCGTGCTTTTAATCGTATGCAACAAAAGTTACAACGTTACATACAAGATCGTGAATTGTTATTTCGCTCCATATCACATGATTTAAAAACGCCCATCACTCGTTTACGATTACGCGCCGAGTTATTAGATGATGAGCAACAAACAGAGCGCTTTAACCACGATTTAGATGATTTAGAAATCCTTGTAAAAGGGGCGATACAAAGCGTTCAAGACACAGATATTCATGAGAATATTCAATATGTTGATGTGCTTAAGTTATTATTACAAATTAGTGAAAATCGTACTGAAAAAATTGTGATCAAACCGGCCAGTATTTCTCCTTATCAAGGCAAACCATTAGCGTTAAAACGTTGCTTATCTAACTTAATTGAAAATGGCGTTAAATATGGCGGCAAGGTTGATGTTCAAGTGGTTGATAGTGATGAAAAATTAGAAATTATTATTCAAGATAATGGGCCTGGTATTCCCGAACATGAACTAAAAACTATTTTTCAACCCTATAAACGGTTACACAATGATGACCAAGGGCATGGACTTGGGCTGGGTATTGCACGTAATATTATTCATGCTCATAATGGTGATTTACACCTGATCAATCGTGAGCAGGGCGGGTTGGAGGTTGTTATTATCTTCCCGCGTAATTATAAAAAATAAATTGAATGGCCTTCCCGCTCTAATTTAAAACGCTGGTTGAAAGTAGCAATTGCGATTAATGAGAAATATGAAGCAGAGAAAAATGAAGCTGAAAAAAATACTGCCGTTAATTCCATTACTGTTGAGTATGCCAAGCAGTGCAAACTCTTTGGAAGTGTTGCACTGGTGGACGGCTCCCGGTGAGTTTGAAGCACAGAAGGTGTTGAAGCAGGCATTAGCAAAGCAAGGCATAAGCTGGCAAGACTTTGCGATTGTAGGGTCCGGTGGGGGCAGTGCTATGCGAGTATTACAAATGCGTGCATTATCGGGGAATCCACCAGATGCCGCACAAATCAAAGGCCCTGATATTGCCGAATGGGCAAAAATAGGCATGTTAAAAGAAGTTGATAATATTTTAAATAATAAATTGTGGGACAAAAATATTCCTGATGTGGTGAAGCAAACCATTACCTATCAAGGCCACTATATGGCACTGCCACTTAATATCCATCGCGTGAATTGGTTGTGGCTAAATAAGGCCATTTTTGATCAACTTAAGCTTTCTCCTCCTACTACATGGAATGAGTTCTTTAGTGTTGCAGATAAGATTCAAGCGGCAGGTTATATTGCACTGTCTCACGGCGGTACAAGTTGGGAAGATAATTTATTATTTGAATCGGTTGCGTTGTCGATTTTAGGTGCAGAAAAATATAAACGTGCTTTTGTAGAGTTTGATGAAACGGTTCTCACGTCCTCTGACATGATCGATGCTTTTAAATTGTTTAAACGATTACATCAGTATGTCGATAAAAGTATGGTCGGTAAAGATTGGGAAATTGCGAGTAAAATGCTTACTGATAAAAAAGCGGGCATGTTATTCATGGGCGACTGGGCTAAAGGCTTATGGCATAGCTCTGGTAAGGTCGCTAATAAGGATTATTTGTGTGTGGATGTGCCTGAAAGCAAAAATTTGTTCAGTTACAATATTGACAGCTTTGTTTTCTTTAAAAAGCAACATCAGAATAGTGATAATTTAAATACGGAAATATTGGCTAATACTCTTCTCTCCGAACAATTACAGCATGACTTCAATATTGATAAAGGTTCTATTCCGGTGCGAACGGATATTGATATTAGTGATTTTGATGCCTGTAGCCATAAATCATTCAATGACTTTAAACAGTCCGCTTTAGTGCCTTCTTTTTCACAAAATATCGCCACTAGCAGTTTTTTACAAAGCGAAATGAGGAAAGTGATCAGCACTTATTTTAAGAGCGATAATCTCAGCGCAGAACAAGTGACTAAACAATTGGCGTTAGCCATTAGAGCTGTTAGTAAAAAGTAAGATAGACTGACTAAGCCCGTTATCATTCAATATGCAAAAATAAGTAAGTCGAGAGGCGAGCAGGTTTAAACATCAGATTGGAAATATAACAGAGTAAATCGTAACTTTTATTCCAATCTATAACAACAACCAATAAAAGTTAACTTGTTCCCCTGAGTGCCGCTAACTCGAAAATCCGTGTCTACACAATAAGACCAATTCCGTTAATTTAATAATCAAATATTACACAGGAAAAATGAGCTAGTTTAAGGCATAAATTGCCGTAAATACTTGTTCTCTTTATAAAAATTTTAACGCGAAAATAATTCCTTTTAACCAGTAAGATTGAACAGTTAGTTAGCGGACTTGGTATCATATAGCGTTGTAGCTTTGGATAAAGGTGTTCGGTAATCAATTAATCGCAGGAAAGGTCGTTATGTTAAGCATTGTCTAAATGTCCGAGTTAACCATTTAATAATGCATATTGATTGAAAATGATATAGATAAAACCAACAGACAAAAAAATAGGCATCTCAGAGATACCTATTTTATATTGAGTAGAAGCAGTGTATTAAAGCGTTACTTAGCTAAATAAGCTTCCATATCTGTTTTTAAGTTATCTGACTTAGTACCAAAGATAGCTTGTACGCCATTACCTGAAACAACTACGCCAGCAGCACCTAGTTTTTTAAGGCCAGCTTGGTCAACAAGTGCAATATCAGCAACACTGATACGTAAACGTGTGATACATGCATCTAAGTTAGCGATGTTTGCTTTGCCACCAAATGCAGTCACTAATGCAGCAGACATCTCTTCATTATTTAATTTAGCAGTTGAAGCTTGCTCTTCATCTTCACGACCTGGTGTTTTTAAGTTAAGAGCACGAATTACGATGCGGAATAAAGAGTAATAAACAGCTGCGTAGATAAGGCCAATAACAACAAAGTAGACAAGTTTTTGTGAGTTAGCAGAAAGTACCAAGAAATCGATTAAACCATGTGAGAATGAAGTACCGTGAACCATACCTAATAGGTTAGTTACAACAAACGCTGAACCGGCTAGTAATGCATGAATTGCGTATAATACAGGTGCAACGAACATGAATGAGAATTCAATTGGTTCAGTGATACCTGTTAAAAATGAGGTTAACGCAGCAGATACCATGATACCCATTACTTTTGCACGATTTTCTGGTTTTGCAGAGTGTGCAATAGCAATAGCAGCGGCTGGTAAACCAAACATTTTAAACATGTAACCGCCAGCTAACTGACCAAAACCATTACCAGCAGCACGTGAAGCATCATCTGCAGATAAGTAACAAGTTAAAATACCGTTTAATTGCTCGCCGTTTGCATTAACACATGAACCTGCTTCGAAGAAGAAAGGTACATTCCAGATATGGTGTAAACCAAATGGAATTAATGAACGTTCAACCACACCGTAGATACCAAAAGCTAACGTTGGGTTTTGATTTGCAGCCCAGTGAGAGAATGAAGCAATACCTGCGCCAATTGGAGGCCAGATAATCGATAAAATAGCACCCATGATAATTGCCACAAAACCGGTCATAATCGGTACGGCACGTTTACCGGCAAAGAAACCTAAGTAATCAGGTAATGTGATGTTGAAGAAACGGTTATACATCGCAGCAGCAATACCACCTGCAATGATACCACCTAATACACCTGTGTTAGCGCCTGGTGCTAATGTTTCAATAGTTTGCATCATGATGTAGTAACCAACTGCAGCAGCAAGACCGGCTACACCATCATTTTTAGTAAAACCAAGTGCTACACCAATGGCAAATAGTAACGCCATGTTACCAAACACAGCACCGCCAGCTTGTTCCATTAATTGTGATACAACATCAGGTAAGATACTAAATTTAGCAGCACCTACACCCAATAAAATACCTGCGATAGGTAACACTGATACAGGAAGCATTAAAGACTTCCCTACTTTTTGTAAATTCCCAAATATATTCATAGATTTCTCCAAGGTGGTTAAGTTTTAATAAAATATCTGTAGCGATATTTGATGGCTGGAGTGTAACGATCGAAATGCAAAAAAAATGTGCAAATGATCACATAAAATAAGAAGTTACGTTTACTTACATTGTAGATAGTGCTGTTGCAATATGTTACAAATTAAAATTTGAAACTGTCTTTTTTATAGTCTAGGCATATCGTGGATTAATGGTATTTGATACAAGGTTTATAGGAAAATTGTTTTTGAAGAAGGTGGTTAGGGTAAGAGAGGGGGCTCCATTTTAGTTCATTATTGATAGGCTAAATTATTGATAGGTTAAATTGTAGAGTTATAGATTATAGGCGATAAAAAATAAATAAGGCTCTAAATATTGCCCGTTTAGGTGCTAAATTGACTAAACGGGAAATTGATTTTTTAAAGCCCTTTGATTCAGATTATAAGTGCATAACTATTTTATTCTAGTCATGGGTAGTTAGCTAAGTTAGCCTCTCACTACCATTACACGGAACTTTCTGCCTTTTAGTTTGCCTTCGCTGAGTTTTTTAAACGCAACTTTTAGCAATGCTCGATTGACGGCAACATAAGACCAGTTATCGGCGACATAGATTTTACCTACTTGTTGTCCAGTAATACCATCCTGACCAGTTAATGCGCCCACGATATCACCTGGACGAATTTTTTGTTTTTTTCCACCTTCAATACGAATTGTGATCATCTCCGATGGGGGAGGTGTTACTTCAAGTAAAGAGGCATCCGGTAGCGGACTAGCACTGATATTACGATCTAGAATATCTTCTAATAATTTAATACGATAATCATCTTTAGTGCTAAAGAAAGTAAAGGCTAATCCTTTACTACCCGCACGACCGGTGCGGCCAATACGGTGAACATGTACTTCTTGGTCATGGGCGACATGGAAGTTGAAAACTGCACTTAAATTATCAATATCCAAACCTCGCGCTGCAACATCCGTTGCAACTAAAATGCGCGCACTTTTGTTGGCAAAGCGAATTAATGCTTGATCACGATCTTTCTGTTCTAAATCACCATGTAATGCGATGGCACTGTAACCTCGGTTTGCTAGTTCTTCAGCAACTTCAGTAACTTCTCGCTTTGTATTACAAAATACGACAGTAGATTCAGGTTGGTGGCGATTCAATAACAAACGTAACGCGATCATTCTTTCTTGGTTATTTTGTACCGAGTAAAATGTTTGCTCAATGATATTATTATCGTGTGTTGTGGCGACGGTGACTTGTTTTGGTGCATTCATAATACGCTGTGCAATTTTTTGTATCTGCTCAGGGTAAGTCGCACTAAATAGAAGTGTTTGGCGTTGTTTTGGACTGTGCTCTATGATGCTATCAATAGCATCTTGAAAGCCCATTTCTAACATTCTATCTGCTTCATCAAGGACTAATACGCTAACATGTTCAAGGTTTAAAGAACCTCTACTTAAATGATCTTGAAGTCGACCTGGTGTGCCTACAATAATATGAGCGCCATGCTCTAAAGAAGCGGCCTGTGGACTCAGCGGCGTACCACCACATAGTGTCATTACTTTAATGTTATGGATAGATCTTGCAAGTTTTCTAATATCCGTCGCGACTTGATCTGCTAATTCACGAGTGGGACACACAACTAATGACTGGATCCTAAATTGTTTTACGTTTAAGCGATGTAAAATACCTAACGTAAACGCAGCTGTTTTACCTGAGCCCGTTTTACCCTGCGCAATTACATCTTCTCCATTTAGAATTAATGGTAAAGATTGAGCCTGTATTTCAGTCATCTTTTGGTAGTTTAAAGAATCTAAATTGCTTAAGAGGCTTTCTGATAGTGGCAAGGATGCAAAAGAGGTTTCACTCACGATAATAATTTCCTGATAGGGTAATGTTAATGGTCGCTACCATAACAGTTTGTCTGCTTAGTCACAAAATAATGTTGTAAAAATAAGCCACTAAAATACCACAATAACCAGTAAACGTTTTTTAAAAGTGTTAAAAAAATATAAACTTTAAAAAACGTAAGCAAATGGGTTATTGATAATAATAAGGATCAATGTGGTCGTTGAAAAGATAACAATCGCTGTTTATAACAGGCTAGTAACAACAATAAAAATAAACTCCAATATTGTAAACTGCCTCCGCCGCCTGAGCTTTTTGAAACAGAAGTATTAGTAAAAACCAAAGTAGGTGCAGTGATATCATTATTATCTATTTCACCTGTTTTTTGAAAACGTATATTGTGGATAAATGCTTTATCAGATCCACTGTTAACACTGCTATCTTTTGAATACATCCAAGTAACAAGATTAGTTGTGCCTGACAATGAGTAGGTTTTCGCGGAAAATTGTTGATCACCTGAAATCCTATCCATCTCAATCCCGTTAATCAGTAAGGTTAATGCATCGTAGCCATATTCAGAACTGATTGCCCAATTAAAATGTAAATTTCCTTGGCCTGAGATAATAGCAACAAATTGAGTTTGTTGATTAGCGTTGATAGTGGGTGAGGTTAAATAGTTATCATCACTGGCGACTACCCAAGGTGTCGAGTCTGATTGATACCACCTTACTTGATCATTATTAGAGAGTGATACTGCATCGGCACTGACTTTATGCATTGCGATCGCCGTTAATGATATCGGTGAATGAGCGATGCTGCTTACGCCTGTGTCAATATCAATACTGCTTAAATCTTCACTATCATAGGAACTGCTATTAGGGCTATAGGTTAAGTTTAGTGTGCAGGTCGCTTGTGTCACTAAATTGTCACAATTGTTGCTTTCTAATTCAAACAGCGTGTCGTTTGTGAGGGAGAAGATAGGAGCAATCGATTGTGTTGACTGGTTTTGTATCAATATTTCAAAGGTATTACTTTCATCAATATCAGCCACGAAATAGTGGGTATCAGTGAGTGCTGTAATACCTGAGATGCTCGCCTCTATCCAATCTTGGTAGTGAGATACTTTAGTATAAACACCTGCTGTTTGAGGTTGAGCGCATCCTTGACCAAAACTGACAATACCAATCTGTTGTTGTATTGCTGCGGTGGCCGATTCAACTAATAACGGCCCGCCGCTATCACCTTGGCAAGAGTCTGAACCACCATTGATAACGTCCCCAGCACAGATCATGTTATCTGTGGTATTTGGCATCACATCTTTACAACTTTGTGAAGATAAAAGTGGCAGTGTTACCTGTCTCAGAATACTTGGGTAGCTTACTGGTATATCTTGATCATCGCTTGAAGAGGCATAGGCCGCAGTAGACCCCCAGCCGATAGCAGTAGCAATGATATTATCAACACTAATTGATTGTGCTGTTTCTATGCTCGATAAACGGCTAACCGTTTCCTGTGTTAGCGTTTCAGATAGTTTTAATAAAGCGATATCATTGTTAAATGTTTTTTCATCAAAACCAGGGTGCATGATAATTTTATTTATAGTAGTGGAAGGGCTACTAGGGTTGGAAGATAAATTGTATTCACCCACGGTGGCGATGATCTTATTTGCTGTTAGATCAACGACACAATGTGCAGCGGTCAGTACCCATTGTTTACTGATTAAGGTACCCGCACAAAAATGTTGTTTATTTGATTGGTATTTTAAACTAACCATCCAAGGGTAATCCGACTGATCTGAGACCTGATCTCCACCGACGATTCGACTAGATATTTGAGACTCATCTGCCAAGACATAAAAGGATGGCAATAATAAAAAGCAAAGGCTAATAAGTTGATACAATTTGTTTTTTTTCATTTTATCTCTGTCCATGTTAAAGCAATAAAATCCTGTAAAGTGTAGGTAAATTACTTCAGTATATAATATTGTTATGGCTCTTTATTCGTCGAATGTAGTCTCAAAACTTCACTATATTAATAACTGTATAATTAATATTTTTATAGGATGGGAGCGTCATAGTGATGTGGTTGGTCGCTATAAACACACACATTATGAGCCTCAACCAAGCCCGTTGCATCCACACATTGTTGCTGAAAAAACTCAAGGATCTCTTGACGTTGGCAATGAGCTTCAAAGGCTGCTCTATTTGCCCAAACTTCATTAAAAACGAGTGAAAAGCTGTTGCCCGAAGCAAATTCATTTTCTATTTTTCTGGTCACGATATATTGTAAACACCCATCTTCTCTTAGTGTATTTGGCTCAAGAGACTGTAATATTTTAAATAGTGCTTCTTCTTTGCCGGGTTTGGCTTTAAACATGGCGATACAATAAATTTTTTCTGACATGGGTTATCCCGCTTCAATTCAAGTAATAGGTTAATTAAAACGATATTACTGATTAGCCCTTTAATTAACAACTTTATAGCAAGACTAATTAATAAAAAAGCACCTAGCTATTTCTTTAGGAGTGTTTTTTGTACACAATGCTTTTATTTAACGAGTAGCTAGGACAAGAAAAAAGGACAAGACAAAATACATTAAGTTAACTTAAGGTAACTTAATGTAATGTTGGCGTCAGCATGTGTAGCGAATAGTCATCAATATAGAAAGACTGCAAATTAATGACACTTGCCTGACAAGAATCCTTAATTTGCCGTGATGGCCTTACGGATTTATGATTCGATGCGTCTGTGACCCGATACATCTATTACCCGAAACATCTATGACTCGGTACTTCTATGGCCCAATCCAGTAATAGAGTCGGTTCATTTAGATAAGCAAAAAAAGATTTGATAAATGCTTAGTCAAGGTAATAGGTAAGTTCTATTAAACTGATTCTTTAACCGGCTCAACTGTTAGTAAACCCACTTCCATTTTTACGATACTCACTTCTGTACCAGCAGTTAGAGGCTGTTTTGCTTTAACTTGCCAATCAATCCCAGAGTAACGGTGGGTGATTGTTTTCCCTAGGGCTAAATCTTCAGATAAAGTAAATTGATGACCTATCATGTCATTGTTAGCTTGATTTAATGTTACATTATTTTGCATACGTTTCATCGGCTTCCAACTGAGCACCGCTACAATACTAGAGATAATGGCGATCGCTAACAGTGCACTCAACATCGTTTCCGATAGCATCCCTAGCAGCATCAATAAACCCGTAATTATTGTACCAATACCAAGAAAAAAGAGTACAAAGGTTGAGAAACCTAATACTAGTACTTCGGTCGCCAACATGATTAATCCTAATACGATTAATATCTCTGGCAGGTGAGAAAGTAAGTAGTCCATAATTAGCCTTTATTTAAGCTATTAATAATAGTCATAGCTTGTGCAACCATTGATGCTGCATCATTACCACTATCCGGTAATAACACAACAGATGATTCTTTTGCGATTGCTGCTTTTGCTTCAATTGCTTTAGTCGCTAAGTCGAGTTGAATCGCCTTTTGACCTTCCACTGTATTAGCTGCTTCACCGACCATGCGTAATGATTCTGCTTGCGCTTTTGCAACGGCAATAATTGCTTGTGCTTCACCTTGAGCTCTTAATACTTGCTCTTCTTTTTCCGCTTCAGCATTTAAAACCACAGAACGTTTTTTACCTTCGGCAACGTTAATAGCCGCTTGGCGATCACCCTCAGATTCTAAAATTTGAGCACGTTTAATACGTTCTGCTTTCATCTGTGTTTCCATCGCTTCCATTACTGTTTGCGGTGGTACAATATCTTTTATCTCATAACGTAAAACTTGTATGCCCCATGGGCCAGATGCCTCATTGATAGCTGCAACTATGTTGGTATTGAGTACATCACGCTCTTCAAAGGTTTTATCTAATTCCATTTTACCTAATTCAGAACGCATAGTTGTTTGTGATAATTGTGTCACTGCAAACACATAATCATCTACGCCGTAACTGGCCTTCACCGGATCTAACACTCTGAAATACAAAACACCATCGACACTAAGTGAAATGTTATCCCGAGTGATCGCACTTTGACTCGGTACATCGACAGCTTGTTCTTTTAACGATCTATCAGCACCAATACGATCTATAAACGGAATAATAAAATTAAGGCCTGCTTCTCGAGTTGATTGGTATTTACCAAATCTTTCAATCATGTAAGCTCGATTTTGCGGAACAAAAATGATTGATGACTTTAAAATAACGATCACTAACACAAGAATAAAAATTTCTATTCTTAAAAAGTACTCAAACAAAATATCCATAGTAAATCCCATTTTTAGAAATAAATCAGTTAACAATCAATAGTCTTAAAATAGCAGGTTGCTTGACACATTCATACACTATTTATACCAATTTCGTTAATTTAATGATCAAATGTTACGCAGGAAAAAGGAGCTAGTTTAAGGCAAAAGTTGCCATAAATGGTTGTTCCCTTTACAAAATTTTTAACGCGAAAATAGTTCCTTTTAACCTGTAAGATCGATCAGTTAGTCGAGTTGGTATTACATAGACATACGACATAATGGATTGTATTGGTTGGTTTAGTATTGAAGACGATCACGTTTTTAAGGAAGGGATGATTTTTGAAAATTATTTATTGGGGTATCGCAAAATCTTTTATTGCATTGTAAAGAGAAGCCGGTTTAAAAACCGGCTTCTTATCGAGGAGTTTACCGAATACCCTCAATTACTTAAAAGAGGAATGGTTTTCCTAAGGTAGATTTAGTGTAGGCCTACATTGTTAGATTAGAATCGACATTAAAGTTATGCACGACCCATAAATTTCTTCTCAGTAGTGTTTACACGTATTTTGTCGCCAGTTGAAATATGCTCAGGCACTTGTACGGTTAAACCAGTAGATAAAATAGCTGGTTTAGTACGTGCAGTCGCTGAACCGCCTTTGATTGAAGGGTCTGTTTCTACAATAGTTAAATCGACACTGGCTGGTAATTCAACACCAACGGGTGAGCCATCAACAATAACGACTTGTAGACCCTGTGTATTTTCATCAATAAATAAAACTTCATCAGCGATGCTTCCTTTATTTAAGTTGTATGGCGTGTAGTCTTCGTTGTCCATGAATACTAGCTCATCACCATCAAGGTATGAAAACATAACATTACGACGAATTAAGTCAGCCAGTGTTAACATATCGCTGTCTTTAAAGGTTTCGTCGGTTTTTGCGCCGGATACTACATCGTACATACGCATGCGATATAAACTACCACCTGCACGGCCCTGAGGTACTGAGCGTTCAATGTCTTTGATAATGTAAACACTGTTGTTAAATTCAACAGCTGTATTTTTTTTGATATCACTTGCCTTAGGCATATTATATTTCCTTTATGTAGTGCTTATATACATCGTGCAGGTTTAGGTAAACCGGCAATTTTAGTCGCTTGTTTTGCTGGCCCGTCTGGGAATAATCGGTATAAATAACGGCTATTTATTTTCTCCGCGCCATACTTGTTTTGCATCGCCTTTACTAATGCGCGTATTGCCGGAGAGGTATTAAACTGCTCATAAAAATCGCGTACAAAATAGATAACTTGCCAATGCTCGTCAGTCATGGTGATGTTTTCTAAATCAGCGATAGCAGCCGCGAGAGATACATCCCAACCCTTAGCATCAAGTAGGTAACCCTGCGCATCTGTTGCTATTTCTTGACCGTTAAATATCAAGTTTAATTCCTCTAACTAATGAACGCTTAATGGGTGCAAAATTCTATATCAAAAATATTCAGTTGCCTATTCAAAAATATTAATCTGAGACTTTACTTTCAATTTGTTGCAGTAGTACTTGAATATCCATGGCGGTAAAAGCAATTAAACGTAATTGTTCAACGATTAATTTGGATTCATCTGATAAACCTTGTTTATAAGATTCAAAAGATTCAATCTCAATTTTATCAATTGCTGTCTGTTTTAGCTCCGGCCGGTAGGTATATAAAATTTGTTCTGCGGTGCTATCAAAAAGACGCTGTAATATTGCTAAATCTTGATGAGTCTCTATTTTATGGCGATGTGAAGAGAGTGCTGCCATATAGCAGTTGAGCGCATCACAACGGTTTACTAGTCCATACATTTCTTGTTTAAGGTGCTGTTTTGAACTTGGTTCAAATAACATACTTTGCCAAGCAGTGGTTAAACCTGCATCCGCTTTAAAAGAAGCAAAACGGGTTTGTCTGAAAACCATACTTTCACTACGACCAAACTGGTACTGCTGAGCGATTTGCTTGAAATAACGACTGCTATTGAGCAATAAACCATTGACCATTGCGGGAAAACGTTTGAACTGCCAATCAGGATAAATAACGCTGATCGCTATTGCACTCAACACACAGCCTATGATGGTTTCATAAATACGCTCATATAAGACATCGACTCCGGAATGTGCGAGTAAATTAGTTAAGAACATCACGAATAAAGTGATAAAAATAACGGCTAAACCGTAGTTTGTTCTGACGTAATTAATGAATAAAAAGGCAGATAAAATCATTAATACAATTTGTACGGGAATATTTTCGATCAATATGAACGCCGGGAAACACATTAAAATACCGAGTAGGGTGCCAAAACTCCTTAACACTAAACGTTTACGAGTCTCGCTAAAACTAGGCTGGCAAACAAACAGCACCGTCGATAAAATCCAGAAGCCGTTATGAAGTTGGAATTGAACTTGAATTAAATAGGCAAATACCAGCGATAAACTGATCCGTACCGCATGCTTATATACGCCGGTTTTTTGTAGGTATGCATCGTGAATGCTTTTCAAGAATGAGTTTTTAAGTTGTGGCTCATTATCAACGATAATCGGGTCGCTATGTCCTGATTTATGAAGCTTATGAATATCTTCCAAAGAAACGAGCAAGCAATCTATCCCTTCGAGGTTGTCGTAAATAGCTTGTAAAGCTTGCATTGCCTCTTGATTATTATCAAATAATTGCAGTTTTTGCTTTAATAAATAAAGTTGATCTGAAAGGGCGTGAATGGTCCACTTCAAACGTCTTGAGTGTTGGTATTGTTTTTTATCATTGATACTGGCACCCAGCATATGACAATCATCGCTGAGTTGTAAAAATAGTTGGTGAAAGCCTTCTAGAATTTGACTGCGACCAAAGGTATGCTCTAGTTGGCTATATAAGTATTGGCTAGCACTAATACGTTCATGTATTTGCTCCGCGACCAAATAGTATTGATTTAATAAACTCAATTCGCGCTGGTGGTTATTTGCTCGGTATTGACCTCGAATCATATCCCGTGATGATTCTAATCGCACCATTATACTGATATTCAGTTGGGCTAATTTTTGTCGTGTTTCAGTGATGGCTTTTCGTGAATTACCTTTTTGAGCATCAAAGAGGTCTGATTTTTGATGTTGATAACGGCTGATGGCATAAAATAGTTGTGCCAGTTGTTCCCGAATAGTGCGGTTAGGGCTAAAATGGGACCAAAAAATAGCAAATAATCCATACCATAATACGCCTATGGCTAATAACAATGGTTGTTCAAACCAAGCAACGTTATCTCGATGTCCTATCATGGTATAGATAGCAATTAAAATGGCACCAAAGCCAATTTTACTATAATGCATACCTAAACTTGCCAACATCATAAATGCAAAGGAAGATGTGCCTAAACCAATGGCAAAAAAAAGTGGGTAGGGCAGTAACAGTTCCACACTGGATGCGGCGATAAAAAAACAGGCTATGACGGTTGCAATGAATTTTTGTCTGTCTTTAGTATTTTCATCTACCTCTACAATCGCTGAAGCCATTACCCCTAAACATAGTGACAATGAAATGGCTAAATTGGATTGTTCAAATAAACCAATATCGAGATCAAATATAGCAGGGATAAAAGTACAGGTCATTGCAATCACGACTCTAAAACCAGAGTGGGCATTGGAGTCGGAAATTAAGCGTCTAACCATCAACGTTAAAGGGTTTTGCATAGATGACTTCTCATGGTTTCAATACTCAATAATGTAAAGATAGATGCTGTTATTCCCATAACTCGGAGCAACATATTATTGAATACTTATATTAATATCAGCCTATTTTTCAAGTAACTTACTGCGTTAAATAAAAAACCAACTAATTTTGATTTAAAGTCAGGATATTACCTTAAAACCCTAACGCTAAGTTACTAAATTTTGTATCTTTGATGTGACATTTTAAGTGACTTTTGCGACAATAGCGTGGAATTTTTTTAACTAAAAAGAGTAATGTTTGATGTCCGCACAAATCATTGATGGAAAAGCGATTGCCGCTGCAATTACCGATAAGGTAACTGTGGGTGTAAATAAACGGAAAGAAAAAGGGTTACGCGTACCTGGACTTGCCGTTATATTGGTAGGGGGCGATCCTGCTTCACAAATATATGTACAAAGTAAGCGCCGTACCTGTGAAAAAGTAGGGTTTGCTTCGAAAGCTTATGATTTACCAGAATCAACTTCTCAAGAGACATTATTAGCATTAATTGACGAATTGAATGGCGATAAGACCATTGATGGTATTTTAGTGCAATTTCCATTGCCTGATGGGTTAGATGAAACATCGGTGATAGAGCGTATTACTCCAAGCAAAGACGTAGATGGGTTTCATCCTTACAATGTTGGCCGTTTAGCACAACGTATCCCCTTATTAAGATCGTGTACTCCGCGTGGCATGATCTCTATGATTGAAGCAATTGGTGTTGATATTCGTGGTATGCACGCTGTAGTTGTTGGTGCCTCAAACATAGTGGGGCGTCCGATGACGTTAGAGCTTTTATTAGCGGGATGTACTACCACTACTTGTCATCGTTTTACTAGGGATCTTGAGTACCATGTTCGTCAAGCTGAAGTCTTAGTGGTTGCACGTGGACAAGCCAACTTTATTCCCGGCGCATGGATAAAAGAAGGTGCAATTGTATTAGATGTAGGTATTAATCGTTTAGAAAATGGTAAAATAACCGGTGATGTAGAGTTTGATGTAGCGAAAGAAAGAGCTGCATGGATATCACCAGTACCAGGTGGTGTAGGGCCAATGACAGTAGCAACATTAATTGAAAATACGTTGTTCGCTTGTAATGAATTTCACTCATAATTTGCGTGAATATTGTTAACTAATTTTCTGTTTATCATTATTTTCATAAATAAAAAAAGACTGCAAATGCAGTCTTTTTTTGTACACTAGTTTGTAAAAGTTATTACAAGTTATCTAGGTATTTTTCAGCATCTAGTGCGGCCATACAACCTGTTCCTGCAGAAGTGATTGCTTGACGATAAATATGATCAGACACATCACCGGCGGCAAAAACACCTTCAATAGAAGTTTGAGTTGCATTACCCTCGCTACCTGTTTGTACTTTTAAGTAACCATGGTTCATGTCTAATTGGCCTGCAAACATATCTGTATTCGGCTTATGACCAATGGCAATAAACACACCCATTACTGCCAGTTCTTCTGTTTTGTCTGATAATGTATCTTTTAAACGTAATCCTGTTACGCCCATATCATCACCTAATACTTCATCTAAAGTGCGATCAGTATGTAAGATGATATTACCATTTTTAACTTTCTCATTTAATCGGTCCAAAAGAATTTTTTCAGAACGGAAACCAGTACGGCGATGTATTAAATGCACTTCAGAGGCAATATTTGATAGATATAAGGCTTCTTCAACAGCCGTATTACCACCACCCACAACCGCTACTTTTTGGTTACGGTAAAAGAAACCATCACAGGTTGCACAAGCAGAGACACCGCGACCTTTAAATGCTTCTTCAGAGTCTAAGCCTAAATAACGAGCAGAAGCTCCCGTTGCAATGATCAACGCATCACAAGTGTAAGTGCCAGTATCGCCTTTTAATGTGAAAGGGCGTTTAGTTAATTCAACTTCGTTGATATGGTCAAAAATGATTTCCGTATCAAAACGTAAAGCATGTTCTTTCATACTTTCCATTAGACCAGGACCTGTCATATCCGCTGCGCCGCCCGGCCAATTTTCTACTTCAGTTGTTGTTGTTAATTGTCCACCTTGCTGCATACCCGTGATCATAACAGGGTTAAGGTTTGCACGTGCGGCATAAACTGCGGCCGTGTAACCTGCAGGGCCAGATCCTAGAATTAACAATTTTTTATGTATAGTTTCGCTCATATCGTTACCTTGAATAATAAAAAGATTAGCTAGTTGTATTTTTTAAACTGCGCTAATTAATAATTGATAAAGTTTATTAATACTAAACTTTTGAACTGACAATTTCAGTAAAAAAAAACGGATATCTCATCGAAATATCCGTTCTCATTGATAGGTAAAAACTACTAAATTATAAAGAAGTTTTTACCATTTCGCTACTTGCTCGGTTACTTGCGAATGAACTACCAGCTTGTTGTGAAGCTTTCACAATTACTTGGCGTTCAGTTGCAGCTACAATTTGAATCTCTTTAGTTAAATCTAAAGGCTCTGAAATTGTTTTAACCATTGCTGAAGTTGATTTACCCTTAGCGTTGCTGATGGTGCCGCGCAAACTTGAGGTCGATTGGTTGCTAACAACTTGTGCAACGTCTTCTACTTTATCCACAACAGGCGCGATTTCAGTTTCAACTTCTTCAGCCTTAATTTCTTCTACCTTAACTTCAGCGACAGTTTGCTCAAGTTTAGTTTCTTCAACCTTAGTTTCT
>NZ_JACJDP010000049.1:0-27850 GCF_014163575.1 Psychromonas sp. SR45-3
CGACGAAATTACTTGCTTCATTCTGTACGTTAATTCTCTTAATAACAGAGAAAACTATAAGGCTCTAAATATACTGAGCAGGGAAAAGTAATATTTATATTGACGTGGGAAGTCATACCAACGCCGCATTAAGCGGACTAAAACTGTTGGTTATAATGTGGAGCGAAGCGAAATCTAACCAACTGTTTTAGTTCCGTTTAAATGCCCTTGTTAGGTGGTTTTGTCCATTCCATCAATCATCATTTTGATTAATGATATAGGACTTTGACCGTGGTGCATTACTCTAAGAAATATACCATCCATTAAAACAACTTCCGTTTTACCGTTGCCAATAAAGATTGCTTTACCTTTATGTTTATAAGGCCTGTTACCAGTTTTATCTAAACGTCCACGTTCTTTATTAGTAGCAAAACGAACAGACAAGCCAACTTTTTCACATTCTTTAAGCAAAGATTCTATACATATCGCCATACACACTTGCTTACGACCAAAAAGAACATCAAATTTATGATTATCTGGCAAGTTCCGACTGAAAACAGGTAAAGCAAGAGGGTTCCGCATGCTATCAATTAATAAGGCTCTAGGACATTCAGGAGTTCCACCTGAATTATCAAACCAAGAATTGAATATTATATGCCCGCCCATACGAGCCTCTTCTGAGGCATAGACTCCCAGAAAAACGCAGTTATCTATGACATCGATCGCCCATCCCTTCTTGTCCGCTTCATTTAATGTATTTACTAGTCGATCATCCCAGCTTTCGATTTCAAAAAATGGTTCGGGTATATTTATTGTTTCTTTTGTATCTGGATCAACACCCTGACCGGTAGACATAACAGTAGACACATGTGACATTCTACTCGCTTGCCTAAACATCCTTTGGAGTTGTTTAACAGCTTTATCACCTTCTTTTTCAGCAAAATAATACAAAGCTCTATCACATTGCGATTCCATGTAAAACTTCATAAAATCACCAATTTTGGCATTCATTACGCCTTCTTTTACTTCTGCAATCGTTATTCCTTTTTTAGGATCACATATTAATAAATCACCGACTTGTATAAATGAGGTTAAATCCGAAATTAGTGATATTGAGCTAGGTTTTTTTTCATCATTATCTTTGGCTGCGAAAACTACTGAATCGAAATTACAATTATATAAATCAGGCTGTTTGATGGATTTAAAAAATCTTCGAGCATGGCATAGTTGATGCCCTAATAGTTGCCAAGCGATTGCATCAGCAATCCCCCTAAGCAAAAGTTCTTTTGAGAAATCTAATTTATCCTTGCTCTGAACAATTGACACAATTTCATCTTGAGCAGATTTCATTCCTTTGTTTGCAGACGTATAGAAATCGTCCTTAAGTTCTTTGTTATTTCGTAAGTCATCGACTGTGTTTATTTGATTCCAAAGATGTTCAGAGCCTTTACAAGCTTTGGTATATAGATTTTTAGTTAATTCTTCATATTCTGGAGGAAATGATTTAAAACGAAGCGTTTCAACTACGTCATATTTTACTTTACGATTTTTTTTACCCAAAGTTTCAACTCCGAAATTTTATGTGAACAACACACTACGACCACCTAACGCCGCTATAAGCGGCTAAGTACAATTTGCTAAACTGCGCGGAGCGCGAGCAAACTGTACGTGTCCGTTTGATAGCCTTGTTAGATGCAACGCGGTCAAAACCAAGCGATACAATAACTTAAGGCTACCGTAATAAAACAACCTAACCGTGAACTTTTACGCTACACGTTAAGGTTGAACAAAACTAATAGCTTTGCACCTTTGAAAAAGGTAATTAGGGAAAGCTTATTAGTGACCTGCATTAAACCAGTTTTAGCGAAAAACTACGCACTAGAAAGCACTTTATCTAAAACTAATTTTTAATAGCATATAACGCCCGCAATAAATGGCGCGTAGGTTGCCGCTGTTTTTGCGCTTTTGGTTTTTAGCAAAAACCGTGGCAACCGTAATGCGTCCGATTTGATTGCTTTGTTAGCAGTCATTTACGCCTCTCGTTTTGAGTTTGTTACAAAGTTGGTATTTGATAATGGAGATCGATAATAATCTTCATCTAAAAAGCGCAATAGCTTTTTTAAATCTGGTTTTTTGCATGGTAATTTCAGCATCTCACAACCATCTTCCGTAACAGTTTCAAAAGGTATACTAAATTCTAATGCAACAGCCTTCATTTGATTTAAAGGCACATTATTTAATATTTCACTTTGTTGCACTAAAGAAATTTTTCTTCTAATCCAACTATCTGCCATATTAACCAGTTGTTCTAAATTATGTACTTTAAAAATATCCATCGCTGCAAAATCTGTAATATCGTCATTTGTAGCCTCTTTATAATACTCGGTTAAATCGAACACTTGTCGGAGTAAATGAAAACTAAAAAATGTTAGCTTACCATCCTGTAATATAGCGGAGAGCTTAGTATCGACTGATATTCCGACACCTTCAATTTTTTTGTAAACGTCTCCAGAATGGAATATAGATAACCCATTAGTCGAAATTATCTTACGTTTATCGAAATATTGAATCATTACTCTGATAGAGCCACCTTCAACTTCACAACCAGAGAACAGCGCTTTAATATTGGTAAAAAAGTTATTACAAGGGACTATTTCTTCAACACCTAACGGGTTTCTGATTGAGGCTTCAAGGTTATCAATATCATCATAATGATTAATGTAAAGAGCCTCCCCTTGATCAGGTTTATATTTACCATCAAATTCAATTTGTTCCTCGATTACTGCATCAAAAGCAGCATTCTGCTCAAGAATCAAAGTTGATAGTTCAGCTTGAACTTCTTCGGTAAGTTTGAACCTCACTATTCTTTTTGCGGGATCATTAGTTAAAGCGAACAAACTGAGTAACATTATAACTTCTCCATAAGCATGCTGTGTGAAATAGGTTTTACTAACTTTATATTTTTTGGATCTTTTAGTTCTCGTCTTGTAAGGAGAGTAAAAACAACACCACTGTCAGATTCAACTTTATAAAAACGATATTTGAATAAATATAAAATTGGATGAGACGGTATTGATGCCATAACCCACAACACAGCAACCAGAATAAGAGTCAAAGCTGATATTATTGTCAAATCCAATTCAACAGCTCTCATAATAATGGGTGCTGTATAACTCGCTACAAATGCAAGAAGATATAAATCGCTCGATTCTATTTTTTTACATTCAAACCTTAATGCTTCGGTTGAACTCGTAACTTTAGCAAGGATTAACAATGGTAGAGCCGTTCCAAGTATTGATATGATAATTAGCTGAAAAACTTCTGTATCAAATCCACCAATGTTATATCTAACATATGCTAAAGCTAATAGTGTTGGTGAGAATGAAGAGACAAACAACAGCGTTTTGATCCAATTTCGCATAGGTATCCTTACAGGTGATAGACTGCTAACGCCTTGCTAAGCGGAAAATAATGGTTGGCTATAATCGCGAAGCGATGGCCAACTGTTATTTTTCCGTTTAAGCAACTTGTTATGCATATATTTAGTTAAGCGCGTCAAACGCACGTTTAATAGGCTCTGGAATATCATCTACTACCATGTGACGACCAATTATAGTCCCCCAATCGAAGCTCTTATTCGGCCATTCCGTAATTCTTTCAGGCTCACCAATAAGGTCAAGTTTTTGGCGAATGAGTGCCTGTAGTTTAGGTGCAAATTTTTGGTTAGCTTGCAATGGGCTTCCTTGTTGAGCTTCTGGGATGTCTTCAATAATATTAACTATTTCTTGCTGTGTTACTTCTATATCAGTTGTGTATACTTGCGCAACGATGCGTGGCCAAATAGATGCGGGAAGTGAATCTTCAAGATCTTGCTTACCCACAACAAATATTTGATCATTCTCTTCTTTATTAGTATCTGCATCAAAAATATACACTGAAATATCATCACGCTTTGCAAAGCCTTCAATTAGGCTATCTAATAAGTTATTAGCAACATCCTCATTACTGCACCCTTTCAAATTAATTTGTTGGATATTGTCCTCTCGAATAGTCCTACCAGTGTACTTTTGATAAAGCATTGGAATTAGAGCTTGTTCAGTATTACCTTCCACAATTAAAAATTTATTAAAAAATAAGAAGTCACTATTCATAACACCTAAACTATCAAAAACATCTTCAACTTCATCAATGGCGCCTATTTGAGTGTAATTATTGTCAATTCTAAACGTATTTATATCTTCTAACTTTGAAGCATTAACAAAAATCGTACTATGTGTACTAACAATAATTTGAAAGTGTAGTTCTGAAAGAAGTCTGAGGGTGCTTATAAAATCTCGCTGTGCTTTTGGGTGCAAGTGGGTCTCTGGTTCATCAAAACACCAGACATATCGTTTATTACTAGTAGTGCTTTGTTCAGCTTGCAGTTTTAATAAAGCAAACCATATTTGACGCTTTATTCCTTCACCTTGGTTATCGATATGTACATTATCTTCAGAGCTATCTTTACCGACAAATAAGTCTGTAAGTTGATTTTTTAATTCAAAATTCACGCTTGCGCTGATACTTTGGATACTTGGCACTTCATTATGAATGCCAAGGTCTTCAAGTTTTTGATTGATTTTGGCTTGAGCTCTAGTTCTGAGTCTTGAAGAAATTATTTTTGCTCTATTAACCTCAACTTCAATTGAATCCGATAGAATAGCATTTGCCGCCTTAGTTATACCTTCAAGTGATTCATTCCAACTAAGGTATGCATATTCAGGATACACGGCTTGCAAATCATTTTTCCATTTTTTATGTTTTGCATCATCGCTGAATTTAACAAATTTATGAGTACAAGGAACGGTGTTGAGTATTGAACGCATTTTTTCATAAATAGTAAAATTGCCTAAATCATTGTCATTTACTAGATGTTCATTATTAGGATTATGTGTCCTCAAAGCAGTATTAATTGGTGCCTGCCCTAAACTGTATATAGTGTTTAGGTCATCTAATTCTGGATGGTCATTTAAATAATAAACTTCAGTTGAACCTGAAGAAGCATTTATTACTCTAGCCTTATAAAAATAACGATTTTGGTCATCTCTTAACCTCGCCGATTCCATTACCCAGCGTAAATGATTCGATATATCTTCAACCTCTAGATCGAAATGTTCTATTTTAAACTTTCCAATACATACTATGAACTTCTGTTGGTCATCTTCATCTGGTACGAATAATTGAGGAAGGTCTCTTTCAACCAAGTAAGCATTTATTTCTGTACTTGTTAAGGCTGTATGAGAAAGATCATTCTTTTCGCTTCTATCGTTAGGTATTGAAATGGAGAATGAATGATCTAAAAGTAAACGAACTGAGTTTAGTGATGTTGTCTTTCCACTGTCATTTTCACCGATAAGAATTGCAGGAGAGTTTTCATTGACTTGCAACAAGGTGTTTTGAGCACTTTTATAGTTAATTGTTATAACTTCCGTGAGTAACATATTATTTATATTCCTAGACTGCTGAATTTAGATTGACCGATATGCATAACGCCCGCATAAACTGCGGAACATATTGGACGCTTTTTTGCGTCCTTTTCTTTTAAGCAAAAAATCGGACAATTTGTGACGTCTGATTTGATGCGTCTTGTTATGTTTTTATTGCAATAAACACTGTGGCTGCAGCTCCAACCGCAGTTGCAATTGCTAGCACGATGTTTAACCAAAATATTTTATTTCCGACTCTATCTGATGAATCTGAGTTTAACTTAAGTTGCGCCTCTAAACTTGTTAGAGCATTCACAATATCCTCTGAACATTTAACTGAAATCGCAGCTTTCTCGACTTCGTTAATCCTTTCACCCGTTCGAGGTGAGCTAGCCATTTCATCTAAAATTTGGCCCTTAGTTTTATCATGAATTGAATTCAACATTAACCCTCAAAAAGAAACATAACGCCCACATTAAGCGGACTAAAATTGGGCGGTATTTTTGCGCCCTTTGTTTTTGCAAAAATAACGAACTGTTTTAGTTCCGTTTAAATTGCTTGTTAGTTGAAGCCGGTTCAAAAACTAGCAACAACCGTTAATTCTGGCCTTATTTCGGTATCGATTACTCAGATACAAAGCGGAAACTACAAACCATATTTAGCAAAATAGTCCCTCCAATACTTTACGAAGCTGAAAACCAAATGAAGCCTGAGATTACGAAAAACTAAGCTTTTGGTTTTTATAAAAGTTAAAACTCTATTGGCGAAAATACCTTAATGCGGCTGAATGCGCTAACTAAATACAATTTCTACGCACCGAATTGATGCGTATTTCACAACTCAATTCGTATCAATTACTCATCGATTTAAACATATCAAACTAAGTAAATTTAAAGGCCAACTAACGCCGCATTAAGCGGACTAAAATAGTGGGTTATAATGTGTAGCGAAGCGAAACGTAACCCACTGTTTTAGTTCCGTTTAAATGCCTTGTTAGCACGGCTTAAAGTAACCTTAATCAGATTACTAAACTACTATTTTTTGGAAATTTGCACAACGAATATGAAGCTGAACATTTATTGTAAATCGAGTACAAACCCAAGGTTACACACAAAAACTAGCAACCTTCAAAAATCACGTTAAACCCACGAGGAAAAACCCCGAGATAGAAAAGTGAACTACGAAATACAAGAAAGCCCACAAAACCCAAAAGCACGCTACCGTAAGCCAGCTAACAGTTTATTAAACCGAAAAATTCCATATTTTTGGTAGAAATACGGAATATATTAATTTGTCAAAATTAACATAACAATACCTTTATCGCACACAAAATCAAACAATTAAGATGGTTAATCAAATAGTTGTCATGTGGATAGATGGAAAAAGTCCGAATTAACAGTGGAAATATGGAATATCGACTACACTGTATATAAAACCATATAAAAATTTAAAGGAGAGAAATAGATGAAGTCTCCATTTTTAAATGCTGTAGCAGAAAGTATGCGTGTTAAATTCTATGCTGAAAAATCTATTAAGGCTTATTTGTATTGGATAAAATTTTATATTTACTTTAATAATAAAATACATCCCTTTGAATGTCATGATCATGAAGTAGAGTCCTTCCTTTCATACCTTGCCAACACGAAAAGAGTAGCTCCTAAAACGCAAGCATTAGCACTGAATGCATTAGTGTATTTGTATCGCGAATTTTTAGATAAACCATTAACATTAAAGCTCAACTTTAAAAGGACAAATACACAACCAAAGTTACCTGTGGTATTAACACTTGAAGAAGTGAGTTTATTACTTAATTCTCTACCTAGCTCAGTAACACTACCTTGTTACCTCCTCTATGGTAGTGGATTAAGATTAATGGAGGCAGTCAATTTACGAATTCAAGATATCAACTTTGATTATCTATCAATAAACATTTGGCGAGGAAAAGGAGGAAAGCACCGCAGCGTTACATTAGCACCTGAATTAATAGGACAATTACAGGATCAGATCGCTAAAGTTAATTTGTTTTATCAGCAAGATATGCAACGAGTCGATTTTCAAGGAGTATATTTACCTCATGCACTAGCAGGTAAATACCCAAATGCAGCTAAAGAATTAAAGTGGCAATATTTATTTCCTTCTTCACGACTCTCATTTGAACCTGGTACGACATACCTAAGACGACACCATATTCATGAAAGTAATATACAAAAAGCAGTAAAAAATGCATCACGTAAATTAAACTTTAATAAACAAGTGACTTGCCATACTTTGCGGCATTCTTTTGCAACACACCTATTACAGCGTGGTGCAGATATCCGGACGGTTCAAGAGCAATTGGGGCACACAGATATCCGTACGACACAAATATACACTCATGTATTACAGGCTGGTGCAAATTGTGTAAGAAGCCCATTATCAGATTTGATCATTAATAGAAAATAAAGTAAAAGAGCTTAATTGTTATGCTAAATAATATTATTTAAGAGTTTTAGAAGCTTAGAAATAAAAAACTAATAATTTTCTAAGGCGCATATATGCGCCTCATAATATGAGTTGTCTACGAATATATTTAAATGAGAAGTATAACTGTACCACTACAAAGATAGATCTAGATATTAACTTTGGAATTAGAGGTTAATGCTGCCAATTAGAGCGATAACTAAACCCCGTTAGCCCCAGTACGCCTTTGCGAGGGATATAATGTAACTTATTTTTAAGAGCTAATCGATTTTTTGAATAGCTGAGACGATCTTTATCGTCTAATAAATAAAAAATTACAACTCAGAGAAAAAACTTAAAACTCTTTATTAAGGTGGCCTGTTTTACTTGACTCCTCAGCTGTATACGTAGCTGAATTAAGCCATCTCCTTGTGTAACCTCAGAGAATAGTAATTTAGTAATAATGAAGAAGCCCGCGATGAAGGGGGTACAGTAATACTCTACCGTTGTATCAAACAATGTTTAATTAGTTGTTCTCTAACGGACTGACGTTGACCTAATAAAAGAAAAGCCGTGATCATCTTTTTTCCTACGTGTTCCTCGACTTCATATAGTAATCTATAGCCGTTTATATTTGCCTCTCGTACACTTGAGATACCTGCCACATCGAAAAGGCTGGGTGATACAGGATATATAAACGGGTTGTCGCTTATTGCATTTTCAAAAGTACTGATTGTTTCTTCTATTTTTTCTAAAACACTTACCTCGCCATTCCAGCGCATAAAATGTGTTATAGCCAGATCTGTAGAATTACTAAATGTTTCGGTATATTCAATACTTACTTTACTTACTCTGGTCATTATTATTTAACTCCGTTAAGGATGATTTACGTTGTGCTAACCGTTCCTTAAAAGAGCTGGATGACATTACTCGTCCTGCTTGTTTATCGTTTTTTGCAAAGCTAACAAGTTTTAATAGGGCAATAGCCTCTTCACGCTCTTCTCTATCTTGAATAGATTCGATAACATAAGCGGGTTTACCATTCTGAGTAATAATCAACGGCTCTTCCAATGGAAGATTCGCTGCATTTTTTTTTAAAAAACTTATTGTTTCTACATGCATAACTATTCTCCTTTTAAATAAGAAATGTATTCACGTTAGTTATCACCACACATACTATTCCATAGAAGCCAATCTGAAATAAATCACATCAACATAAGTATTTTACCACCAAAAACAAAAAAGACCAAATATAGACTAAATTTGGTTTTTTATTTGCTGTATTTTTATTCTGAGGTGATAAAAGACTATCGATTACGAAGTCGTAGTAGTAAGTATTTACTATAACGCTCATTCTCTTTTCCATATCTAAAAGAAAAACAGGCTGCAATAACATCTATAAAGGTTAAAAGGTAAGGAGGTTGGGAATTTAAGTAGTAATTATAACTAGATTATCTCGGTACGCCTTTTAGCTTAAATTTAAAAATGGTACGCCTATAGTCCACCTCTACCACCAGAAATCAAGTAACACTCTAAAAATCAGTCCAATCAAGCATAGGAGCAATAGAGAAACGGTTTGTAGGGAAATTTTGCATAAAACACCAAGAATAAAATAAGGGACGATCAATAAGCCAAATCAGAGTGTTGTACCATTCACATTAAAGAAGTGATTGTTACTAACCTTCAACTGACATTTTAAAAGAACAATGATAACAGAAAATGATTACTTAAAAATGTCATTTAATAACAGTGCAGAGACAAAATTTTTATGCCTAACATAGCCCTTCAACAAACAAAAAACACACTTTAATGCGCGTAAAAGTGTCATTACACAAATAACTTGGGGTAAGGTGCAAAAGTGTCTGTATGAAAAGATCATGCATAAACAGATTAATTGAGTGGAAAGAAAAGGAAACACGTAAACCCTTATTAATCGATGGTGCTCATAAACAGGCAAAACTTACTTTCTACAACGTTTATTCAGTAAGTACTTTGATAATGTACTGCGTCTCGTTTTCTTGAATCACCAGAAATGGCAGACCCTTTTGCGGGCTCATTAACATCTGAAGATATTATTTCCAATATTGAACGACTCACTAATGAAGTATTTAATCCTAACACTGACTTACTGATTCAGGATGAAATTGGCGAATGCCAAAGAGCCGCTACCTCTCTGAAGTACTTTGTAGACAAGCGCAGACCATGTATGTCGCAGTCAATGGTTCTAACTTCGGGCTATTAAACTCATTCCCAGTAGGAAAAGTTGAACAATACAACTTACGTCCTTAACATTTTATGAGTTTTTACTCGCTTCAGGTGAAACCCCATTCATTAAAGCATTTTAAAAAGCCACAAACTCATTGCCTGCACATAATAAGTATTCGACAAATTAACAGACTATTACTTCAAAGGCGGTATGTCAGAAGTCGTTGATAATTGGTTTTTATTAAAAGAGCAAAATATTTTGGATCGCGTCCAAGCAGTAGAGCATATCCATAAAAGCCTTATTACAGGCTATACCCGAAACTTTGGTAAATACTCAGCTAAAGTCGATACCGGACTCATTGAATCCGCCTTTAACAACGTTCCTTTATAACTCGTCGCAGTGATAGATGAATCCGCTTTGGCGTGAAAGCGCCTTAGCTAAACCGTTCAAGCAGTACATGATCGTTCAAATCGATTTTTCTGGTAAGAAACGTTGATTTTGCTCGCTGCATAGAGAAGCGAGCATAAATGGGGCGAGCTCAACAGATAAATAGAGTAAAATATCTGAGGTGCTTTGTGCCCCTTCACAAGCCAGAAAGCTAACTCACATCTGCATCAACTGAGATAGGACTGAAGAGAATTCCGTAAAAAATAAGGGGAAATTAAAGGTTGCGGTGTGCGAAGTCAGGAGAACTCTCTCCTGCAACTCACACCTTGTTAGTACTCATTTTTTCTTCGCAATCATTGAGCTCTTGATTATTTTTTCTTGGTATAACTTGCCGATCTACATGGATTTAATTTGATCGTTTGTATTACTTTTTTTGGATATGTGTTTACTGCTCTGTCTGCTCTTGTTCAAAATGAAACACAGGTAAAGACCAGCTAAATTTAAGTGCTACGATGCGCAGGCAGAAACCCGATATCAAGGTGACGACTACGGCAATGATTTCGTCGATGCCATACCAATGCAGTAGAAGGTATAAACTCGCTGAAAACATCGCCACTGAAGCATACAACTCTTTATGTAATACTAACGGTGGTTGACGGCAGATAAAATCGCGCAATAAGCCACCGAATATACCAGTGACGATCGCTGCAATAATACAGATTAACGGAGACAGATCCATATCCATAGCGACACGACAACCTATAATACTAAATACAACCAAGCCGATCGAATCTAATGCGATAAAAAGTCGCTGGTTACGCGCTACCCAAGGGGCAATTAATGTGGTCAAAACGCCAGCAGTGCAAGTTATGATGATATATTCAGGGTGTTTTATCCAGCCAACAGGGTAGTGACCTAAAATTATATCACGGACCGTACCGCCGCCGATGGCCGTTGCACTGGCGACAAACATCACCCCAAACCAATCCATTTTTTTTCTGCCCGCTGAAATGGCCCCGGTCATCGCTTCCGCTGAGATGCCGATAATGTAAAGGATAGTTAGTAACATAGCTTTATATCTGTAGTAAAAAAAAGAAAAGGATTATAGAGGATATATCAGATTGTAGCTAATGGTAAAAGCAATAAACTTGGTTTTCTAAGTATAATAAATCAACTTTATTATATTTGATGAAAGAGTTAAATTTAACCTTAAATATCAACAAGTTACTAACTTTAAAATTCTCTTTAGTATCGAATTAACTTTCCCGATAGATGAAAACACCATAATCATACCACCTAATTTTTTCCCAGTCGCACCTTCCGCTTGAAATTCTGTTCTGACTCAGTGAAATTGATTCTCAATAAGTAGACGACTCAGATGAGATTAGGATAATTAGCGAAATATTTTTCTAAGCAGAAAAGGGACACATGCGAGTTAGAAATTTTGCTCTATTATCTGATGAGACTATCCGATTTACACTCACTTTATCCCAATAAAGTGCAAAGTTTAAGCTCCTTACCAGCAAAGTCGATTTGAATGATCATGCACTGCTTAAATAAAATTAACAGTAAGATAGCTTTCGCCTTGCCCATAATTAATTAATAACAAAAAGTGTTATTAGATATTGATGAACAGCAGATATAAAACGAATTTTTTTATCCAATTGCTTCGCCATAAAATTAACCTTTGATATAACACCCGTTATATACATTTTTCAAGCTACCGAAATTGGTAGCTTTTTATGCCAACCTAAAATCATTAACTGCGCTAATTTAGAGAAATGGTCTAAGGAAATTTGCTCCCAAAAAAACTTTTTATAGTAAAATCCTAATGCTCATTAATTCCCGAAAGCAAGCGTAATTATAAGCATATACTTTCAAGTTTCTAGGGCGCTATGAGTGCGTTCACTAATACATCTTTTTGTTAAAATTCCAATGACAGCCTTGGTGGCTTTTACATCTGTCGGATTTTACTAAATCTACAGACTCACATTGAATTTCAGCAACGACACTTTAGGAAATTAAATAATTTTCCTATCTTGGTTTGTGCCCCTTTACGACCTAGAAATTAATCAAACTGTACTGAATATGTTTGAATGATACCTATAAGATAGCTCTAGATACTAGCTTCAAAACTAAAATGATTAATAACTCAACCTCAGCACTATAACCCCTATGAAAGCGGTAGCTAATCCTAAAAACTCTTGGCGCGTAAAAGATTCTTTTAAAATAATACGGGAGTACAACAGGATGATTAGGATATTCATTCCAGAAATAGCAGAGACTAATCCTGTGTTGCCAATTGCAAAAGCAGATATTATTGCAACCATGCCTGCGACATTAGTCAAACCAATAAATAAGCCGCAGGAAAATGTTTTTAATCCAGACCAATTAGGACGAGTGTCATTTTCATCCTCTAGTATTTTTTTACGATTTACTAACCAACTCATCGCAAAAAGAAAACTACCAAAACCAAACATTGAGGTTAATGTGGCGAATGTATCAGCCTCAAGTAGAGTGGACTGCTTACCTAATAAGTCATTAAATGAAAAGAATAATGCGGCAAGTAGCCCCCATTGCGCACCTTGTAAATTACTTATCGAAATATCATTGGAGTAGCGGATAATATAAAGACCGCCAAAAATGATAAAAAAGCCAATCAATTGCAGTGTGGTTAAGGTTTCTTGCCATAATAAAAAAGCAAAAATGAGTACAAATAAGGGAGTTAGCCCTGACAAAATACTAATAAGGGAAGCCTTTCCAATAGAAAAGCCTTTATGTAAAAAAGCATTCGCGGCAAATGAACCAAAGCCTAATGCGAAACCAACGGCAACATCTGCCCACCCATACCATTGTTGTTCTAAAAAGGCGACACCAGAAAGACTTACTAAAAATCCTACAAAAAAGACGCCAAATAAGAATAAATTTCGGTTCATCTTTTTCTGTGATGTCCATTGGTATAAGACCCCTCGCATACCAAAAAAAACAGTAGCGAGTAATGCATATATTATCCACACAATGAAATGCTCCCTTTAAAATTAGAATGAAATTTTAGCTCTATCAGAGATTGCTATGCAATTTAATCGTCAACATGCGCTCTCGCATTATTCTTAACTCAAAAATAAAATGCCATATTTCAAAAAGAACACTTGAAATTAAGCATTTATTTTACTTGGCTTATATTTATTTTTTACTTAGTTGTGCCTTGGTAGCCCTGATGGACAGCTGCCGTTGTGTCATTCAGATACACAGTGACATGATATACGCGCAGCGATAATTTACTCAGAGGCACAATGTTTACAGAATTTTTAAATATGACTTATCGGTGAAATTCGCCGTCTCTCTCTGGTTGATACAGTATTTCTTTAATCATTACTTTGATTGTTCCGCCACCTGGTTTTGGCCACTCAATTCTGTCACCTAGAGAGAGCCCAAGAAGAGCGCTTCCCACGGGAGCTAATATTGATATCTTCTCACCTTTTGAATCAATATCTTTTGGATAAACAAGTGTAAGCACAAACTCTTTTAACGATGAGTCAACAGAAAATTTGACGGTAGAATTCATGGTAACTAGATCCGGGCGAATCTGCTCAGGATCAACTATATTGGCACGAGCGAGCTCCTCTTCGAGTCCACTCACTCCTGCCACACTGTTTTTAGGTAACAGATCAATGACGTTATATAATCGATCTAAATCTAAGGATGAAATAGTAATTTCTGGTTTTTGATTCATTTTTATTCTCAGTATTATTAATACAACAATTATTTAAAGCGCTAACACAAGTCCGAACATTTATTAGTAGAAATGTTAAAGATTAATTTACCGTTCGTTAACGTAGATTGGGTGGGTTTAAAATAGAAATAACAAATACCTTTCAATAATATAAAATATATTTTGTTATTTTCACTATGACGACAGCACCTTGCCTACAATTTTCATAACTATTTTGACTATTGTTATGTCTGATTTTCAAGCATTTAAAATGAGGCCAATATATGGCCTCATCATTATTTAACCTTTTCTTTTCCTAGGCTTTACAATTTTATTGCTATTATCTTCTTTCTTAAGTTTTCGTTTTTCTTTCAACGATAAAACGGGCTTTTTCATTTCACTCTTTGACATATCATCACCTAAATAATAAATAACAGATTAATTACATATTTTTTTGTAACAAAACTAAAATTTACTCAGATTCAACTCACATCGCCTCCTGATCTATTTTGATAAATATTAATCACATACACTTAGATAAAATGTATATAAAAAAGTCACAATAAACCCATTTATGGAAGGGTTTAATTCATCTCATCAGTTTAATTTTATTGGAAAGGTTATCTGTAAATACAGATGGGCATAGACATATGCCCGCTTAAGAGGGGAATTTAAGGACGAAGCTCCTTAAGAAATTAATAGTATAAAATATTGATGTTTTCATAAGCCCAATATAACAACTTAAATAATAACTTCAAGCTTATCCAATAAGATTTAACAAAAGAAAAAATCAACTATTTCAAGCGACTAATATTAGAATCAAAGCATGAAGGAAAAGAATTGTTTCTTTACTTTTTCAGCCCCAAATAAATAAACAAAGTGGTGGCAATAAGATTCTCTCAGAAGATCCTTATAAGCACTTTAAAGTAACAACCCCACATCTGAGATAAGCAAAATAATAAAAAATAAGACATCTCAATACTTGAATTCAAATCAAGATGTCCAACTGACCTAAAATAAAACGAAGTAAGCTGAAATCAACTAATAGCTTTAACAATTAGCTTTTGTAAAGGCTCGGGTAATTCTATTTTCCCAGCTAAAACAAATTGATGTGCATCTTCTGACATTTTTCGCCATGTTTTGAGAATAATACCAATCCATTTTTCTTCAGTATATTCAGGATGTTTTAGGGCAAAAGCTAACATGTAATATTCAATAAACACTAAACCAGCGACATCTTCGACCAATTGACTATCTGGGTTTCGTTTAATCGCTTTTTTACCGACGGCATTTTTAACTTGCTCTATTTCGTCTTGTTCATATCCAGCTTGCAACATTAAGGTAGCAACAGCATTTGCATGAAAGCTATAAAGTTCAGATCGCCATTGGTGATATCCTTGCTTTCCAACCGGATAATCACTACGCAACGATTTCCAGCGTTGAATATGTTGACCATGTACCGCTATTTTTAATAGCTCGTTGGTGTCAGGTTTAAAACGATTTAACATTTCACTCATGCGTTGAGAATATAAACGTTCCTTCGGCCACTCCTTATTCCCTACTAACTCTTTATTTGGATCTTCATTATTGACATCATCAATTAAGCCAATGATTTGTTCAAGTTTTTGATTCATACCCTGCTCCCTGCAACTTATCGCGATAGGTAAATAGAAGCTAACTATATAAAAATACTTGCAACAAAAAAATAAAAAACAGTCACAACATTGAATGCTCATATTTTGATAGAAAAAAGCTCCTTTGTACCAGGTACAAAGGAGCTTTTTATAAAGCCTTAATACTGGTTATATATTTATTAGCTTTGCTTAATTTGCTCATCTATTACCTTTGGTTTATCTACTTCAGTTAATAACCCTTTCAGCAAACTTATGCAACCAAGCAGAAGAATAATAGTAAAAGGTAGCGCTGCGATGATAGTGATCGATTGCAACGCTTGAATAGACTGAGTACCGCCAATCCACAGCATGACCATGGCAATAACACCCGATATAATAGCCCACACTATTTTTTGTTTCATTGGCACTTCAAGTTTTCCTCCCGCTGTCATACTATCGATAACAATAGAGCCTGAATCTAATGTAGTTACAAAGAAAACAACAATTAATACAACTGCGATAACAGATAAAACATCACCGAGAGGGTAAGCATCTAGCATGTAAAAGAGGCTTAAAGAAACATCTGTAATCCCCTGCTCTGCACCTAACAACCCAACTTTATCAATGATCTGTTCAATAGCTACACCACCAAACACTGACATCCAGGCTGTGGTGACTAATGTCGGAATAACCATGACGCAAATAAGAAACTCACGAACCGTACGCCCTTTAGAAATACGTGCTACAAACATACCAAAGAAAGGTGCATAAGCAACCCACCACGCCCAATAAAATACTGTCCACCCATGCAGCCATGTTGTATCGTCACGTCCTGAAGACTGGCTTAACGGGATTATATTTTTTACATAACCGATCACTGCGGTAGCCAACGAATCAAGCACCGTGCTGAAATTAAAAGCAGCAATTAGCCCCAAGAATATAAAAGCAATGACCATATTTAGGTTACTTAACAGTTTAACTCCGCCATCCATTCCTCGAGTGACAGATAGAATAGCTAACCCCATAATTAATAGAATAATGAACTGCTTTAGATAAAGGCTATTTTCAAAACCAAAAACATGACTAATACCACTCGCCGCCTGTGCACCGCCTAATCCAAGAGAAGTTGCTAGTCCAAATAAGGTCACTAATACGGTTAATACATCAATAATATCACCGGTTATTCCCCAAACTTTATCACCTAAAAGTGGATAAAATACTGAGCGCATGGATAGTGGCAGGCCTTTGTTATATACAAAATAAGCTAAACAAAGCGCTGTCATTCCATAGATAGCCCAAGCATGCAGTCCCCAGTGAAAAACCGTCGCACCGAGTGCTAGCTCACGACCTTCTGACGTAAAAGGTTCTACATTTAATGGGGTTCCATACCAATTTGTAAAGAAAGCAGTTGGTTCTGCCACACCCCAGAAAATTAATCCAATTCCCATGCCTGCTGCAAATAGCATTGAAATCCACGACATTGTTGAATAATCAGTAGTCGCTTTATCACCACCCAAGCGAATTTTACCTAAGGGTGAAAATGCTAATACAACGGCAAAGATTAATAAGATATTGGCTCCCCACATAAATAAGAAGTCAAAATTAGACAGGACAGAGCCCTTAATTGAGTCAATGGCTGCTTTTGCGTCGGCTGGCTCTAGCATTAGCAGAGTGACGATGAAAAGAATAGATAACGCTACTGAGGCAGTGAAAACTGTGTTGTGGACATCGAAGCCCCATTTATTAAAATTATCCTGACCGACCTGATAATCTGTTGATTCAATACTGTACTTGTTTGATTTGAATTTCATAAACTGCGGTTTTACCTATTTACACTAACAAATAGAAAGACCTACTCCATATTTAAGTTATATTTGACTAGCAAGCCCACCATAATAGACCATGGTCAAATCCTCATACTGGAGTAATTTTAGGCTTTATCGCTAGTCCTCTAGCCGGCTACTTTACCATAGAAAGCACTTCCCACGATTTTTAAGATAACTATTTTATTTAAATAAAATGATTTAAATCAAGTAGTTACCTTAAAAATATTAACCTTCGAAATAGAGGTTACGTTTATTGCTTCGTGCCGAGTTCATTACTAATAGCTAATTAACTATAAACTATTGCGATTAAATGGGTGTTAACGACTGAGCAAGATAATCATCCATCTCTTTTTTGGGTACCATGCCGCCACCCGTTGCCCACACTAAATGAGTGGCATTTTGCATTTTAATCGCATCTAACTGTAAGCGATGTTTATACTCTATATTTTTATTCACTATGATTGGTCCTACTATGCCAGCGAGTGCAGAAGGCTCAAGTTGAATGTTTTCTAATTCACTGATCTCAGCGAGATGATGATACATCCGCTGATCTGAAATCGTATAATACCCATCCAACAGACGCTGCATCGCTCTGCCTACAAACCCTGATGCTCTACCCACCGCTAACCCATCTGCGGCAGTGATATTATCAATACCGAGATCTTGAACTGAAATCCCATCATGTAATCCAGTATAAACACCTAATAACATGCATGGTGAGTGTGTTGGTTCGGCAAAGATACAATGCACATTATCACCAAAAGCCATTTTCAAACCAAATGCAACACCGCCGGGGCCACCACCTACACCACAGGGTAAATAGACAAATAGTGGATGAGCTTGATCGACGCGAACTCCCATTGCATGGAACTGTTTTTTTAATCGTTGGCCGGCAACGGCATAGCCGAGAAAAAGTGTTTGTGAATTTTCATCATCAATAAAGAAACAATTATTATCATTCTCAGCCTGTTGACGACCTTGCTCAACTGCAACACTATAATCTTGTTCATATTCAATAACATTCACGCCATGACTACGGAGTTTATTCTTTTTCCATTGCCTTGCATCCGCAGACATATGAACAGAAACAGAAAAACCTAATTTAGCGCTCATAATGCCAATAGACATGCCTAAATTACCTGTTGAACCCACGGCAATACGGTAACCTTTAAAAAATGCTCTAAACTGATCACTATCTAGTTTGCGATAATCATCAGACTCTTCTAATAAACCGGCAGTTATCGCTAACTTTTCTGCATGTGTTAATACTTCGTATATTCCACCTCGCGCTTTAATTGAACCTGATATAGGTAAGTGGCTATCTTTTTTTAACATCATTTTTCCTGTAATTAGTGTCGTGTATTCACGCTCTAACTGTGTTTGCATCTTGCTAATGCTGACCACCTCAGATTCAATAATGCCATTGCTTGCAGCCGTCTCAGGAAAGACCTGTGCTAAATAGGGTGCAAATCTTGTTAATCTATCACTGGCCGCTTTAATATCCCTATGGTTGAGACCAACATAAGGCAGGCCTTCTTTTAAGCTAGTAATATTGGGGTTGAACCAGCTTATTTCTTGCAATGCAATCAATTGTTCAAGTAAAGGGAATTCAGTAATAAGCTTTTGTATATTGAGCAACATTAGTTTTAATACCTTAATTAATCGAATACAACCGTCATCAATTATGATCTTGGAAGGTCACAATATGTAATGAAGTCAGAAAGTGAAGGGTATAGTTAGATTTATCATGAGGTTGATACAAATGCAAAATAATGGGTTGTTTGGTTATTTAAGCAATCAAGCTTCAGCACAAAAGTAACAAACGCTTAGTGCAGTTGAACTTATCCAGAACATATTGCCAACTACGAAGCAACCCATCGATTTGATAATGACCAACCCAAATTAATTCAAGCTGATTATTGCTAACAGCTAAACTCATCTTAGATTGTGAAAATATAACGGTTTTATTTATTTAGGAACAGCAGTTGCGAGAAGCAGAGTTTAACCTGCTCTCTGTTAGCAGGCTAGACTCTCAATTTATAGCAGCTTTAACTTCAGTAGTTTTAACTTAAACAGTTTTAACGTAAGCAATTTCAGTTTAAGAGATTCAACTCGTGACAAAAAAAACGAATCAGCACAGTGAATTTAAATTAAATAGCCCTTAAAAAAGCTAATAATGCATCTTTTTCATCATTCGTCAGTTGAGAATAAGTTTCTTTAGCACTCTCTGATTCGCCACCATGCCATAAGATTGCTTGCTCAATGGTGAGGGCTCGGCCATCATGCAAAAATCGACTTTTCCCATCACCTTCAATTAAACCTAATCCCCATAATGGTGGTGTACGCCATTCATCAGCTTCTGCACCGGGCTCTTTTGCACCATCACTAAGCTCAGGGCCCATATTGTGAAGCAATAAGTCAGTGTAAGGGTAAAATGTTTGATTACTGAGAATAGGGAATCTTTCCACTTCACCAGTACTTAACGTTTCTCGGTGGCATGCATTACAACCAGTAGAATTAAAAAGTGCTCTTCCCGCAAGGAATGTTTCCTGATTATTAATTCGCCTTTCTGGCACGGCGAGTATAGTTAAAAAATCATTAATATCCTGTACCGACTTATCAGATACTTCAGGGTCACCTCCCGATGGATAAAGATTACATATTCCTTGATTATCAGAGCAAGGTTCTGCTGGGCTCAACGTTGAAGTTAATCCCATATCCTGTTGAAGCGCACCTACTATTTGCCCATCCAATGAACAATGGATAGCTTTCCAGCCGAAACGACCAATACATTGCTGTTGTTGGTTTGCGCTACCAGATATGCCATTCATATCAGTATCATTAACATCTTGATACTCAAGAATAACCGATTCAGGCACTAGATCTAATAATCCCATTCCAATCAATTGAGGCGATAGTCTAGGTGCTAAAACTATGCCTTCATCAAGCGCATTTACATTATCGTTTAAATGGAAAAGGATCTCATTTGAACTTCCTTCGGACCAGCTTACACTTCCTTCGGGCACTCCATCTGCAGAATAAGTTTGTAGCTGTGCGCCCAACATAGAATCTACATTGCCCTCTATATCCCGTAATCTGAACAATATTCCATTGCCAGTGGAACCATCACTTTTTAATGATTCAGCTCTACTTGAAGATTCATGGCAATTTGCACATGAGTCAGTGATTGCAAGCGGACCATAACCATCAAGTAGATCTCGCGCCCCAGGAGCAGGGCCCCAAGTAGCGATAAATAACTCTCGGCCTTGGGAAGCCCCATTATATTCTTGAATATCAAGGTCAGGAATGAACTGTAAAAAACCACTATTTTCTTGATATTCTACCGTTGCAACTCCCCCAGTAGCTCCAAGTACTAAGGTGTTATCAACGACAGAGTCAGAAGCCCCATCCGAACCACCACAGCCCACCAATAAGATATTAAGTAATAAATATAATTTACTTTTCATTACTGATTAAACTCTACTTTTTGTGGAACAGTGTATCCCCAGATGTTGATTGGTTCTTTAATTCCTAACGATCCTTCGAAGCTCCATCCCCAACTAAATATAGAGCGATCTTTACGCAGGGCGATGGTATGTAATGCACCTGGTGCAATATCCTGCACATTATTAAGATCGGCTATTGCGACAGTTGGAGAGATCGGGTCTTGATCAGATTCAAGGCCTAATGTCCCTGTTCCATTAAAACCCCATGGATAAATTAATTGATCGCTTTTTTCTACGAAACTTTGATTGCCATTTGCCCAAACTGCCTTAGCTTGTGTTATCCAAGGTAATTCAACTGCTTCGTAGATTTCATCAGGCCATGTATCTTCAACTGTGTTGCCTATTTGATTACTCGCATTTAATCCCCAACCGTAGACTTTTCCACTTTCACCTAGCGCAAGAACATGTGCTTTACCTGCTGCAACAGAAATAACTTTTTCGAGTAAAGGAATTTGTACAGGCGTATTATAATCGTTTGTATCATCACTACCTTGGCCTAATTGACCATTATCATTTTCCCCCCATCCCCAAAGAATACCATCTGAATCGATAGCGTAAGTGGAATCTGAAGCGGCAGCGATTAGAACAATATTAGTTAACGTAACAAGTTGAGGATAGTCAGCGTCTTCGTTAGAGCTATTCCCTAATTGGCCTTTATCATTCTCACCAAATGTAAAAACTTGGCCATTTTTATCTAATGCAACGGTATGGTCATAACCACGAGTGATTGAAACAATGTCTTTAAGGGCGTTAATTTTTTGAGGTGTATAATAATCAACATCTAAAACTACACTATCTTGATCTCCTAACCCTAATTGACCGCCATCACCATCTCCCCAAGCCCATACATCACCTTCATTATCCAATGCGATGGATGCATTTTGGTTAAATGCTAAAGAAATAAAAGTAACTAGTTCTTCGTTATCTAAAACTTCAATTTTTTGCGGCGTGGTTGGATGATTTTCATCTGTATTTAATCTACTAGTAAACCCTACTCCGGTTTGACCAAGGTTATTCCTACCCCATGTCCAAATCTGACCATCTATAATAGCTCCAGAGTGAGCACCTCCAGCTGCAACTTGTTGTCCAAAATAAATACTATCAGTCATAGATGTTCCATTACCGGCAGCATCTAAGGCGATTAATTCATAATTGTTTAATCCAGGTGTCAAAACAAAAGAAACGTCAAAATCCCCTCCATTAAAAGTTACGTTTTTGGTTAGATCGTTAACTTTCAACTGTAAAGAAGTTACCTCTTGATTGTCAGTAACGGTACCATTAATAGAATAAATGGAGGAATATATGCTGCGATTAGCGGCGAGTGTAGATAATGTGATCTCAGGTTCTGTCGTATCTTTATTAACTTCCGCAGAAGCAGGGGTATCGTTAGAATCGCATCCGGCAATAAATGTTAAAATGCAAACCGATAAAAAACTATGTTGTAACTTCATGCAACCTTCCAATGGCCAATTTAATGATAATGAATATCATTATTGATCAAAAGATTGATGATTTCAAGCTCTTTTATTCTAGTAAGTTATAAATTTTGCTCTGCTTATTATAAAATTTATTAGTTTAGTTTAACGATCATAAAAGCAGATACCCGCTATCATTCATCACGATCAACAAACAACGTAATGAGTAAATATCGGGTACAAGCGATCAGTAAAAATAGCTCTTTATTTTTTATTGTATAGCGCTTGTCCTGTTTTATCTTGGTCTGACCAGAAATTAATATTGAACTGTGCATCTTCACTTAACTCTACTCGATGCCAATATTGTGGAGGACTCGTTGCAAATTGCCCCGCTTCAATAATCACTGTGACTTCTGGCTCAGTCGCTTCGCTATCTGCAAAACCAAAATACGTGACAACGCCTTCCATGACACATAATTGCCCGAAAACATCTGCCGCCGTATTATGATGAGTTAATAATGCTTTCGGCACAGTATCAACAGTGAAGAAAGGGGTCGAGCGTTGAATTGTCCAATTTGCTGGAATTCGTAAATGACTCATAATATTCTCCTAATTTTATAATAGGGTAGATTTGTTCTAACGAACCTAACCCTAGACTTGCATCGAATAAAGCTCAAAGTGCCGCAGGTAATTCTCTTAGTAATGGAAAAGCTTTTTTCATGTGCCCTTCTGTTACGATAAATCCAACCATTTTTTTGTCTTCGTTATACGCCTTTACTGAGCACCCCTCGGTATCGATATCCGCTTGCCAAGAAGTAACACCATTTACCATATTGCCACCTAACTGCATTGGCATTTTCGGTGTTTTTACTTTAACTAACATCGCCGGTAATGTGACCTCAGTAGCTTGCCCTAATAATGTTTTAGCTAACGCATTCGCACTTAACATGATGGGTTGTAAGTACGACATCACCTTGCCATTTATCTCAGCGCAATCTCCCAAGGCATAAATATTGTTCGCAGATGTTTGTAACTGCAAATTAACAACTAAACCATTGTTGACATTGATACCTGATTTTCGCGCTAGGCCTGTATTCGCTTTTAAACCAGCGGCAGAAATAACACAATCAACAATCTGTGTTTCACCAGAGCTAAGCGTGACACAAATACCTGTTTCGCTTGTATTTAATGCGCCTTTATCTGATAAACAGTGATTCAATGAATGGATGGTTTTTCCCAATTCAAACACAACACCGGCCTCAGCCATTTTATTGCGCAGTTGATTCGCTACCAAGTCTGGTAACATATTTGCCATCACACCTTTACTGGGATCAACCACCAGCACCTTTTTACCACTACTCGACAGGTCCATTGCAATCTCAGTGCCGATCAACCCTGCACCAATAACTAAAACACGTTGAGCTTGCTGCAACTGTTGTTGTGCACTTTCAAACTCACGTAAACTATTAAGTGTGATCACTTTGTCAGTTGCATCGCCTAACATAGTCGGAATAAATGCCCGTGCTCCCGTTGCTAAAACAAGTTTTGAATAAGGATACGCTTCACCTGCAACCAAAATCTCTTGGTGTTCGTAATTGATCTGATCAACTTCGGTAAAGGCATGTAACTTAATGTTAAACTCAGTAGCAAACGCTTCCCCTGATAGCCGAATAAGGTCTGCGCTGCTCTGTTCATTAGTAAATACATGGCTTAAATCTGGCTTATTGTAATCATCACCTGCGTCAAGAGTAAAAACAGAAATCGCTATCGCTTGATCCGTGCGTCTAATGGTTTTGATTAATTGGTAAGCGGCAAAGCCGCTACCAATAATAATGATTGGTGCACTCATGATGCTTTGCTCTGTGCAACCGCAACAAATACATCTTTGCCTAGGCCACATTCAGGACAAAGGAAGAAGTCCGGTACGTCGTTCCAAGCTGTACCAGCTGCAACATCTTGGTTTGGTTCACCAATAGCAGGTTCATAAACCCAGTTACAAACCGTACATAACATGTCTTGAGCATCATCAACTTGAACGGCTACAGTTGCAGAAGGTGCTGTTTGAGGCACTGCATCACTCTGTACGTTTGGCTTTACAATAGGTTTTGCAATAATAGATTTGACAGTGATAGGTTGATTAGCAGTGATAGACTGAATATTACTGATATCATGTAATGCCCAGCTTTTTGCAATGCCACGGCCGTATTCACGACATTCATTCATTGCTTTACCATCAGGACGCCATTTTGTTTTTAAGCTGTCAGCAGTTTCAAAACCGGCATCCATTAAACGTATATTAATACGATCAACGGCACCACCATTCCAACCGTAACTACCAAATGCCGCTGCTTTTTTGTTTTTAAAACGTAATCCTGTTATCTCTTCTAACATCGCAGCAATTTGTGGCATCATCACGTTGTTCATACTTGGAGAACCCACTAATACGCCCTTAGAGCGGAATACGTTAGATAATATTTCGTTTTTATCCTGGCGTGAAACATTGAATACTTTAACCGCAACACCTGGGTCAACGTCATGAATCCCTTGAGCCATGGCATCAGCCATCATGCGCGTATTATTAGACATAGAGTCGTAGAAAATAGTGATGCGGTCTTCTTGATAATTATCTGCCCACTCTAGGTATTGATGAATAATTTGCGTAGGGTCATCGCGCCAAATTACACCGTGAGCAGTTGCAATCATATCAACAGGTAGGTTGAAGCTAAGTACCTCTTTAATCTTGGCAGTCACTAACGAGCTAAAAGGCGTTAAAATATTTGCGTAATAACGTAAACATTGTTCTTTTAATTCGTTTTGATCAACTTCGTCATTAAATAGATGCTCATCACAATAATGTTGACCAAATGCATCATTACTAAACAACACTGCATCATCGGTCAGGTAAGTCATCATACTATCTGGCCAGTGCAACATTGGCGTTTCTACAAATATTAATTGTTTGCCGTTACCAATATCCAAGGCGTCACCGGTTTTTACAATATTAAAATTCCATTCAGGATGATGATGCTGACCTGTAATTGAATCAATTGCATTTTCTGTACAGTAAATAGGCGTATTAGGGATTTTTGCCATTAGCGCCGGCAATGCACCTGAGTGATCTTCTTCTGCATGATTAATAACAATGAAATCAATCTCATTTAGATCAATTTCCATCTCTAGATTTTGCACAAACTGTAAGCTAAAACGATGATCAACCGTATCAATCAATACATTTTTTTGTTCGCGAATCAAATAACTGTTATAGCTGGTACCTTTTGTTAGTTTGAATTCCATACCATGGAAGTTTTCTACTTCCCAATCACGCTGTCCAACCCAATGAATGTTATTTTTAATGTGAATCGTCATATTGTTACCTGCATAATTTATAAAAGATTTAAAAAGTTATCTTCCATACTGCAGATTACATGCCAAAATATAAGCAACTGATTTTATTAAACTTATAATTTTAAGTTGTCATTTTGACATCACTTAAACAATGTCATTTAAACAATAAAAATGTCATAATGACAATAGTGAATCACTTTATATTAGGTTTAATATGGATAATAAATACCAAGCATTAACACAATTAGCGATTGATCTAACGGTCAGCGTTTCTAGTCAGGATAGGTTTGATCGCTTGCTGTCAGTTATTCGTAAACTATTTAATTGTAATGCTTCTGCATTATTAGCTTTTCAACATCAACAATTTTCCCCGTTAGCGATTAATGGCCTTTATGATGAAGTGTTAGGACGACGCTTTAATATTCAAGAACACCCTAGATTAGAAGCAATTGCTAGAGCAGGCGATGTTGTTCGCTTTCCTGCTGACAGCACATTACCCGACCCCTATGATGGGCTTATTCCAAATCATCATGGAGAGTTAAATGTTCATTCTTGTATCGGGCTACCATTACTTGCTAATGATCGCTTAATTGGTGCATTAACAATCGATGCTTTCGACCCTCACCAATTTGATCAATTTAGTAATGATGATCTACGTATTATCAGTGCCCTAGCTGCAGCAAGTTTGCATACTTCACTGTTAATGGAGAAGTTAGAAAACCAAGCTGGCGTGTTCAGTAATAACGACCCACTTGACGCATTTACACAACAAACAAGCGGCATGATTGGTCAATCACAGGGAATTTTAGATCTTAAATCACAAATTAAAGCAGTAGCTGACACTGAATTGTCGGTTTTGATCACTGGTGAAACAGGTGTGGGTAAAGAGCTAGTAGCCTCTTCCATCCATCAACAGTCTACACGTTGCGATAATAACCTGATCTATTTAAACTGTGCAGCATTGCCAGAATCGGTCGCAGAAAGTGAACTATTTGGACATGTGAAGGGGGCATTTACTGGAGCAATAAGTGATCGTAAAGGTAAATTTGAACTTGCCAATAACAGCACACTTTTTCTAGACGAAGTTGGGGAGTTGCCGCTATCGTTACAAGCAAAACTGCTTCGTGCTTTACAATACGGCGATATACAACGTGTTGGTGACGAAAAGAGTTTAAAAGTAAATACACGAATTGTCGCAGCAACTAATCGTACATTGCATGAGGAAGTGAAAGCAGGACGTTTTCGTGCTGATCTTTACCATCGATTGAATGTATTTCCTGTGCATGTGCCACCACTGCGAGAGCGAGATAATGATGTTGTACTATTATCAGGATTCTTTGCTGAACGATGCCGTGCAAAATTAGGCTTTAAACGCTTGAGCATTGACCCCGCTGCTATCAATATTTTACAACAGTATTCGTGGCCGGGTAATGTGCGGGAGTTAGAGCATGCCATCAATCGTGCGGCGGTAATTGCAAAATCACAAGCGGCAGATTCATATCTACAATTAAAGGCAAGCCACTTTCAACTCAATGCAGAACATCTAATCACACAAGATCAAGCCTTAACAAACGCAACACCAGCTGAAAATAGTAAGTTATTTTCCACTGAACATGGTCAAGGGTTACGTGAAGCAACTAATGACTTTCAAGCGACTATCATTAAACAGGCATACCAAGAAAATGCTAACAACTGGGTCTCAACAGCAAAACAGCTTAAGCTCGATACAGGTAATCTACATCGATTGGCTAAACGACTTAATTTAAAATAAAGTGACATTGCTTATTATGCAAGAGACTTTAGGTTATTCGCCTTTACATATAATGAACAGTACAACTCATCGATGATGAGCTTGTAAACAATGGTAGTTTTTTGTTACGAGCTCAATCACCTATTTGCAATAAAACAGCTATTTATTAGCACTTTTCATAAGTGATTGCCAATTACCAATTACCAA
>NZ_JACJDP010000004.1:0-192441 GCF_014163575.1 Psychromonas sp. SR45-3
TTACTGCGTGTATGCTCGCAGGTTTAATTGTGGCCGTACCGCCAATGGCAAAAGGTTGTCCTCGACCTATTCGCCTTAGTGTTGGTGTTATTTTACTCGCCGCGGGGTTGTGGAATATCTTTTGGTACGCGAGCCAACACTTTAGAGAGTTTTGGGGGCTGGCAGCCTTTTGTTCCGGTGTATTAATGGTACTGACTTCAATCTACATTATTAAATCAAGCTGGCTACCATTGTTTTTGCGTCGTGCAAAACCTGTTGTGTTATTAATGTTATTAGGCTTTGCTGCACTCTATGCAATAACAATATACCGGCTGTAAGCTATTGTTTTTAAATAAGTTAAATCTTGGGTGAAAACAATAAATCTCTGGGACAAAGTCCTGCGTTTTGCATCAAAAATACAAAGTGCTGTTATATGAACGCCATAATATTAATTCGCGAACGATTAAACCGAATTTCAATATGGCTACATCAACTTCCCATTTTTCTGAATTAATCACCGTCGTTAGCAAGCTTTTAGGTCGAGAGCTATTTATGCGAGAGCATAGTTATATGAGCGAGCTAAGCTCTGTATGCCCTTTGCCGTACTGGTTCAGCTCTGTACTGGGATGTGGCATATAAACGGTGCGTCTAAGAAGGCTGCTATTTATTCAGATGAAGAAACGATATGGGCTATTTTTTAGTGATGTTGTTTGGGCTTATTGTGTTGAGTTATTGTTATAGATTGTTGGTTTGGGTTATCGGTATCTGTTGTTGGTATTCGTTATTGGTATTCGTTATTGGTATAGTGTAGCTCAATACATATAAAACAGTGGATGTCCTATTTTTATCGTTGTTGGCATATTCTTCTGAACACATGTTGTGGGTATTTTGTACATGGTACCGTCCATATTTCTAGACTCTTTGCCTTGGTAAGATACACTGCGTTTAATTCGTGAAAACATACATTAATGAGATGTTATTAAATAGGTAGACTCAATGAGCTCAGCGTTAAAAGAACAGCAAGATATAATTTTACAATACTTAGATACCACCCATTATATCGATACTAATGCGCCAACAGCGCAAGATAAACAAGAAGCAAAGTATAAAATCGGTAAAGCCTGTAACAAGGTAAGAGAAATTCTCTGTAGTGATGAAGTTTTTCTTGATTGGGTTTGGGCAAACGTTATCGATGAATGTCCAATTGATATTGAAGAGGTGACGCCTAATACGCTGAACGCTTGGCGCATGCTGCCTAAATTCGGCACTTTAGAGCAATGTGAAATCGTGGGGTTCACACATATTGCTAAGTTATTACTTGAAAAAAATGCAACCATGAAAGCAGAAGTATTAACGATTATTGAGAATAATGATCCGGATACTGCGAAGAAATTGATCAAAGCGGTATTGAAACCCGTCGTTGACTTCACGCCTATTGTTGCTAATAAAAAGGATCTGGCTGAGACCGTTGCTAAAGCTGATAAGTTATCAAAAGAAGCACTGGTTGCCTTAGTAAAAGCCATGCATCAAAAAATGATTAAGTAGCTGCTAGGTAAAAAATTGCTGGGGAAAACTGCTTTGTAAATAATTTCTAGTAAACAATTGCTAGTAAACAATTGCTTGGCAAACAATTACTAGATAAATAAGCCACACTAAGTTGCAGATACACATTTTTAATCTTAACCCTCTCAATGCGTGAAGCATTAAACTTCACTCAGTGTGTCTGCAATTTTCTCCGCCTTGAACTTTCCTCATTGATGAATTGGAGCAGATAGTTCAACGGTGTTAGTCTTTTTCCTTTCTCAGAATATCTGGGGGTCTTCTACCTAAGAAAAAGGGAAGTCGCGGATAGGTGAAATCCCCGTATTAAATACTCAGCAATGACTGTAGGAGCCCATATCAAAAAGCAGCCTCAAACAAGCTTAGCTCTAAACTCTAAGTCCTAAATCCTAAACTCATGCATTGGTATTAATACAAAAGACTACTTGGGTAAGTTATCTAATGCATTCGCCATTGTAATCAATCGACTGAGAATTTTTTCACCCTCAACCCCAATACCATTATGTTCATATTCATTCGTGATCCAAACGTTAGACATCGGAATGTTGGCCAAAGTCTCGCGCGTATAATCAAACTCAACAAACATATCATCCGCATACGCTACACATGCTAGTGGTACTTTGTTTTGGCTTAATACATTCGTGTCGTACAACTTACTCCAATCGTATTTTTCCGCTAACAAGTTTGCAGCTTCAGATAATGGCTTTAAGGTTGCTAACTGCTCAAACATCCACGGGTAAACCATCTCCCCAGTAAACATAAAGGCCTTACCCGTTTGATAATTAAACTGTGGATATTGTTCACGTACACGATGTGCAGACCAATTTGAAGCAGTGCCTTGGCAATAAATAGATTCATGTAAAATGGCATACAGGGGGTTAGTGAGATAGCCTTGCTCTTGCTGCATCTGATTCAAGAAATTGTAACTCAGTTGTTTGCATCCATTAACGGTTATAAATGCACTTTCTAGTTGATAATAAAGAGCTAAATTTGCATTACAGCGACCCAAATTAATGCCGATTAATTGAAGCTGTTCAACGGTAAATGGCTGCCCGTTAGGTAAAAATACCTCATTATTTGATAGATATTCTGCGATATCACAACACATCTGTTGTGCCGCTGGAAACTGTGCAAAGAACGCATTATTTTTATCAGTTGTACGCTTATAGGTCGCCTGATAAACATCATCAGCAGGTCGAGTAGTCGACGGGATCCCTCCTGTTACATAGCAACGTGATAGGCTTTGTGGGAATAATGACAGGTAAGTTAATATACAAAAACCACCAAAGCTCTGCCCGAAGGTTGCCCATTGTATGATATTTAATTTAACGCGAATCGCTTCAGCATCACGCACAATACTATCTGCTCTAAAGTGTGCCAGATACGCCGCTTGTTCAGTTGCAGAGAGGTGCGCTAAGGTGTCTTGGCTGATTTCTGTGCTTTGACCTGTACCACGTTGGTCTAAGAGCAATACACGATACTCTTGTAGTAAACGCTTTAACCATCCAGATTCACCGCTTACACGTGGTGATTGGAAACCTGGACCACCTTGAAAGAATACCAACCAGGGTAAGTCTTGTTTATCTTTTGTTACATCTACCAATTCACGCGCAAAAACAGCAATTGTCTGTCCATTAGGGTTGTTATGATCGAGCGGTAATTTAAAGTGGTGTTGACGATATAAGGTTGTTCCATCAATAAAACTTGTTTGCAAAGTACGATCCTTTTTATGAATTTTTTATTCACGGTGCCTAACAATAGCCATTTGCTATTAATACATGTATCAACACCCGCCATCAATCTTTCGCTAGCCATGATACTTCAAGATCAAAAAGTCGCAAACAGTCGTTATTTGCTTTTGATGTGAATTTAAGCTCGATGATAGGTGCAAAATTTAACAATGATAGATGTTATTTGCTGGCCTTACTTACCTTACGGTCTTCGGGAAAACCTTCAGTTTAAGTGGTCTAGCTTATACTTTAAAAAGCATCTTGAAATAACATGGGAAAGTTACCTTGAGTAAGGTTGTTTGCTTTACATTTTTATTATACTTTACAGATCAAATGGGTAGTAAATAATTAGTCGTCATTGACATTGGGAGGCGTAAGTTAAATGTTAAATTTAGAGAACCTAGGCGTGTTGAATTATGCGACCTATTTTGTGGGGACGTTATTTATTGTGCTATTACCTGGCCCTAATTCACTTTATGTTCTGGCACTTTCTGCTCGACAAGGAGCACGCCTAGGTTGGTCTGCATTATTGGGCATTTTAGTTGGTGACTCATTATTGATGCTAGCAACCGCACTTGGTGCTGTATCTATTCTGGTGACTTATCCGGCTTTATTTATGGTCATTAAATACGCCGGAGCAGCTTACCTTATCTATATCGGCTATAACTTAATTAAAGATGCCATTACAACGTGGCGCAAAGTCGATACCAGTGATTTACAAAGTTCAATCACTGAGAAGCGGACTACGGGAGCAAAAGCGTTTAAAAAGTCGTTATTAGTGAGTTTATTAAACCCTAAAGCTATTTTGTTTTTCCTATCATTCTTTGCGCAGTTTGTTGACCCTAGCTATCCACAACCCGCGGTACCATTTTTGATATTGGCGCTGACTCTGCAAACATTGAGCCTCACTTATTTAGTGATTTTAGTTTATGCGGGTCAAAAATTGGCAGAAGGGTTTAGAAAACGTCAAAAAGTAAGTTCAATTTCTGCTGGTGGTGTTGGTGTTGGTTTTGTTGGCTTTGCAATTAAGTTGGCATTAGCGAGTGCGAGTTAGTTATATAAAGTTAATTTGAGCTTATTGATCTGGAATAGACAATTGTGAGGCTATTGATTTTTTAATTTTTCAATATGTTAGCTAGCTTGAATTTTGCTAGTTTGTGAATTAGTTATTTATAGCTGCTTCCCCTTGATATAAATCTTTAAATGAAGTCTGTTAATGAATGTTGAGTTACATTAACAGACTTTTAATATTGCATTAATAGGCGTAATTACAAGCCATTAGTATCATTACTTGAATGCAAGGTATAGTTACTGAAGCTACTTAGCATAATTAATCACAATAGCTACTTAGCGTAATACTTATTAATTAACAAAGAAGATGCAGTATTTGATTGCTCTACAATGTTACTGGTTGTTATTTTTTTACTTTCAATAGTATTTATTAATGATCTCGTTGATTGCATAGAAATCGACGATAGTTGAGCAGTTGATGCTTGCTGTAAACTATTTTCATCATTAGATTCAAACTCTTCTTCATCATCTGTTTCTTCAGGCGCGGAGTTTGACCATTCATTAACTGTTGTAACTGTTTTTGTGCCATCTTCAAATACTTCAACTTCGAAAACATGCCACCAACGTTTAGCTTCGCCTGCAGGTGGAACAAAAAGAGTTCTTTGCTCATCAAGAATAAGTTCTACTCGTGTTTCTGATGGCTTAATTGCTGTTTCGTTTGAGAAATTATAAATAGCATATTTATATATCCCGGGTAAGCTGTATTGAGGTACGGTAATTATTTCTGGTCCGTAACTGTCGGTATCATCTACATCGAGGTAAATATTTGAACCATTCACTACTACTGTTTGATTATAATAAGCAATATGAAAACGATTATTTTCATCGCTTGGACCGAAGAAATGACTATCTAGATCATCAGGGTTTAAACCCCATTTAAGCTCTATTTTAGAGGTCGCGTTATCTAGTATTAAACACTCATCGATCGTGGTATTTTGATCCTCAGTGTTAATCGTCAGTGTTCTACTTTGTTGACCTGTATTTGCAGATACAAATACTTGGCTATCCATTTTTGCTGCAATTGAAAAGTAACCATCGGCATCTGAATAAGCAGATGAACGACCATTATAATCTTGCCCTTCGGTGCTAATACGTGCACTACTTATAGCTTCACCTTCCGTGTCAACAACACAACCTCCAATCATAATTGTTTCGTATACTCTATCGGCATTCCAAGTTGTAAAGTGTGATACGGTACCAACATAATAATAAACTGAGTCCATGTCCGTTAATGTCGCTACTCCTTCCTCTACCCAGATCCCATTAATATTATCGTAATAATACAAAGGCATTGTTTCCGGAAGTGGCGACCCTGAAGCTGGAATGCGTACTTCTGCTGTTTTTCCGTCTGCTAATCTTACTGCTTCACCTGAATCATCGGTGAACGTTGCAGTGATTGCGCCAAATGATTCAATTGGCACTTCTGCTGAAGGATCTGTTGCACTGGCTGTGACCATTTCACCTGGCATTAAATCGATATCATTGGTTGGGTCTATAATAAATAGTTCGGATGTAATATTGCCGGTAACAGTCTCACCATTAGCATTAACAAAACTGTCTGCCTCGATCTTCACTAAAGTATTACCATCCACTTGAAGTTCACTGCTTTCAGAAGCTGAAAATACTACTTGAGCATGTATTGGGGGTAAATATAGATTGTTTTCTAAATCAATTTCTGTGCTAGCCACTCTTTTTGATACTTCCGTATAACCCTCTGCATCGGAAGAAAGGATGGCATTATCAAAGATTAAGGTATCTAAAAATTGTAGCTCGAATGAGCCATCATCATTACTCATTGTGCTATCAACTACGACTCCGTTAATAGAAAGTTGTACTGATTTTTGAGCGATAGCTGCATTCGTATAGTAATCTTTTAAATTACCGGTCACGGATGATTTTCCCTCTTCCTGCTGCACTATTTCTTGATTATTAGATGTATCATTACAGGCAACTAAAGTACTAGATAGTGCCAACAACATAGCGACTTTTGAGTATTTAAACTTCATGTATTTTAAATTCCTTTTTTAATTTATTGTTGTATCTCAATGAAGGTACTATTTTTTGATTTGGCATTATATTGTAAATTAAATGTATTTAATATATTGAAGGTCATGTTTTTATCATGATTTTTAATTCTAAGTGCATTATTTAGAAAGGAAAAAATTTATTTTGTAAATACTTTTTTTTGACTGTGATGTGTCGTATGTTTTTACATATAAAAATATAAGTAAAGAATATGTAAAATTAGTGAATGTAATTATTGCTGTTAGCTTTATATTAAGTGATGCAATGCCAACGCTATATTTTCAGTTTAAAATAAACTTCTGGTAACAAAAAAGGTATAACTTCAATTTTCTAGCTGTGATCCAGCAAAGATCAATATTGAGGTGTGATATTATTTGGTTTGATTTAATCATTTATCTCAGACCGCAAAAACTAATATCATATGGGGAACAAATATGGATGTCATTGCACCTTCAAGTTGGAATTCTGAGGTTAAAAAACATTGTAAAAAACATCCTTATTTAACCTTAATTCTCATTACCTCTATTATCTTTATTACCTTGATGATATTGAATTCGGTCTACTCGGATCAGCAAGTATTTATTAAGTATGCCTTAATAGGCGGAACTGCTGGTTTTTTAGCGACGGCAATAGGTACGTTACCTGCTTTGTTTATCAAAGAGATCCCAAGAAAACTATCAGACGCTATGTTAGGTTTTGCAGCGGGGATGATGTTAGCTGCTGCTGCTTTTTCATTATTATTACCGGGTATTGAAGCAGCCATTGATATTTCTGGAAGTGCTTTCTTGGGAGGAATGATTGTGCTGTTTGGCATGATCATGGGTGTTGCTTTGATGATTGGTTTAGATGAATTTGTACCTCATGAACATATAGATTCAGGTCCATGTGGTGCAGGACATGAAGCCTATAGTCGAGCATGGCTTTTTGTCTTTGCGATTGCATTACATAATTTTCCTGAAGGCATGGCGATTGGTGTTGGTTATGCACAAGGAGATTTATCGGTTGGTATCCCATTAACGACCGCTATTGCTTTACAAGATATTCCAGAAGGTTTAGCGGTGGCGGTGACACTTCGTGCAACGGGATTTCAACCGGGATTTTCGGTATTAATTGCAGCAGCAACCGGGTTACTTGAGCCACTGGGTGCATTACTGGGAGTGAGTCTGGCTGGCGGTTATCTTGTTGCTTATCCGATCGGTTTAGGTTTAGCCGGTGCAGCGATGTTATTTGTAGTGTCTCATGAAGTGATCCCTGAAACCCATAGTAATGGTAATAAGACGGTAGCCACCATTGGTTTGATGATTGGCTTTGCTCTGATGATGTTATTGGATACGACTCTAGGATAAATACTAACGGTGTTTATTGACGGTTTATAACTAATAAGGCTTTGTATTCGTTTTACACTTTATAGGAAACCAGGCCATTGGTGATCCAAGTGTAGTTGTAGTGATACAAGTGAATATCTATGCGGGCTAGCGAGCAGGTTAGGGGATCACAGAGCAGGAAAGATGATGAATACTGACTGAATGGTTGTGCTAAAAAGCGTTCTTAATACTATTCAGAACGCTTTTATTTTAAACAAAAAATAACGCTGTAATTATAAGCTTTCAGTGAAAGTACGCGTTAATACATCTTGTTGTTGTTCTGGTGTTAATGAGTTAAAACGTACTGCATATCCTGATACTCGAATGGTTAATTGCGGGTATTTTTCAGGGTGTTTAACTGCATCTTCTAGTGTTTCACGACGTAGCACATTTACATTTAAGTGCTGTCCGCCTTCCTGTGCAGCAGGTGCTTGAACAGGGATTTCTTTATATTCAATATCACCCAACTCAGCTAAAGAAATCACTTGATCTTCAGCGTATGCATTGTCCTTTACACATAAACAACGTGCTTGAGCGTTTTTTTGATCTAATAACCAGAAAGAATTTAATAATGCTGCGTTATCTGATTTAGTAATCTGGATGCCTAAAGCCATGATATTTCCTTAATATTGGTTGAAATACTTAATGTTAATTAAAACGATTAATAGTTATCTTATTTCGTAATAAAATTACGATACTGTATATAAACTATATTTAATATAACGTTTTAATGAATCTACGTCAGATTATATGACTGGATTAGATTGATGTAAATCAATATTCACTTATTTTTTGTATGGTTTTTTTGTATTAAAATTGAGCGATATCAAGGTGATTTTATAACTTGCTGTTTTTAATGAGATCTTAAATGAAATATTATTGGTGTTTCTTTTCAATCTTAATTGTTAAATAAATGTGATTTAAAAGTTAATATTTAACAATTGCTTATGTGTTATTGTGTATTGAAAGTCTTAAAGGGAGGATGCCATGTGCTGGCAAATGTTTATAAAGCAAGAGCAACAAAAAGCGTATTTTAAGAAACTGCAACAATTTATCGATAATGAAGGTGCATTGGGTAAAAGTATCTACCCAGCAGAAAAAGATCGTTTTAATGCTTTTTCATTAACTGATTTAAAAAATACGAAAGTGGTTATTTTAGGTCAAGATCCTTACCACGGAGAAGGGCAAGCTCATGGCTTAAGTTTTTCTGTGCCCAAAGGTATTAAATTACCTCCTTCCTTACGCAATATATATAAAGAATTAACTGATGATTTATCGTGGTCCACTGTGCCTGAAAATGGTGATTTGACTAACTGGGCGAAACAAGGTGTATTATTGATTAATGCCGTTTTAACCGTTGAAAAGAGTAATGCGGGCAGCCATGCAAAACAAGGTTGGGAACAATTTACGAATAATGTAATTCAATATATTAATGACAATAAAGAAGGGGTTGTATTTCTATTGTGGGGCAGTTATGCAATTAAAAAATCGACTTTGATAGATTCAAATAAACATCATATTTTAAGTGCCGTACATCCTTCTCCATTATCTGCTTATCGAGGGTTTTTTGGCTGCCAGCACTTTTCTAAAGTGAATAATTTATTGATTGCGCAAAATAAAACACCGATAGATTGGAAAGTAGAATAATCATGAGAACTTATAGATATTAAGTGGTTTCTTGATTTACTACAGGTATTTAAATTGTCACTTTGATTATAATTTGACCTTGTTATGAGTGATCAAATACCATCCATATGTTGTTCTATTACATTCGAGGCTTAACAAATGATTGCAAAAATTCAACAAGATCACCGCAATATGATGCAGTTATTGCAGGTTCTAGAGGCTAAAGTCAATTTGTTAAAAGAAGACAAAGAAATTGACTATCGACTTATTAAATCCATTATCAGTTATCTGAAAAATTATGCGGACAAGTACCATCATCCGATGGAAGATCTTATTTATGCTTACTATTTAAAATATCGCGTAGTAAAAGACCAAGTTGCTAATCGTTTAGCTGATGATCATCAACATTTAAAAGTGCTGACATGTGAGTTAGATGATATGTTAGATATGATTTTGTTAGATGCAATTATTCCTAAAGCGCTTTTCACTGAAAAGTTGGCTCAATTCGTCAGTAATCAAAAGTCGCATTTGAATTATGAAGAGCAAGATATTCTACCTGCTATCAAAAAAAGTTTAACGGCCGATGATTGGATCCACCTCAGTTTAGAATGGAAGCACAAAGAATATGTTGATCCACTATTCGGGGCTAATATTAGCGATGAGTTTAAATCCTTAGCGACACGTATTAACTTGGCTTAACTTAGAGGGACCATTCTTTTAAGGCTAATTCTTTTAAACCGCTATCTGTAACACTACAATCTTAAGCTCATGGCTAAACATAGATATAAATGTTAGCTTAGATTTAAATGGGAAGTGCTTAGATAACGGTTTTTTACCTCAATTTTATATTTTTCCAATTTCCATCTTAGATGCGCATAATAAAGCTTTTCTTCTGATATAAAACTGGCACTATGCGCTCCCGTTACAAGTGGTTAAAGAGCAGTCAATAATTGCCTAATAGCTTCATGGAAAAGGTGATTTATCACCCCATTTAATGGGGTAAATGCCCTACAACTTATACATTCGTTACTTTTTAGTTAATTTATTATCCATTCATATTTATATTAAGGCCACTACTTTGCTAGCAGCAAAAAAGATTAGAGAAATCGGCAGAAATAAAATAATTGATGAATCTTTATTTGCATTGATTGCAAAAGATATTCATCAACAAGGTTACAGTATTAGGCCAACAGCTTTGCCTGAACACTTAACTGAAACCCTATTTATACATCAACAAGCAATGGAAGCCGATAAGTTTAAAAATGCTGGTATTGGTAGGGGTAAAGAATATTTAAAAAATGAGTTTGTTAGAACCGATGCCATTAGTTGGATAACGGGTGAAAGCCAAGCTGGAAAGGAATGGCTTGAATGGACGGCTAGCTTTCAACGTTATTTAAATCGACATTTATTCTTAGGATTATTTTCATTCGAAAGTCATTTTGCTCATTACGGCCCTGGCGATTATTACAAACGTCATTACGATGCTTTTAAAGGTGAATCGAATCGTATATTGTCGCTAGTGGTTTATTTTAATAGTCATTGGTTACCAACGGATGGTGGTGAATTAGTATTATATAAAAATGATCATGATAGAGAAGGCATTAAGGTTGTGCCATTAATGGGCACTGTAGTGGCTTTTTTGAGTGAAGAGTTTCCACATGAAGTATTAGCAGCAAACCGAGATCGTTATTCTATTGCAGGATGGTTTAGGGTTAATACATCCGTCACTGATCGCGTTGACCCACCACGCTAGCTTTTATTATTCAACGACGTTCTGATAACGCTACTTATTCTTGATATCTAACACCTTAAGTGAGTTAAGGTGTTGTTTTATTTTTTCTCATTTTTGTCTGAATAATATATTTATCTCACCACCTTTGACTCATTGAGGCAGTGAGATAAATAAAGAAAATGAACAAAACATAACCTTAAAATGGCGCATAATTATCGATTGCTGCTGTTGGTTGTGTCCAACGTTGCTGTGCATCAATCTGTGTCGATTTAATGTCTTGCGGTGGCAATTGTCCTTGATTACCAAACAACCAAAATACAAAGTTAGTACGTTGGCCACTGGTGATCGGTTGCGCAGCATGTATCACGTTACCACGATGCAGCATCGCGCTACCTGGTTTAAAAGTAAGTCCTTTCATTTTTCCTGTACCCGAGTTTAAAAAATCAACTGTTGAACCGGTAAATTCCTCACCGGGCAAGTTTAAATTGATATTCAAGGTGACTGACGATGCATCCGTGTGTGGGCGGATTGAATTATCTGTATTAGCTTGGTAATGAATTGAAAAAGCAAATGATTGCGTATCGTACCCCATGACTTCTGGGAAAACGAGACGAGCAATAGGGCGCATATAAGCATTAATTAATTCTTTGTAAAAAGCTTGGAAGTTTGGCGCTGCAAGGTATCCCTCAGAACGACTATCTAACATTGCTCCTCGACGATTAAGTACGATTCCGTAGGGTGGACGCAATGGGATTTTTGCATTCCAAGCACTTTCTAAGTAATCACGTAATACTGATAAACGCTCTGGATTGAAAAACTGTAACTGGTAAACACCTGGTCCCACTTCTTCTAACAAATCATGGATTGCTAACTCTTTTGTTGGATCTTGCCATGCTTCCATTATCGCTTTGTGTAAACGTTTATCCAGTAATGAACTGTCTAGAGGAGACGTATTAGCTTGCACGTTATTATCCCACTCTTGCCATGCATTACTCAGTAAGTCGATATTGTTGTTCCAAAATTGTTGTACCGATGGACTACGGTAAAGCATTGCTTCTCGCGAAGGTAGCGTTAAGGCTTGTGCTTGTTGTAATTGATTAAGTGCCATTGTGTTATTTACTCCAAATATATTACTAAATAATCGCGCTTACCTTGGCGAAAAATGCATTCTATTACACCTGTTTTTCTAAATAAACGGTACTAATAAGGAAACAGAATCAAGTTTTTGTAGATAATCAATAACGGTTAATTATTCATTCGTCATCTCAGGTTTTATAATGTAAATAACATTGCTTGCTATAATGGCACTACCGGCGCTAATGGCATTATTAACGTTAATAATCAAACGGGAAAAATACTTAAGAGAGCGGTGAGCACTTATCATTACTCAAATAATGTCACGGCTGCTCATACTTTTAGAAACTCTGTTGTTTTAAATTGGTATAAAAAATAAACAAATCATTGATAATTTACTTATTTATTCATCTACTGCTTGTCATTGCTGGCTTTTCGATAAAAGCCCCTCTACAATTCGCGCCAATTTCTGTCCTTATTGATCGGCTTTGTTAGCTATTACCAAGGCTTTCACGATTTGAGCAACGATCAACAATCATAAGTAGATAATTCATGACCAATATATCGACCCTATCTAAAAAACGCATTCGCCATGCAAAAGGCCCTTTTGCTATGACCGTTGTTTATGGCTTCACCGGTGCCTCTATATTGGCATCAATCATCTTTTCCTTATTATTGTTTTTATCAATTGATAATGGATTGTGGATGCAGTTTTTATTTGGCTTATTGGCAGTCATCTTTGAACTAGGAAAGTTTTTTGCTTGGTATGAGTTTGGGGAACGTTTAGCAAGGCATAATATTAGTGGTGCATTTTCAGCGTTTATTTTTTACAGTATTTTAGCCATTATTTCCGTTGGTGGCAGTATCGGTGGTATTAATAGTGCAACCAACACCGCACAGAGCCATCTTGATCTACAAAATAATAAAAAAGCTGCATTTGATTTTCAAATCGCCGCCATTGATAAACAGATTGCACTTAATAATGTTGCTGCAGAAAAGTATATAGAATTGAATCGTATTGTTACGGGTGTCGCACGTCTTCAAAAAGAGAACACTGAATTACGTCAACAACAGTTAGCGCTTGCGATTGAACGCGATAAACAACCTGTTGCAAGTCAAGGTTCGGTATTAGGGTTAATTGGTAGTGTGGCGACGGCATTGAATATTGAGACTAAGACTGCGCAATTATCATTGGTCATTTTTCTGTCGGTATTATTAGATTTATTTGCAGCTTTCTTTGTGGGATTAATTGGCGAAGAGTTACGTTTTACTCGCACCTTAAAATTACAGCAAGTTGAGCAAGATAAGCACTCGTCACCTGCCCCCCATTTACTTGATAATGGTCCTAACCTGAAAGCGAGCAACTTGTCCCGCAGTGAAGAGTTATTACAACAAGCCATTCCATTATTAAGTTCTGGTAGTATCCGCTGTTCTAAAAAGGCATTATCCGACAAGCTAACATTGAATGTTGAAGATACGGATCAAGTGTTTAGTGTTCTATTAGCAAAGGGATTGATTAGACAAAAACCGAATCGTCATTTCATTTGGCAAGGTGAAGGTGAGCAAAATAATAATAAACCAAGCGTATCTGACAAACTGTCATCGATGCTTGAGCAGGCAGCCTAATCGATAGCGTGGTTTTAAATAAAAGCCGGTGAGGCTTGCTCAATGATGCGAAAAGTTAGGTTGATCCTTGGCTCGAATACTTTCTTTGCTGGTGGTAAGCAATACCACCAGTGAATTTGAGTGGTATTTTGCATGACTAAAAGGCCTGCGTACTCTAAGACTAATGAGATGGTTTGGTTTGGTTTGTTTTGTTTATGTTTAAAAGAAAACTTCCTTTCTGCGCCTAAACGAATTAATGCAATCGCAGCGTTCTTCTTTAAGTCTTTTTCTGCATCATTATGTCAAGTCATCCCTTCGCTGCCAACGTGATGTAATACCAATCTAAGTAATTATCTAGTCATTTGTGCTTGTTAAAATGAATCCTAGCTGCGTTGTTTATTTTGTAATGAGAATACTCTTTTTGCAAAATGTTTAACGCGGAAATAGTTCCTTTTAACCAGTAAGACTGTTCAGTTAGTTAACGGAGTTGGTATTATTACTCATTTTGATGATAGCGATATTAGATCACCTTTATCCTATTTAATTTAGGATAAAGGTTTTTTTATTTTTCTTAATTGTTTAGCCTATAACTTTTGCAATGCTTCAATAATATCTGCAGGCTCAGAACGAATGCGGTAATCAACATCCACAAAACGCCATGTCACTTCACCGTCACTGTTAAGGATAAAAGTGGCGGGAATAGGAATGATATTAGCATTGCCATTATTGATGGCCTCTAGGTCGAGTTGGCGGTCGGTACGCATATGATCCAGTAAAAACTCTGGCACCTGCCATGCTACGCCATATTCAGCAGCCACTTGTGCATCTTGATCCGACAACACAGTAAAGTCCATATTATGTATTTCATCGGCAGTTAACGACCCATCGGGTACCTGTGGGCTAATTGCGACTAAGGTTGCCCCTAATGCTTGAATATCTGCTAATCGTGCCTGCAATGCTTTTAGTTGTAAATTACAGTAAGGGCACCAACTGCCTCGATAAAAAGTGATCACGACAGGCCCTTTTGTTAGTAAATCTGTTAGTGAAGTGGACTTACCCTGCGCATCAGGAAGTTCAAAATGAGGCGCATTTTTACCCACTTCGAGTGCATCGTTACCTTGTTGAAAAGATTTTGCTTGAGCAATAACCTGATCGACACCTGCCATAAAATCAGGATTTCCTTTACGTCCAGCTTCTACTTTTGCTTCGGTTTGTTGTTTTAAAGTTGTCATATTTGATTCCTGAATAGTAGATATTTGGCTGTGGTATTATCAATTACATTAAGGTTGTTGTATAGAGATCTTAAGGTAATAGGCTGTAAGTGATCATGAATAACTGGTTAGTATTTGGATAGATTTTTTGGATTAAATCTTTAAGCGGTTGTAATTCCATGGCTTCTTGTTGAGCATGAAATTCATTAATATCCTCAAACTTTAATGGTGTCACTGATTCAATTTGTATATTACATACCTTTTGATCTGTTTCTAAGGTAAAGACTTCTACTTCAGAGCCAACGATATAGTGACTCTCAGATTTGTCTCGAATGGTAATAGTTTTTTCACCCGATGCGACAGATGGCGTTAAAAACTCAAAAAACGTAATTTTATTCGTTATCGGGATTGTCATATATATATATCCAGTTTTGCTACGCCTATTGTAAGGGCAGACATTGGTTGTTTTAATTAGCGTTTAAACAGTTTTCTTATTTGCGACCAACGGCTAATGAGCATTGCCATAAAAATGAGGAAACACCCAAAAATTTGCCCTAATGTCATCACTTCTCCAAACCATAACACAGCAAAAATAGCAGCCCATACTGGCTCTAAATTCATGATCACTGCCGCATGACTAACGGGCGTTAAGCTCATGGCGTACATCTGAAGTAGGTAGCGCAAACTGGTTGCGATTAAAGTACTGGCTAGAAACCAAAGGGTAATACTAAACGTAATCCCCTGAGGCATTGCTTCAGTGAATAATGACATGATTAATAATAAGATACCTGCACTAGTTAGTTGAATACTGGTGATCACTAAAGCATGCATACGCATTAAAAAACGAGATAGTAGATTCAGTTGGAATGCCACACCGATGGCAGTTCCTAAGAAATATAAGTGTGCGATTTCAAAACTCATACCATTACTCAGAGCTAAAAAAATTAAACCTGTTACAGCAACGGGTAGCGCAACCCAAATGCTGGTGGCGGGCCTATCACCAAACATAAAGCGCCCAATAATAGGAACAAATACAACTCCAAGGCAGGTAATGAATGCGCCAACACCAAGATTAGAGGCTTGATCTAATCCTAATACCCAGCACATCATCGCTAACCCCATAACGCCACCAATTAATATAATGGGTTTAACATCATCCCATTTCAGGTTTCGAAAATAGCGGGGGCCAATTAAAAATAATACAACGCCACCCACTAGAAAACGCATGGAAACAAAAAATAAAGGTGTCATTCCAGCTAAGGACTCTTTAGAAAAAATCCAGCCAAGGCCCGCTAAAATAGTCACCAGTATTAAAATTAGTTCTGCTCTGAATGCAAATTTTTGTTGCAAAATATACCCTTACTTTTAAGGTTAGACAGTGTTTGAGTATTGATAAGGAAGCACAGTAGAGTAAACTATTTTTTGCAATAATTCAGTAATAAAAACACGGTTTTATTTTTTTAATTTAATAATGTTAATTATGGTAATGGAAGGTCTGTTGCCAATTAAATCATTTAGTTAATTGATCTCATAACCAATCAATATGCATTATTCAGTCATTAATTGGATTTCAAGACAAGGTGTAAGATAACCATCTTCGACCCTGCTTACCTCACTGCTTGCTGATTTTATCTATTGAATAGTAGGGGTTATATACCACATAAATCGCATCAATTCAGTTGAGTAATAACCAGCATAAGAAAGAAAGTAATAACAGAGTGAGGCATTGCAAAGGCTTTGATGAGTTGGTCGTTACAGGTGCAAGTAAGGAAATAAAGGGTTGTCACATTAAAAATGAAAACCCTTTACATTTTAAATGAAATTATTTTTCTAATAATAATTTAACCGCTAATCCAATTAACACCACACCAGTTAAACGTTCCATTATTACTTGTGTTTTACCACCATCAAATCGTTTTTGTGCGGTGACAATCATGCGGCTGATGAATGCTTGCCAACACATTGCAATTGCGAAGTGAATGGTTGCCATCAACAATGATTGCATAAATGCAGAATATTCAGGATTGATGAATTGTGGTAAAAAAGCCAGATAAAAGATAGCCGTTTTAGGGTTTAAAACATTTGAGAGTAAACCTTCTCTAAAACTTTTTGTAAACTTGAAATTACCTTGTGCTGATAGCTTGGCTGGGCCTTTAGTTGAAGCGAAGAAACTGTGTCTTAGCCCTTGAACCCCTAAATATAAAATATACAGTGCACCAATCATTTTGACTGCTTGGAACAACTGCGGTGATTGTGACAACAACAGAGAGATACCTACTGCAGATAAAGAGGCATGGAAAAACAACCCTGTACATATGCCCAGGCTAGTAATGAAACCATCTTTTTCGCCGCCACGACTAGTATTTCGAATCACTAAGGTAGTATCTAAGCCTGGTGTCATGGTTAAAATAGTAATCGCAATCAAAAATGCTTCAATGTGTAAAATAGGCATCAGTAGTCCGTTAATTGTTGTTGGTTATAAAGGCTTACATCTAATGTGACTTGATGTGTTTCAGCAAGCTCATTAAGTTTATTTTCAAGATGAGTTAAGTGATTTATGGTTAGTGTATTATTGTCTAATTGCCAAAGCTGGCGAGAACCTGCGTAACTGAAATGTAAAATTTGCATCGCAATGGGCTCGCCTTGCTGCGCAGCTGATTCTATTTTTTTCATGCGTCGATTAATTTTATTTAAGGCTTGCTTTAAATTCCAAACATAACTGACTTCGTGGAAATAGGCATGGCTTTTAAGTTTATTTAATATAAATAGAAGTGTCGCAGCGATAACAATGACACCCAATAAATTCCAGTGGAAATGACTACCATCGGGTGAAGGCATTAGTAAAATAAGCAATTGACTAATGCCTAAACTGCCAACAGTAAGTATACCAATGCAAGCAAAAATAACTTTGTTTAAGCGTTTACGATAGCGCTCTGGATCTATTTCAATAAGTTGCATTCTGGTTATTTATTCCTTTAACAAAATGGGCAAACATGGCTATCGAATGTTAATCCTAATGTGATGAGGGGATTGACATCGATTATCGACATAGATTACTAGCATAGGTTATTCATAGTGTGAATAATCGCTCATAGATTATGTAATGTAAATAATTGATAGTCTTTTATCGACAACGACTTATAAGTAATTATTAATTGTTAGCCAGTGATTGCGTTTTATTTATTGCTATTTATTGATTGTTATTTATTCATTCATTGCTATTTATTAATAGTAGCTTTCCATCCAGCTCTCTAAAATAAGGGCAGCAGAAACACTATCCACTTTTCCTTTTTCAAGTGCTTTAAATCCACCGCGTTCAAAAATAAATTCTTTCGCACTTGCTGTTGTTAAGCGTTCGTCTTGAAAAGCTACTTTTACGCCAAAACGGCCGTTTAAACGATTACCAAATTTTTTCGCTCTTTGTGTGATGGCTTGCTCAGTGCCATCCATATTTAATGGCAATCCTACGACGACTAAATCCGGGGCCCACTCTTTAATGACAGCGGCAACCGTATCCCAATTAGGAATACCATCATTTGCTTTAATAGCTGCTAATGGCTGCGCAGTCGCGGTGATCATTTGCCCTGTTGCAACACCAATACTTTTTGTACCAAAGTCAAAACCTAATAAAGTACTTGGCGCTTTAGACTCGTTTGATGAAGTCTTCTTTTCTTGTTCTGAATCGTTTTCTGATGTCATTATGCGTGGCCTACGTCGCTACTTAATTGTGATGGGTCGACGCCTAAGCGTTGTAATGAAGTATTCCAACGTTGTTCGACCGGTGTGTTAAAAATAATGTCATTTTCACAATGAATGATTAACCATTGATTCTGGTTTATCTCTTCTTCTAACTGCCCAGAATCCCAACTTGAATAGCCCAAGGCAACCATATAGTGCTCAGGTGCATTATCTGTCCCTAAGCTGGATAGGATTTTATTCGAGTTAGACATCATTAGCTGTTCATTAAGCATGGTACTTTGTGAAATGTCAGGGGTGGGGCTGTGTAATACAAACCCTCTGTCCATGTCTAATGGGCCACCTAAAAAGACGGGGTCAATCAAAGGTGGACTAGGTTCATGGTCAATGCTTTCTGCATTTTCTAATAACTCTTGTAGTGTTAACTTAACTGGGTAGTTAATAATAAAGCCCATCGCACCTTGATCATCGTGCTCACATAAATAAACAACAGATTTTTTAAAGTATGGGTCTGTTAATGAAGGCATCGCGATTAAAAAATGATTCTTTAATGAACTCACTACTTCAGCTTGAGTATTCATTTCCGATGCTTTTTCTTGAACTGTTGATAGAGGAACTGAACGTTCATCGCTAATATCAGAATCAGCAAAAGGGTTTTTAGTTTTATCTATTGTCATTTGATTCTCCATTAGGAATGAATATGTAACGTCACTATTTAAGAGGCAAAAACAGTAAGCCAAGAAGTGAATAGACTTTAGGTATTAAGACTTGTATTTACACCTACCGATACAGGATTAACCTATTAAACCGCTCAAAAGGTCATCATGTTAAATCTTATCTTGATTCGTCAGGTTTATATTACCCGCGATGATTGCGGGTAATATATTCAATCAAATAGCATTCAGTTTTGTTGCTCTTAAATACAATATCTTTTAAGCGCCTTTGATACGTTTTTCAATTGCATCCATTAATTTTCCGCTGATATTAGTACCATAAGCATTATCAATTTCTTGGATGCAAGTTGGGCTAGTCACATTGATTTCTGTAACCTTGTCACCAATAACATCTAAGCCAACAAAAATCAGGCCCTTTTCTTTTAACTTTGGACCTATGGTATTAGCAATATGCCAATCAGACTCAGAAAGAGGTTGAGCAACACCTGTGCCGCCAGCCGCTAGATTACCACGTGTTTCACCTTTTGCAGGAATACGGGCTAATGCATAAGGCATTGGCTCTCCATCCACAATCAGAATACGCTTATCACCGTCTTTAATTTCTGGGATAAAAGCTTGTGCCATGCAGTAACGTTGCTGATGCTCTGTTAATGTTTCAATGATCACACCAACATTGCTGTCATTTTCTTTAATACGGAAGATAGATGCGCCGCCCATGCCGTCTAATGGTTTTAAAATCACATCTTTATGTTGTTGATGGAAAGCACGAATTTTTTCTGCGCTTCTTGTTACTAAGGTGATAGGAGTGAATTCACTAAACCAAGCTGTGAATAGTTTTTCATTTGCATCACGTAAACTTTGTGGTTTATTAACGATTAAACAACCTTCGTCTTCAGCCCGCTCTAATAGATAAGTGGCGTAGATATATTCTGTGTCAAAAGGGGGATCTTTACGCATTAATACCGCATCAAGGTCTGAAAGAGGGTGATCAACTGCATCTTCTAATTGATAAAAATTGCCTGCTTCGCGTTGTACGGTTAATTTTTTGCTGGTTGCAAAACAACGACCATTTTCTAGATATAAATCTTTCATTTCTAAATAATAAAGTTCCCAACCACGAGATTGAGCTTCTAATAACATTGCAAAGCTTGAGTCTTTTTTAATGTTGATGTCTGCGATGGGATCCATCACGATGCCAATTTTTATGGTCATATCTATTCCTGTCATTAATCTATTAAGTAATAAAAGTTATGCTAAATCGCCAAAGCGACATTGCAATGCAGTGATTGCAGTTAATGCTGCTGTTTCTGTGCGTAATACGCGAGGGCCTAATAATGTTTCAGTAAAGTCCAAGTTTTCAGTGAGGCTGATTTCATCATCGCTTAAGCCTCCTTCCGGACCAATTAATAAACGCACATGCTTGATATCGTTGGGTAATGTATTAATTGAATATTTTGCGCGAGGATGCAAGGTTAATTTACAGCAATCAACCTCATATTCACACCATTGTGTTAAAGCTTGTGTTGTATGTATTGTTGGTACAATATTTCTACCCGATTGCTCACAGGCTGCAATGGCTATTTTTTGCCACTGTTGTTGCTTTTTTGCCATCCGTTCAGCATTTAGTTTTACACCACAACGCTCACTGATCAAGGGAGTAATTTCATTCACACCTAATTCGACTGCTTTTTGGATCACAAATTCCATGCGATCACCACGTGAAATAACTTGCCCTAAATGTAAATGAAGCGGGCTTTCATTGTCCGTTTCTTGGAATGAAAGAATATTCGCTTGGCAAGTTCTTTTTTGAACTTCATTCAATTGTGCTAAATACTGCCCACCTTGACCATTAAATAAGGTAATACTATCGCCTACATTTAAACGTAACACGCGAATATGCTGAGTAGCGTCGTCTGATAACGTGATACAGGTGTTTTCGGTCAATAATTGCGGTTCATAAAAACGAGGATTACGCATAAGGTTACTTTTGATTGAAAATAAAAGCTTAGTATAACGCGAAAATTTTTAATATCACTATTGCTAAAGATTGAATTATTACACTGAGTTAGCATAACTTATGTTAATCCGTGAGCATTGATAGCCTTGAAGGGGAACGGGTATAAACTATCGCTAAAGGATATATTGAATTATTGCTTCCTTAATACCAATTAAGCCCAACATATGGGATAATTGTTGCTTTTATTTTTTGTGTGATGTTTCAGGAATTTAATATGTACAGTTCTAAGTTAAAAAGTATAACTACCGACGCTAAGCGTGGCGTTTATTTCATTGGTACCACGCCTCCAAAACATGACACCGATCTTGAACTTGTTTCCGGTATTGCCGATAAATTAGTAGGGCGATTAGAAGAAATTGATTATGACGGTTTTATCGTTTATGACATTCAAGATGAAACCTCTCGTATTGATAAGCCGCGTCCTTTTCCATTTAGATATACTCATGATTCACGTTTATACTCAAAAATATTACATGATAAAGTCGGTAAGCCGGTAATCACTTATAAAAGTGTTTCACAACGTGATGAAGCTGACTTTTCTCGTTGGTTATCCGATGCTTGGCATCAATTTTCAGTGCGAGATATAGTGTTGGTAGGCTCGCCATCATCGGAAGGTGAAATTAAACTCTCACTCTCTGACGCTTATAAAAGCTTAGCGGCACACCCTCAAGATTTTTACCTAGGTGGTGTGACAATTGCAGAGCGGCATGTTGCTAAAGGGGATGAGCATGTCCGTTTACGTGCTAAGCAAGAGCAGGGCTGTGAATATTTTATTACGCAAGCTGTTTATAATGCACAGGCCACTATTGATTTATTAACTCGCTATGCCAGTGAATGTCGACAACAGGGTATACAACCTAAGCGGGTGATTTTAACTTTTTCTCCATGTGGTAGTGCGAAAACATTAGAATTTATTGAGTGGTTGGGGATTTCTGTTCCGGAAGCGACGTCGTTGCGTATTCTTGAGTCTGAAAATCCACTCAAAGAGTCTTTGCAAATTAGTCGAAATAACTTCGAACAGATTTTGCTAGCTGTATTACCGCTAAATATTCCATTAGGTTTAAATATAGAAAGTTTAACCAATCGCAAAGAAGAGATAGATGCTGCTATATTATTATTTAAACTCCTTAAAGCCACGTTGGATTTAAAACTGGCTGAATCACAACTATAAGTCGATGAAATAATGATCTTGTCAAAGGAACAACAAACAGAAATTACACGGATAGCAGTATTTGCTGGGCAAATTTTACATCAACATGGTGCTGAAAGCCGTTTAGTAGAGCAAACAACACAGCGTTTAGGGATTGCACTAGGGGCTGACAACATAGAACTAGCAATCAGCCCCGATGCGATGGTGATCACCAGTTTAGTGAACGGTCACTGTGTTACCACTACTAGACGTTGTCATGACCGCGGCATTAATATGCAAATGGTCTGTGAAGTGCAGCGTATCTGTGTGATGTTGGAAAAAAAACTACTTGACGCTAAAGATGTTAAAAAGCGCTTACAGCGATTAAAACCCTATAAATATAACCGTTGGTTGGTGGTGCTAATGATTGGTTTTGCCTGTGCCAGTTTCAGTCACTTTTTTGGCGGCGATAGAGCTGTGTATTGGACGACTTTTGTTGCTTCTAGTTTAACCATGATCGTACGACAAGAATTAGGGCATCGTCAGCACAATCCCTTTGTGAATTTTGCCATCGCTGCTTTTGTCGCTACAACTATAACCAGTATCGGCGCAATTCTTGAGATTGGGGAAAACCCACAAATAGCAATGGCGGCCAGTGTGTTGTTACTGGTACCGGGTTTTCCGTTAATTAATGCGGTGTCAGATATGCTTAAAGGATACGTCAATATGGGGATCGCACGTTGGGTATTTGCAACGTTACTTGCGGTCAGTGTGTCAATTGGGATTGTAGCAGCCATTAAGGTCACTGGCGTATCAGGGTGGGCAATCTAATGAGCGCATTTTTTGATTTATTAGGCTTGTTAATTATCGATGCATGGTTTGCGTGGATACCAGCGGTTGGTTTTGCCATGGTATTTAATGTGCCGCGTAAAATGTTGATTTATTGTGCTGCGGGCGGTGCATTTGCTCACAGCTTACGATTTTTGTTAATGCATTTTGATTTACCCATTGAATGGGCAACCTTAATTGCTTCAGCAAGTATGGGGTTTTTAGGTTTATATTGGTCTCGTAAACATTTGATTCCGCGTCCTGTTTTTACCGTCGCATCAGTAATACCTATGATCCCTGGTAGTTATGCTTTTTCTGCAATGATTGGATTGGTTGAGATTAATACGACGGGTTATAGCTTAGCGTTAATGCAGGTGGTCATGGAAAATGGTTTGCGCACTTTATTTATTTTAACGGCATTAAGTTTTGGATTAGCGATACCGTCAATTTTAATTTATCGTGGCCGTCCGATTGTTTGATCGTAATTTAATACTAACAGTGAGCATATAATTAGATAGATTAGTTTAATCACACTGTGTAGGTAAATGGAACAGCGAATATTACGCTAGATTGGTCTAAGGAATACTGTACACTGTGCGAAAAATGCTAAGTACAATAAGTGTGCAGAACAAAGTGTGTGGAATAAAAAAGGTCCAATATGTCAGATAAATTTTTCTTTAAAGGTAAAAAAGAGAAAAAACCAAAACATTCAAGTTATGGTTTTAATACAAAGCGTGCTGTAAAAATTGGTACTGAAGAGCTACCTTTACAGGTTGTTGTTAATACCGATGCCCGTGCTGAAGCAGTACAAACATTAGCTGAAGAACATAACTTAGTTATCGCTATTACCGTTGATGCTGAACAAGCAGAGAATACTACCGAATTAGATGTGTTGATTAATAAACCAGTCACTACTCGTTTTGAAAAAATGCCTGCTCGTAACGAACCTTGTGTTTGTGGTAGTGGTAAAAAATATAAAAAGTGCTGTGGTTAATTCGTACTATTAATTTTTAATAGAACAAGAGTAAAGCACACATTAAAAAGCCCCGATAAAGTAATATTTATCGGGGCTTTTTTGTGCCTGATATTTTTGTATTGTTTATTTTAATAAGCGTAACCTTACTCAGTCATCACTTATTTTAACCTTGTTCTAATAAACGCCTTAAATCAATCAGGGCTGCATTGGCTCGAGAAACGTAGTTTGCCATCACCAAGGAATGATTTGCTAAGAAACCAAAGCCATTACCATTTAATACCATTGGGCTCCATACTGCTTGTTGTGTTGCTTCTAAATCACGAATAATTTGTTTTAAACTAACTTGTGCATTTTTCTTTTCGAGCACATCTTGAAAGTCAATTTCTACTGCTTTTAAAAAATGCAGAATAGCCCATGTTGAACCACGGCTTTGATAAAAAACATCATCAATCTTAAACCAATTTGTTTTGATCTCAATTTCGTCAGCGCTGGCCGTTGATTGTTTTGCTGAAGTATCACCTGCTAGGTTCGTATCAAATATATCATTACCGACACTGGCGCTTAAGTTTTGTGAAATAGAGCCTAATCGTTTTTCAATCTCACGTAACCAATCACTTAGATTATCCGCACGCGTATAAAATTGTGCTTCTGTTTGGTCTGTTGCAGAGAGACGAGCACGATAGCGTTTGAATGCTTTAATTGCATCTTTATATTCACTTTCTGCACTAGGCAAAACCCAGTTAGTATGCGAAATATTCATTTTATTCTGTGCTATTTCTAAGTCTTTATCACCCGTCGATTGTGATTGTGAACGGCTGAAGTCTAAACGCATCACTAAAGCTAAATCTCTTACTTGCTCTAATACACCGTATTCAAAGGCAGGCATATTATCCATAAAAAATCCTGGTGGAGTGACATCGTTAGATAAGAAGCCCCCGCGTTTATCTACTAACCAACTAGTTACGTCAATAAGCGTTGTTGTGGTTGCATAACCAGGTACTATTTCACTATTGGATGCAGTTGCTGCTTCTTGTGTTTTTGCTTTCACATCAAATGTTGATGGCATCCAGCCAGACCAAATTGACATTATCCATAATAAGAAAACAATGATCAGCAGTATGGGAATGATGCTTTTTTTAGGTAAAGTAGCCATGATCTGTTCCTTAATATCATGTTGAATGGGTATCAACTTTACCATAACCCTGTTTATTATTTCACCTCAATTGTCGTTAATGGAGGTGTAAAATCATAAAGTTATAAATATTATTCTATTTCACTATATTTCATGGTTGTAGGTGCGTTTAGTTGTGTAAATTGTAAAGAAAATATTGTCGTTACTGCTCGACTACAAATAACGAACACTTATTATGTGGTTAAGATTAAACGTTAACGGGTTAAAGGTTTAAAAAACGTCATTACAAAATCTACAAATATAGCGCTATCCACTTGATTGCCCATCAATAGGGGTATTTCAGGAGAAGGTAGTAATTAAATAGATGAATTTTAAAACGTAATTGATAAACTTATGCTCATTATGTAAAAATTTGGAAAATAAATGAAAATTTCAATGATAGTAGCCATGGCAAATCATCGTGTAATTGGTTTAGAAAACAAAATGCCATGGCATTTGCCAGCAGATTTGCAATATTTTAAAAACACAACACTAGGTAAACCAGTGATCATGGGCCGTAAAACCTATGACTCAATTGGTAGAGCATTACCAGGACGTTTAAATATTGTAGTTTCTCGCGATCCTAATTTAAACATTGCAGGCGTTACTTGTGTGACCTCCGTTGAGCAAGCATTACAAGCTGCTGCGGGGGTTGAGGAAGTGATGATTATCGGCGGAGCCACTATTTATGAACATTTTTTACCTGTTGCTAATCGCCTGTATTTAACATTCATTGATTTGGAAACTAAAGGCGATACGCACTTTCCTGATTATCTTACTCAAGGAAAATGGGAAAAAGTAAGTAGTGAGCATTATTTAGCAGATGAAAAAAATGTGCACAATTTAGAGTTTGTGACCTTAGATAGAATGAGTTAAGCGTTAGTTATACCAATCTAAGTAATTATCTAGTCATTTCTGTTTGTTAAAATGAGTTCTAGCTTCGTTGTTGATTTTGTAATGAGAATAATTAGTTACTGCAATCAACGCCTTGCTATCATCCATTTTCCCTAACGCCTAAATAGACCATTTATTTATCCAGATTGGTATTAACCGTATGCGGGGCAGGATAATGAAAATAGTTTCTTATCTTGCCAACGTATCATGGTAAGACTGTTTCCCCAGACACAACCCGTATCTAATGCATACAAGTTTGGTTGATTTGTTTGGCCTAATAATGCAGCCCAGTGACCAAATAAGATAGGTTGAGTATGATCTCTTGGCGTTATTTCGAACCAAGGTTTTAATACATTGCTATCTGTTTCTGCTGGCGATAGTTTGTTATAAAACTCCAACTCGCCATTTAAAGTGCAATAACGCATACGTGTGAACACATTGATAATGTAGCGTATTCGTTCAATGCCTGAAAGTGAAGGGTGCCATTTAGTCGGGTGGTTACCGTACATGTTTTTAAGCAGTGATTGGTAATCTTCCCCATGCAATTGTTGTTCAACTTCTTTGGCGAATTGTTTTGCTTGTGGAATTGTCCAAGAAGGTAATATACCTGCATGCACCATAATAAACTTATGTTCAGGATGCTCTAATAACAAAGGCTGATTACGTAACCATGTTAGAAGCTGCTGACTGTCATCCGCTTCTAAAATAGGGGATATTTTGTCTTTTTCTTTGGGTTTATGAATGCCCAAAGCCGTCGCTAATAAGTGCAAATCATGATTACCTAGAATCACTTTTGCCTTTAACTTTTTAAGGTAGCGTAATGTTTGCAATGATTTAGGGCCACGAGCGACTAAATCGCCAGCAACCCATAACTCATCATTTTTTGGATCAAAATTGGCCAAAGATAGAAGCTGTATCAATTCGTCATAACAACCTTGAATGTCACCAACTATATAAGTTGCCATCGTTATTTGATCCTATTAAAAATTGTTATTGAGCTCTAAACTTCTTTTTGTAGGCGGTCATAAACATAGTTTGCAACACGCACATACTCTTCAACAGAGATGTTTTCTGCGCGGTGGCCAATATTAATACCAAGGTCAGTTAATTCTTCAGCAGTTAATAGATCTCTCCAACCATTACGAACTGTTTTACGGCGTTGGTTAAAGGCCATCGAACAAACTTGGTTTAATACTTTCATGCTCTTAGCAACAAAAGGTGGTGTATCGTAAGGCTCTAACCTTACTACTGCAGAATCAACTTTAGGTGCGGGTTTAAAAGCCGTAGGCGGCACTTCTAATACAGGAATAACATTACAGTAGTATTGTGCCATTACACTTAAACGTCCGTAAGCTTTACAATCTGGACCTGCACATAAACGGTTAACTACTTCTTTTTGCAGCATGAAGTGCATGTCAGAAATTTTGTCTGCAAACTCAAATAGGTGGAACATTAAAGGCGTTGATATGTTGTACGGTAAGTTACCAAACACTCGTAATTGTTTGTCACCTTGCACTAATTGTCCAAAGTCAAAACGCATGGCATCAGCTTGGGTTATTTTTAATTTATCACGTAACGTAGGGTGCTGTTCTAAACGCGCTGCTAAATCACGGTCTAATTCCACTACATTTAAGCAGTTTACTTTACGTGCCACAGGCTCTGTTAATGCGCCTAAACCGGGACCAATTTCTACAATGTTATCGTCAGGTTGTGGCGCTATTGCTGCCACAATTGAATCGATAATGTAATCGTCGTGTAAGAAATTTTGTCCAAATCGTTTACGAGCGGTATGGCCTAGGTGGGTTTTATCATTCATTTTATTCATTAACCTTGTTGATGTTACTTTGGACCATGGTAATAGCTTCGTTGACTGCACATAATAAACTACCTGAGTCAGCTTTGCCTGTTCCTGCTAGATCTAATGCGGTGCCATGGTCAACCGATGTGCGTATAAATGGTAAGCCTAATGTGATATTAACGGAGCGACCAAAACCTTTATATTTTAAAACAGGTAGACCTTGGTCGTGATACATGGCTAATACCGCATCGGCATGTTGTAAGTATTTATCTTGAAATAAAGTGTCAGCAGGCAGTGGGCCCACTAACTGAATACCTTGTGCGCGAAGGTTGTCTAGTGCAGGTTCAATGGTATCTATTTCTTCTCTGCCCATATGACCTCCTTCCCCTGCGTGTGGGTTTAAGCCACACACATAGATAGTCGGCTGTTTAATACCGTATTTTTCTTTTAATTCAGCATTTAAAATTGTAATAATATTCGCTAATAAGGGTTCTGTTATTGCGCTGGGCACGGCAGAAAGTGGTAAATGCGTGGTTGCTAAGGCAACACGTAAACCCGTTGTTGCAAGCATCATTACTACTAAATCTACGTTAGCTTGCTCAGCAAAAAATTCAGTATGGCCGCTAAAGGTAACACCGGCGTCATTGATAATGCCTTTATGTACTGGTGCTGTAACCACCGCAGAAAACTCACCATTTAAACAGCCTTGGCTTGCAAAACGTAAGGTTTCTAAAACGTATTCACCATTGCGAGCATCAAGTTGTCCCATTTTCACGGGGACGTCAGTCGCAATATGAGCTACGGTTAATTGACCTAAGAGCGGTTCCGCTTGAGGCTTTTCGACATCATATTCAATAAAAGTAATATTTTTATTTAAATGCTGTGCTCGCTCTTTTAATAGTGTTAAGTCTGCACAAATAACCAGTTCAGCGGGCCAAGTCTGTTCCGCTAATTGTAAAACTAAATCAGGACCAATTCCGCTCGGTTCACCAGCGGTGACAATAATACGAGGTAACATTATTCTTCCTCAATAATATAAGCAGGGTTATTAATCTTGATATACGCTTCTTGGCGTATCTCATTTAACCAAGCGTAAGCCTCAGCAGGAAAGCGTTGTCTAAATAACATACTGTAAGCTTTTTGCTTAGTGGCATTTTCAGTCGTATCAGATTCGCGTTTATCAAGTACTTGAAGAATATGCCAGCCATGCATTGTATGGAAGGGTTGACTGATTTCACCGATTGCTTGTTCTTGTGCTAAATCACGAAATTCAGGCACATACATGTTTGGATCTGCCCAACCTAGTTCACCACCTTTTACGGCAGAACCAGGATCTTGAGAATACTCTTTGGCTAATTCATCAAAGGTTTTTGTGCCTGATAATATTTGCTGACGTAAAGTTGTTAACAATAACTTGGCTTTTTCATCACTCAAAATGATAGTGGGTTTAACCAGAATATGACGTGCATTCACTTCTTCTGTGATCACGTTATCATTCCCTTTTTTATCTAGCACTTGAATGATATGTACTCCCATTCTGGTATTGAAAGGGCCAATGATATCGCCTTTTTTATTGCTCTCTTGTAAATTTTCTACAAATAAACTTGGAATTGAATCTAGCTTACGCCATCCCCAATCGCCGCCTTCTAAGGCCTTTGGGCCTTCAGAATTGGCAATCGCTAGCTGTTTGATATCAGCACCATTCTCTATTTTTTGTACTAACGAGTTCGCTTCATTGGTTACCGCAGTTCGTTTCTCTTCAGACGCTTCCGGTGATAACTTAAGTAAAATATGTGCAAAATGAAACTCAGTCGTTTGCTCACCTTGCTCTTTAATACGATCAACAACTTGTTGAACTTCTTGATCAGAGATATTGATACGGCGGCGAACCTGCACTTGACGCACTTCATTAATCGTCAATTCATCACGAATGTTAGCAACGAATGCCTTATAGTTGATGCCCGATGCCTCTATATCGGCACGTAATTCGTTTAATGTTTTATTTTGCTTTTTCGCCATTTCGGTAATGGTTTGATCAAGTTGTGCATCACTGATGCGCAAGCCTATACGTTCTGCAATTTGTAACTGTAATTTATCACTGATTAATTTATCAAGAATTTGCTTATCAATATTTTTTGGATCCGGCAGCGTTTGACCACTCTCTTGATAGCGAGTAATTAAGTCACGCTTAAGGTTACTCATATCACTGCTTAAGATTAGTTCTTTGTTTACTACTGCTTCAATCTTATCTAGTTGTACTTCCGCAGCCGTTGCCAATTGAGGTAAAGTACTCGCTAAGATTAATACACTTAAAAATTGTTTTGTTAATTTCATTTTTTACCCATTACTTTAAATAAAATGGACGACCGTAGTCGAATAAACCATCTTCACTATCTGAATAACCGACACCACCTAACCCCATTAATTCAATCGTTAAGTTAATGCTATTTTCTGTTTCCATATCATCGTTAAAATCAGACTCTGTTCCATAATAAGACTGCATATGTTTATCGTAACTTAAACCAAGAGCCCAACAACAAGACTGGTATTTAATACCGATGATACTTTCATAACTATTTTCAAATTCAAGGTCATAATAATAACTCGCATAGGCTGACCATTGCGTGTTGATTGACCAGTTTACTTTACTACCAAGTTGGTTAACAATTTCATCCCATTCTGCATCTTCATCTTCTTTATAATAACGGTAGCTTAACTGCATAAATGTATTGTAAGCCCAACGTTTCTCAAACGTAGTATTCGCACGTTTAAGGAGGTTTTCATCACTGTCCCACTCTACACCTGCATGCAGGAAATAATCATTTTCAAAGTTAACATCAAACTCAGCAATAATTGAAGAACGGCTGACAGATTGACTGTCATCATCGTCATCGGTTGGTAATACGGTACGAGATTTCGATAAATAATAATTTTGTCCAATAGCAAAACGTAATTTTTCTTCACCTTGTTCATTTAAGAAGCTACTTGAAACCCCCACTGTGATTTGATTCGCTTCGGCAATGCGGTCATACCCAGAATAACGATTATCTCGAAATAAGCCGTAATAATCTTGTTGTAATGTTGTTGTATCGTATAAACCAATATCTGATTGATTTTGGTATGGCACATATAAATACTGCATTTGCGGTACTAATGTTTGTCGGTAATCATTACCAAATACTGAAAAGTCGCGTTCTAAGTTGATACCTGAATGTATTTTAAATGACGGAAGGTAGCGAACAACAGACTCATCTAACTCATCATACCAACTGTACTTTGTTGCGTTTTCTAGATCCTGTTGATAGACGCTAAGCATGTATTTTAGTTCAGTATTGATAAATAGAGAATCGTAATACAGGGGTAAAGATAGCTTTGGTTCAGCATGGATACGCGTACCGGTATACACCTCACTATCACTGTGTTCAAAACGCGTGACTTCTGAATACCAATCAAACTGTAGACTTTTCCAGTTAAGCGGCTGGTATGCATTTATGGCTAATTTAGGTAATACAATATGTGGGGTATCGTCATCGCCTAATATTTGAAAGTCGCGTACTTCCAGCTCACTATTCCAATTACTTTTTGTATAACTTAATTTAGCGGTTTGTAATAATTGGTTATCTGTACTGGTACCGTATTCGGTATCAATATCGGTGAAATAATAATCATCACTGACTTTGTTGTAATCTGCCTCAAAAGCCCAGTCTTGTGAAAAATTAACTTGATGTTCAAAATGAAATAAATAGCGTTTTCCAATTAAATCGCCATCATCGTCTTCGCGTATTCGATCATCCGCAAGATATTCAGTTTGAATTTGACCTGAACCAATATCAAATAAATAACGATATTCAGTCGCTACTAATAGACCCCGGTTTTCCATATAAGTCGGTGTGATGGTTGCATCTTGATTGGATGTTAAATTTAGGTACAGAGGTTGGCTGTAAGAAAATCCATTCACTGATGAAAACTCATATTTTGGAAATAAAAGTCCGGTTTTTCGCGTGTCGGATAAAGGGTAGCTGATATAAGGGAAGTAAAATACTGGCACATCCTTTATTCTTAATACTGCGTTGTAAGCTGTCCCCATATCATTTTCTTTGTCAATGTATAAGGTCGAAGAATCGATGCTCCAAGTAATATCACCCGGTGGGCACGCTGTGTAACTAGAAGAATTTAACTCATAAAAACCTTGACCATTATCATACACGCGATCTGCATTACCACGACCAGACTGCCCGTGAAACTGATACTGTGTCTGTAATAACGATGCTTCATCGGTTTTTAAATTAGTATCTATTTGGTCGGCTAAAAGGGTGATTTGTCCATCAACATAGCGCGCATTGCCGATTGCATTTGCTTGTTCAGTATTGCGGTTATAAATTAATCGGTCTGCATCGAGGCTCTTTTCACCTTGAACCACATTGACATCACCTTGATAAATTATCTCGCCATTAACACCGCGTAATGAATTGGCATTGATGCTGATTGGAATTTGGTTTTTATCTAGATTATTATTACGTGTCGTGACGGGAGGGACTTGGCTATAGCACTGCCTAAAGAACACTTGTACGTCACGTGGCGCTGATTTTTCTTCTAAGCTGGCAATCTTAGTTATTGCATCGCTCTTGGTGCTAGCACTACTATCAGTATTACTTTGCGTTGCAGAGGTGTTTTTATTTTCAATTTCCTGCGCAACGGCACTAGCAACTGGAGATAAGACAAATAATAAGGGGATTAGTTTTAACATTAATAACTCACTACAAGGGCTTAGAAAGAAAAAGGAAACGCTAAGCAGAAACAACAATATAACCCCTTATAATAAAGTAATCTTTTGCTGTCTCCAATCTTTGATTGGCTAATACACGAGTATTTTGGCTATTTATTACAAATAATTGGTAAATCTTCACATAGTTAGTCAAAATAATAGAAAAATTCAATATTTTCTTAATTTAAAGGTAATGATTAATTATGCGCATATGGGGCAAGTTATTAGGTGGTTTTTTTGGATTTATGTTTGGTCACTTCTTTGGCCTGCTGTTAGGCGTTTGGTTAGGGCATCGTTTTGATGTGGCCGTCGGACGTAACTTTAATATGCGCGATGGCATGTTAGGTGGACGAACCAACAGTGCGGATAAACAAAAAGCGTTTTTTGAAACCGCTTTTTCGGTGATGGGACACGTTGCCAAAGCAAAGGGACAAGTCACTCAAACCGATATTCAAGTCGCCAATGCATATATGGACCAAATGAATTTGCACGGTGATGCAAGATCGCAAGCTCAACATGCCTTCACCAGTGGTAAAAGTGCTGACTTTGCACTAGTAGAAACATTGCAAGAATTTGTACGTAAATTGCACGGTGAACGTAATGTCCTACAAATGTTTTTAGCGATTCAAGTACAAGTTGCTTATTCAGATGGTGTGATTGATGATAACGAAAAAGCCTTGTTGTACACCATTGCCGAAAATCTAAATTTTTCACGTTTCGAATTAGACCGTTTGATTCAAATGATTCAAGGGCAGCAACACTTCCATCAGGGTAAGCAGGGTGGTCAGCAATATAATAAAGCAGAAGTTGAAGATGATGCTTATCAAGTACTAGGGGTTGAAAGTACAGCCACGGACAAAGAAGTGAAACGAGCCTATCGCAAGTTAATGAGTCAAAACCATCCTGATAAACTCGCTTCCAAGGGGCTACCGGAAGAGATGATGCAATTAGCTAAAGAGAAAGCGCAAGATATTCAAAAAGCCTATGAAGTACTGCGTAGCAGCCGAGGCTTTAAATAACATGCTATCGGTATTAAAACGTTATAGTTTACAGCTAGTATTTACTATTAGCTTACTATTAGGTTTACAGTTACCGAACTTTTTACAACAATATGAATTGCGTTTGCAGGGGCATTTTGTTGAAGCGCAACAGCAGTTAGCTGAATTTCAATCGCTTGCAGATAAATATTTTGCTAGTGATTTGAACGCACTCATTACAAAACATAAAAGTAGTAAAGATAGCCTGTACCGTGAAGAAGCATTGGTTATAGAAAATACTTATTCACGAGTGCAATTTTTACAACAAAAAATAGATAATTTAAATCAGCCTATTTGGTATCGATTAGGGGAATTATCGCAACAAGTCAAAGATCCTATTGTTAACGAAACGTGGACAGGTTACCAAGCTAATGTGTTACTTAATCAACAGGCTATTTTAGTGGGGGTTGTTGCTGCGGTGTCAATGATGTTGTTATTAGAAATATTATTATCCTTCAGTAAATATGGTTGTTATCGTGCTTTTTCTTATTGTAAAAGAAAGCGTAAAAAACAAACCAGAAAAATAGGTTTATAAACTTTTCTTTTCATTTAATGGCTTTTTTACTTTATGTCATGAAAGCTAATGAATGAAAAGGCACTCGGCTATTTGATTTTAGAAGTCGTCGTTATAAAGGTATAAATGGTGATGAAAATGCTCACTCTCATAACCGATAAGCAACACAACCCTTCTTTTTACCGAATATTATACTTTGAATGGATTAATGAATCTTGAAAAAGCAACCTATGTACACCCGTTACCATTCAAGATGCAAAGTTCAGCAAGTTGTGAGGTGAGTAGCTTCTAGGCAGGAAGTTGAAGATCTAACTAGTTCAATCAATACTTTCTAACAACGAAGATACTTGCCTCACAACTTGCCCTGTGGGTCGTTAGCTCGAAAAGCAATTCAGCGTTGTTACATCCGATAAGGACTAGGCATTGTCATCATGTTACGCCTTGCCTTGCTGTCCAAGCTAACGACTGAATAAAGCATCTCGATTGATAACGGGTATAGATATAACTTCGTTTCTCTATCGTGACTAGACTAATTAATTCGCTTTTATAACATTTTAGTTTTGCATCTATCGTAGTGCTTCTCTATTATTGGCTATTTATCATTTTAGTAATCAATTACGGTGTTTCACCGAATAGACCTTAAATCGGAGCTTAATACATGTCTACATTTTCACTTGCGTTTGGTACAGCGACTAAAAATCGTGACCAAAAAATCATCGAAGCATTTTTTCCAAACCCAATTTTAAATCCAAACGAAGATCTAGTTGCAACTATTGGTGCAATTGCTGGATATGAAGGTGGCAATCAAGTTATCGAAATTAAACCCGCTATTGCAGAACAACTGGCTGCGGCTTTTAATGGTGAAGACGATGCAGATAATGCAGATTTTGCAGTTGCAGCAGCTAAATCAAAACAAACATTAGTGTTAGTTATTTTAGCCACTGACGAAGCACCACAGAGTGTTGCTGAAGGTTATTTGAAACTGCAACTTATCTCTCATCGTTTAGTTAAACCACACGGCGTAGTGTTAGACGGTATTTTTGGTTTATTGCACAATATCGCATGGACAAACAAGGGTGCTATCGACTTACCTGAGCTTAAAGATCGTCAAATGAAAGCGCGCTTAAAAGGCAAAACTATCATTGTAGATTGTGTTGATAAATTCCCTAAAATGGTTGATTACGTAGTTCCTGCTGGGGTGCGTATTGCTGACACTTCACGCGTACGTTTAGGCGCTCATGTTGGTGAAGGTACCACAGTGATGCATGAAGGTTTCATTAACTTTAATGCAGGTACAGCGGGTGTTAGCATGGTTGAAGGTCGTATTTCAGCGGGTGTTATGGTTGGTGAAGGAAGTGATATCGGTGGTGGCGCTTCTATTATGGGTACACTGTCTGGCGGTGGTAAAATGGTTGTCGCTATTGGCGAAAATAGCTTATTAGGTGCTAATGCTGGTTTAGGCTTCCCACTGGGTAACCGTTGTACTATTGAGTCTGGTTTATACGTTACAGCGGGTTCTAAAGTTAAAATGTTAGATAACGAAGGTAATGACGCTGGATTTGTTAAAGCACGAGATTTAGCTAATAAAGATGACTTATTATTCCGTCGTAATTCAACGACAGGTCAAATTGAATGTCTCGTTAATAAAAGCGCTGTAGAATTAAACAGCATGTTACATTCTAACTAATATTCTCATTATTGTTCTGAGCAATATTTTTATTATGCATTGAGTAATCGAGGCTACTATTGAGTAGCCTTTTTTATGTTCGTCTATTTTTTACCTATTTATTTTTTACCCATCTATTTTTAAATTGCTGTATTCCTTTTTATAAAATTCTTCCACTTTCATATACATAGCCTTTTCTCGCGTTAGCATCTTAAAACGTCACATGATTGTCATGCGAGATCTATATCATACTTGCTAAGCAAAGCGCGAGGGGAAGCGTAAATGTCAGCCAATAATAAAACATCATTAACATTGAATGTGGACTTCAAAAATAAACTGATCAAACTCAAGGCAACATTGAGTCGAGCCTTTGATATTCAGTTGCCGATCGATAAATTAGTACATGACACTGTGTATAGGCTAAACGTTTTTGATGAGTTACTGAGCTTAGGTCATGAACAAGTTACCGCACAAGTGAAATCATTGCAGCAAACTGCTGTGTATATCGATATTCAGCCGGTAAGTGGCAATGTAAGTAAGCAAGATGCAACCGTTGAACGTAATAAGCAGCGTATTAAACATGCTATTGCGATAAAAGAGCATACGCTTAATAAATCTTCTTTTGTTATTTTACTGCTGGCGAGTATCATATTTATCTTTATCGTTTTATTGCAGACAAATATATTGCAAGTCACTGTTTTGTCAGGGCCTGTTTCAACTCAACACTCTTCCCCAAATATTTTAGATAGCTTATTAGCTGAAGCCGCTCCTGCTGTTCATTTAGCACCAACTATTCAATTACCTGTTGATAATGCAAAGCTTACTATGCGCTTACATGGTTCAAATACAATAGGGGAGCATCTTGCACCTGCTCTATTAACTGCATATTTAAAAACATTGGGGGTGTCTGAAATGCGCTGGATAAAAGGGGATTCAGAGGTAGATCGCCAATTACAATATATTCATAACAACCAAGCCTATGAAATTGAACTGCAAGCTCACGGATCATCAACTGCATTTAAAGACTTAGCAAATGGGGTTGCTGATTTGGCTATTTCATCTCGGAAAATTAAAGACGACGAAGTGGCGTTATTAAAGGCACAGTATGGCAACCTTGGTTTAGCTGGTAGCGAAGTGATTATCAGTCTGGATGGCGTTGCTATCATTGTAAATAAGAAGAACTCACTGAATTCACTAACCTTATTACAGCTAGCAGACATTTTTTCAGGTGAGATTAATAATTGGGAACAACTAGGTGGCGAGGACCTAAGTATTAATGTTTATGCACGAGATCTGAACTCAGGCACCTGGGATAGTTTTAAAAGTATAGTTTTTAGTGAAGGCGATAGCATCTTATCGTCGAATGCGAGTCGTTATCAGTCTAGTAGTAAACTGTCCGATTTAATTGCACAGGATCAGGCTGGTATTGGTTTTATAGGCTTACCCTATATTAATAACAGTAAGGCGTTATCGATAGCGGCATCCATTACTTCTCCTCCTATTTACCCCACACAATTTACGGTGAGTACAGAGGATTATCCTTTAAGTAGACGTTTGAACCTGTATGTACCTGCTGCTAGTAGTGAATTTATTGAACGTTTTACACATTTTGTGACCTCGGCAGCGGGGCAAAAAATTGTTGAGCAGGTAGGCCTAGTTTCTCAAAATATTCAATTACAAGGTATTTACCCTAATAAGAAAGCCCCACAAATTTATAATGATTACGGTGAGATAGCACAACGCCTTTCCTTGAATTTTCGCTTTCAACAGGACAGTAATCAATTAGATAGTAAAGGCAAAGATGATTTACTGAGGGTCGTTGAATACATAAGACAACATGCTGGTCTTAGAGTGGTATTGATGGGGTTCTCTGATCTATCAGAAGAACAAGACAAGCAATCTTTATTATCGCTAAAGCGTGCCCAAATAGTAGAGCGAGAGCTACAAACTCGCGGTTTAAATATTACTGCGGTGGAAGGGTTTGGTTCACAATTACCTATTGCTTCAACAAAAACGGCAATCGGTCGCAGTAAAAATAGGCGTGTTGAGGTGTGGGTTTTTTAAGCCCATTTTTATAATAGGTATGCGATGAGTATTTTATTAAAAAAATCACAATACTTGATGACATTATTCAGTGATTTAAGTCGCCATGATAATGCCATCATTAATAAAAATATTGATGACACGCTTTATCTTTTAAAAGTCGTCTCTACCAAAACTCGGCAATTAATGGCGGAGCAAAATGTGCCCATTGAGGATTTATTAGCAGATAAGTGCTTACCATTAACACGTTTTTATTTGTCAGATGAACACTCGCAATTAGCTTATTTTTTAAATAGTGAGCGATTAGCTTTATTTTTTAGTGCGTTACCAATGGCAGAAGCCACTATCTTTCAACAATATGTAATACGTGCAAAAAAATCTTTAATCTTACCTGAGCGACAGCCATCTTCAGGAGTAGAAGATCTTACATATTTTTCGACAAGTTTCGAAGAAGATAATGAAGGTTATCATCAACTAACTTATTTACAGTCTTTGCAAAATTTAGTAAAGGTGGTGAGTGCTAATTCAGAAGTTGATTATAAGGCGTTGTTTTATGATTTACAGAGCTTTAAAAAGTCCAATGGAAAAATTGATACAAGACTGCTTGTGTACCTTGAATATCAAGATAACTTATTATTCTACTGTGAATTGTCGCCATTATGGCAATTAAAAGCACAGCAGTTATTCACAGAGCAAACGGCTATGTGATGATTCAGTCATATTAATTTCATTAGCTCTGAGATTAAATATTGGGCTGTTGTAAATAAAATAAGACAAAAATAACGTCAAATAGGTATTACCAGTTCCATTAATTAGCGGAGTTGGTATTACTCCCATTGCAATGTTTCTAAGGCAGATAGGATGTGTTTTTACTCTCAACAAAGGGCTGTTATTTATCGGAATTGTTACCAACAAAAAGCCCGTTGTGTAGTGCTATACAACGGGCTTTTTGTTGACACTCGAAAGTGTTAAAAACGTTTTTATTCCGCTTCTTTTTTAGCGTCGACTTTTTTCTTCTTATCTTCACTAGGCAGGTATTTATAAATATACAAACCACTTAATAAGGTAAAGACTAAAGTTGCTCCTAACAATCCAAACACTTTAAAGTTAACCCAAACTTCTTGTTCTAGGCTAAATGCAACATAGATATTAATTAACCCTAGCGCTAAGAAAAAGACTGCCCAAGCGATGTTTAATGTTGACCATACTTTTTCCGGCAAAGTTATTTCTTTACCTAGCATCTGTTTAAGAATTGGTTTTTTAAAGATAAATTGGCTAGCTAATAATGCAATGGTAAACAACACATATACCACGGTGACTTTCCATTTGATGAATACATCATCATGCAAAATTAGCGTTAATGTGCCAAACACCAACACCATTAAGAAAGTGATGATATGCATTTTTTCAGCTTTGCCGTGCTTAAAGTAATTGTAAGCTAACAATAAGCCTGTTGTTACAATTAATGATCCCGTTGCGGCATAAATGTCGACCATTTTATACACGGCAAAAAAGATAATTAAAGGAATAAACTCAAAAAATTGTTTCATGACACTCTCTTCTTTAAAAAATTAAATAATGATAGTCCGTTATTTGAAGGTTGCGGCCTTCATTGCACTAATAAATTCAAACATTTCTGTTTTCATTGTAGCGGGATCATCAAGGTTACGTTGGATTATTTTCACTACCGCTGAGCCAGAAATTGCACCTGCCGCGCCTGCTTTAATCGCGTTAGCGACCTGTTCAGGTTGTGAAATACCAAACCCTAACAGCGATGGTGGTGCATCATACTCGCCTAATGTTTCAAGCATATGTTCAACGGGCATGCCCGCTTTTGCATCAGCCCCCGTTACACCAGCACGACTTAATAGGTAAGTGTAGCCTTGGCCATACTCTGCTACTTGTTGCAACGTTGCTTTATCACCATTAGGTGGCGCAATAAATATTTGCTGTAAGCCAAATTTCTCTGCAGCTGCACGGTATGGTGCACTTTCATGTAATGGCACGTCTGCAATTAATATTGAGTCAACACCAGCTTCTTTACAGCGCTGATAGAAATTCTCTATACCGTTACAATAGACTAAGTTCACATACAGTAATAATCCAATAGGTATCTGTGGATGTTGAGTACGGATCTCTTTAATTATTTCAAAACAAACCTGTGGTGTGGTGCCTGCCTCTAACGCTCGAATTGAAGCATCTTGAATGACGATACCATCAGCAACGGGATCTGAAAATGGAATGCCTAATTCTAGTGCATCTGCACCAGCTTCTATTAGTGTATTAATAATACTTAATGATTGCTCACGGTTTGGATCACCGACAGTGACGAAGGGAACAAATGCACCTTGGTTCGCACCTGCTAGGCGATCAAATAATTGTGCGTATCTTTGCGTCATTAAATCGTGCGTCATTAGATTATCCCTCTTTTTTCAAAAATATCAGCAACGGTAAAGATATCTTTATCACCACGGCCTGATAAGTTAACAATAATAATTTGCTCTTTATCATCCTGTTCAATAATTTTTAATGCATGTGCTAGCGCGTGAGCAGATTCTAATGCGGGGATAATGCCTTCCTGTTCAGCTAATGCTTTAAACGCCATTAATGCTTCATCATCGGTTGCATTCACATACTGTGCTCGACCTGTTTTGGCCAAATGTGCATGTTGTGGCCCTACAGATGGGAAATCTAATCCAGCTGAAATTGAGTAAGACTCTTCAATTTGCCCGTTATCATCCTGCATCATTAACGACTTCATACCAAAGAAGATGCCCTTAGTACCACAGGCGATCGGACAACCATGTTCACCGGTCTCGATGCCATGACCACCAGGTTCAACACCAATTAACTCGACGTTTTTATCGTCAATAAAGTCTGAAAAAATACCAATGGCATTTGATCCCCCACCAACACAAGCTATCACTTTATTTGGTAGAATACCTTCTTTACGAAGACATTGTTGCTTCGCTTCTTCACCAATCACTTTTTGGTACTCACGTACAATCGTTGGGAATGGATGTGGTCCAGCTGCAGTGCCTAATAAATAATGTGAATTTTCGTAACTACCAGCCCAGTCTCGTAAAGCTTCGTTACAGGCATCTTTTAAGGTAGCTGAGCCGGAGGTTACTGGAATCACTTCTGCACCCATTAAGCGCATTCTGAACATGTTTGGTTTTTGGCGTTCACAATCTACCGCTCCCATATAAACACGACACTTAAGCCCTAGTAGCGCACAGGCTAAAGCCGTTGCAACACCGTGTTGTCCAGCGCCAGTTTCTGCGATGATCTCAGTTTTACCCATGCGTTTAGCCAGTAAAGCTTGACCTAATACCTGATTTGTTTTGTGTGCACCACCGTGTAATAAATCTTCACGTTTTAGGTATAATTTAGTTTTTTTACCTTTGGTTAAATTACGGCATAAAGTTAATGGTGTCGGGCGTCCTGCATATTCAGTCAATAACTCTTCTAGTTCTGCTTTAAATCCATCATCCTGCTGTGCTTTTAAAAACTCTGTTTCAAGCTGTTTTAATGCAGGAACCAATATTTGTGGTACGTACATACCACCAAAATCACCAAAATAAGCGTCTAACGTTTTCATTTTATTACCTTCTAAAGCGTTTATCGTTGCATGTAACGACGAATTGCAGCAAAGCTACGATTTAATTTGTCAGCGTCTTTTTTACCGGGTTCAGATTCAACACCTGAATTAAAATCTAATCCTGCACAACCTATTAAAGCGGCTTGTTGCGCATTGTCTGGATTAAGCCCACCGGCTAATATCAGCTTGCTTTTATCTATCTTGTTCGGTTCGCTTTCATCATGGGTTAACAGAGACCAATCAAAAGCTTGTCCTGTGCCGCCACTTTGCTTACCAACACGTGTATCGACGATGTGTTTACTAACATTGTATTTTTCAAATGCAGGCAAGCTATCACTAATGCCGTGTGCTTTCCATATTTCACAGCTTTTTGGTAATACAGCCAATAGTGCTTTAACATATTTAGGTGTTTCATCACCGTGTAATTGCACTGCGCTCAAACCTAAACTTTTTGCAGTGTAAGCAACTAGTTCGATCTCTTCATCTTGGAACACACCCACATACTTTAAAGGTGCACCTAGCATCACTAAACGTGCTTGTTCAAGAGCGATGAAGCGTGGCGATTTCTCAACAAAAATTAAACCACCATAAACCGCACCGGCTTTGTGTGCATCAGCTGCATCTCTGGCATGTGTTAAACCACAGACTTTATTTTCACCTAGAATCAGCTCTCTACACGCTCGGTCAATATTGTTTTTTGACATGATTGAACTGCCAACTAAAAAACCATTCGCGAATTTGCTTAATTCTTTTACTTGCTGGTGGTTATAAATACCTGACTCAGAAATAATAATTCTATCTTTTGGAATTTTAACTGCGAGTTCTTTAGTACGATTTAAGTCAATAGTAAGATCACGTAAGTCTCTATTATTAATGCCAATTACTTTTGCATTTAAGGCGATTGCACGTACCAACTCTTGTTCATTACTAACCTCGGTTAGCACTCCCATATTTAAGCTATGTGCGGTATCGCGGTATGCTTGGTAAGCATCATCATCTAATACAGAGAGCATTAATAGAATAGCATCGGCTTGGTAATAACGAGCTAGGTAGATTTGGTATGGGTCGACAATGAAGTCTTTACAGATAACAGGCTGTGTTACTTGCTCACGTACTTTATTGATATATTCTAAGTCACCTTGGAAGTACTTCTCCTCAGTGAGTACTGAAATAGCAGATGCATAATTTTTATAAACGTTAGCAATTAACTCTAAATCAAAATCTTCACGGATCAGGCCCTTTGATGGTGATGCCTTTTTACATTCTAGAATAAATACACTGTGCTCTTGATCTAATGCTTGGTAAAAGTGACGGTCACTTTCCACCAAATCATCTTTAAAGGTAATTAAAGGCTGTTTCACTTTACGTGCGGCAACTGAGATTATTTTGTCATCAACAATTTTGCCTAAAATAGTATCTTGTAAACTTTGGTCGTTAAGCATTGCTTTGCTCCGCAAGTTGTTTGAGTAATGTAAGAGGTAAACCTGATTGCATGCTAGCTAATGCTATTTGCGTTCCTTGTTTAAAGTTATCTGCTTTGCCATTTAAGACTAACAGGGCTGAGACATTAATCGCTACAGCGACTTGCTGTGCCTCAGTGCCTTTACCTTGCAATATTTGTTCAATAATGACTTTATTCTCTTCGGGTGTGCCACCAAAAATACTTTCAATAGGATAAGATTCAACACCAAAATCCAGTGGCGTTAATGTGTACTCTTTTATTTCACCATTATGTAACTCGGCAACCTGTGTACTGCCATGTAAGGCAACTTCATCTAAGCCACTGCCATACACAACCATTACGCGTTTCATGCCCAATTGTTGATGGACTTTCGCAATCGGTAATAATAGCTCTGGCGCATAAACACCCATTAATTCAAAGTCAGGGCGAGCCGGGTTAACTAAGGGACCTAACACATTAAATATCGAGCGTGTTTTTAAAGTAGCTCTAACTGGTCCCGCAAAACGCATGCCTGCGTGGTAACTAGGTGCAAAAATAAAGCAAACATTTAAATCATCCAAGCATTGGCGCGCCGTTTGTGGTGACATTTCGAGGTTAATACCAAACGCAGCCAATAGGTCCGATGAGCCTGATTTGCTAGAAACGCTACGACTGCCATGCTTACATACTTTCACTCCGCAAGCGGCTGCAACAAAAGCACTGGCAGTCGAGATGTTGATGGTACCTAAACCATCACCACCGGTACCAACGATATCGGTAAAAGGGTAATCAGGACGAGGAAATACTTTAGCCTGTGCTAATAACGCTTTCGCTGCGCCGGTAATTTCAGTGGGTGTTTCACCTTTAATTTTTAATGCGGTGATCACTGACGATAATACGATTGGGTCAACCTGCCCTGATACAACTTGCTCAAAAAAGGTTTGGCTTTGTTGTTCGCTCAGTGACTGCCCTAAATAAAGTTGTTCTAAAATCGGGTGTACATCATATTGGCTCATTTAATTTTTCTCCGATTCAGTCAGTAAGTTAAGACTGTTTTCTAAAAGCTGTGCACCTTCGCAGGTTAAAATAGATTCTGGGTGAAATTGAAAACCGATCACCTTATCTTGTTGGTGATAAATAGACATACACATACCATTATATTCTGCCACAGTTTGTAAATTATCAGGCACGGTTGTACCCACTAGTGAATGGTAACGAGCAACGGATAAGGGGTGAGATAAACCTTGAAACATTTTATCTCCACAGTGCTGAATGAGAGACGACTTACCATGTTGTATTTCATCCGCTTGTCCAACGACACCACCATACTGCTCTATTAATGCTTGATGGCCTAAACATATACCTAAAATAGGCACTTGACCTTTACATAATGTGATTAAATCTATCATACAACCCGCTGCACTTGGCGTGCCAGGGCCTGGTGATAAGACTAAGACCACTTCACCTACGCAGGCATCAATATGCGCTTTAATGTTCTCCGCACTTTGGTTATTGCGATAAATTTTAACCGGATAACCCGCTGCTTTGAACTGATCCACTAGGTTATATGTAAAGGAGTCAAAGTTATCAAGAAAAAATAAGGTTGCTTTGGCTGCATTTTGATTGCTTTGAATAGTCATGGCCTTATTCTCCTTGCTCGTTGGCATCGTTTGCCGCGGAGGTTACCGCTGCGAGTGTTGTTCCGTGTGCGAGCGCTATCGCATTTAATACTGCGGCTGCTTTACTGCGTGTTTCATCGGCCTCTAATTGCGGCACTGAATCGTAAACAACACCGGCACCTGCTTGTGCTTGTGCAATACCATCTTTTACAAAGGCAGAACGGATCACGATACAACTATCCATATCACCGTTACCATTAACATAACCGACTGCTCCGCCATAACTTCCACGACGTTTTTTCTCTACTTTTCGCACCAGATTAGAGGCACTAATTTTTGGTGCGCCTACTAGGGTACCCATATTCATGCAAGCTTGGTAAGCATGTAAAGCATCTAAATCTTTTCGTAATTTTCCAATAACACGTGACACTAAATGCATCACATGGCTGTAACGATCGACCTGTAAGAGTTCCGCTACATGGCGTGTCCCAGGTTCACTGATACGTGCAACATCATTACGCGCTAAGTCGACCAACATTAAATGCTCAGAAGTTTCTTTTTTATCTAAGCGAAGCTCTAATTCTAAGCGGCCATCTAGGTCTTTATTGATACTACCGTCGGGGTTAAATCCGCGTCGGCGTGTACCAGCAATAGGATAGATTTCGACATCTTGAGAGCTTTGAGTGAACTTAATTGCACTCTCTGGTGAAGCACCGAATAGAATAAAGTCGCTGTCTTTTAAATAAAACATATACGGGCTTGGATTCGTTTCTTTTAGTTTTTGATACGCTGAAATAGGATCTGGACAAGGTAGTGAAAAGCTACGAGAAGGCACTACCTGAAAAATATCGCCTTTAACAATGTTGGTTTTTAATTGTTCAACAATTGCGCAATATTGGGCATCGGAAACATCGACGCTCACTTTTGCATCAATGGTTATTTGTTGATTGATTGGCGCAATAAAGTTATCGCAAAATCCTTGTAATTGAGCAATACGTTTGTTTATTCGCAACTTACTTTCGTCTGAATATAAGCCACCAAAAATACTGCCTAAAATTTCACCCTGTTTGCTTTGATGATCGTGGATCATTAATGTTTCGGCGACATAGAATACATAGTCAGGGGTCGTGTTTTCGCTGTCTTCAACTTCCAACAATTGTTCAAACGTTGCAATAAAATCATAAGCAAAAACCCCACCTAAAAATAACGCCTCAGAATGTGAAGACTGTTTTTTGATGCGGTCAATTAAGCAGCGAATGGCATCCATTGGCGAGGCTGATTTTAAACGTTGATCTTCATCACCGCTGGTATCTGATTGTGGAAAAGTGAGTTGTAATTGGCTAGGACTTTGTGCGCTGATCAATTGTGTTGAGAATTTAGGAGTGATGAAAGTCAGTAAATCTTTGCCATTATCAGTTAGTGTGTCAAGTGTCACGACTAAACCTTGGCAGGTAATCTTCAAACAGGCATCAACCAGTATCAGACTTTTCAAATGCGCTTTACTTTCTATTTCAGCAGAGTCGAACAATAAATGGTTATCGCTATTAGCGCTGATTTGTTGAAATAATCCTAATGAATCTTGAATGTAACTACAGGGTGCTTCAATGGTTTTTAATACGCCGATTGGGTGTTGAGTATTCATGTTTAAATCCTTAATAATGAGTGAGCAAATATTGAAATAGTTGTTATTTAATTTGCCATCGCCAATTAAGGACTGTGTTTAAAATTGTCATTGAATTTACCTGTTTTACTTTTGTTGGTTCCAAATATGAAAAAAGCCCGCAATATGCGAGCTTTAGAATTGGTTTTGCTGGGAAAATTAAATATACAAAAACCTCATTGCTCGCTTATGAGAATGAGTGCCACCAAGAATCTTTAAGAGTAATTGTAGAAAAAATCATATATTATGCGTCCCGTAATAATTAGAAGCTATTTTTTTGCATTCTGCTTTTAATGTCAAGGTGTTTTTAGGATATTCATGTTAATTGATCTTCACTCTCATACGAAAGCTTCAGATGGACAGCTCACCCCTAGTGAATTAGTACAGCGTGCTGAAAATAGGCAAGTTCACTTTTTAGCCATTACTGATCACGATACAGTAGATGGCTTGGTTGAAGCAAGCCAATACATTAAAGATAATAATTTAAAGTTGCAATTGATCAATGGTATTGAAGTGACAACTAATTGGTTGAATCATGAAATACATGTTGTGGGTGTCAATATTGACCCTGAACATCCTGAATTAATTAAATTAATTGAAATACAAAAAGAAAAGCGCGAACAGCGTGCCATGGAAATGGGCCGTCGTTTAGCGAAAGCTAATATAGAAAATGTGTATGAAGGAGCAAAAGCCTTGGCCGGTGATGGTGCTATCACTCGCGCACATTTTGCTCGTTATTTAGTTGAGATTGGCGTAGCACCAACTTTTCCTAAAGTATTCGATAAATATTTAAGCCGCGGTAATACCGGTTATGTCCCCCATGATTGGGTTGATTTAGCGCATGCAATTGAGATAATTCAAGCATCAGGGGGACAAGCAATACTTGCCCATCCTGATGCTTATAGCCTATCGAATAAATGGTTAAGAAAATTATTGATTACATTTAAAGCGGCTGGAGGTGATGCAATGGAAGTGGCTATCGGCCAGCAATCACCACAAATGCGATTGCAATTAGGATTGTGGAGCAAAGAGTACGATTTATTAGCTTCTCAAGGCAGTGACTTTCACTTTGTTGGGCGTTGGCGTGATTTAGGAAAAAGTTTATTTTTACCTGAAATTTGTCAGCCAATTTGGCATAATTGGACGGCTTGTCAGAGTGTTGAATAAAAGGCATTTTTTGTGCCATTTTTAGCGTAATATGAACAATATTGAGATACAAGAGTAGTAGAGACTTATGAGTCAGTTTTTTTATGTACATCCTGAAAATCCCCAAAAACGATTGATGAAACAGGCTGCTGAAATAATAGAGCAAGGTGGGGTGGTTATTTATCCTACCGACTCTGGTTATGCGTTAGGTTGTAGCATTGATAATAAACGCGCCCTAGAGCGTATTTGTCATATTAGAAAAATAGATAAAAAGCATAACTTTACCTTAGTGTGTAAAGATTTAGCTGAGATTGCCATTTATGCACGTGTTGATAATGCGGCTTATCGTATGCTTAAAAGTAATACACCGGGTCCTTACACGTTTATTTTTAAATCTACCAAGGATTTACCTAAACGTTTAATGAATCCAAGCAAGCGTACTATTGGTATTCGCATTCCAGATAATGCTATCGCACTAGCGTTACTGGAGGAGTTGAGTACTCCATTGATGACAACCAGTCTGATTCTACCCGGTAAAACCAGTACTGAATTTGACCCGGAAGATATTCGCGATCATTTAGAACAACAGGTTGATTTGATTATTAATGGCGGTTACTTAGGTGAATCACCCACTACTGTGATTGATTTGTCCGATGATGACGTTACTATTGTCAGAGAAGGCGCTGGAGATTTAACGCCGTTTATTTAAATCTGTTTATTTTGGCTCTTTTGTTTGATTAAAGAAGCAAGTTGTGAATACGTTAATATGGATAATAAGTATTAATGTTTTTACATTAAGAATGTAAAGAAAACCCGCTTGCAGTGTGTTGCTGTTGGCTTTTAATGAAGATATTAATGGTTAGCGATTGAAGCTTAATAGAAGTGTAAATAGCTAACATTATTTATTGGCATAATGTGAATTACCCAAAGGAAAAGAACATGAGTGAAAAATTACAAAAAGTATTAGCCCGCGCAGGATTAGGTTCTCGTCGTAAAATGGAAACGGTTATTGCAGAAGGCCGCGTTAGCCTTGATGGAAAAATTGTTGAGCTAGGCGAACGTGTTACACAAGAGCAAGTGATCCGTGTAGACGGACATGTTGTTAAATACCAAGCGGCAGAAAGTGTTGTTTGTCGTATTCTAGCGTATAACAAACCCGAAGGTGAAGTGTGTACGCGTAGCGATGAAGAAGGCCGTAAAACTGTTTTTGATCGCCTACCACAGTTGAAAGGCGCTCGTTGGATTTCTATCGGACGTTTGGATATTAATACATCAGGTTTATTACTGTTTACCACAGATGGTGAATTTGCTAATAAAATGATGCACCCGAGCCAACAAATTGAACGTGAATATGCAGTACGTGTATTTGGTGATGTAACGGAAGCGATTTTAAACCGCTTACGTACTGGGGTTCAACTTGAAGACGGTGAAGCAAAATTCTTAGATATTAAAGAACATGGCGGTGAAGGTATTAACCGTTGGTTCCACGTTGTATTAACCGAAGGTCGTACACGCGAAGTGCGTCGTTTATGGGAAAGTCAAGGTTTGCAAGTTAGTCGTTTAATGCGTGTTCGTTACGGTAATATTATCCTAAACAATCAATTACCACAGGGTGGTTGGCAGGAGCTTTCTCTGAAAGAAGTGAACTACTTACGTAAATTAGTAAATCTACCACGTGAAACAGAAACGAAAGTTCGTGTTGACACCAATAAAGTCACTAATCCACAAGCAAGAATTCGTCGTGCCGTGAAGAAACATAATCAGCACCGTAAAGCCGGTGAACGCCGTCGAGTGACGCGTACAAGAAGCTAATTCATTAATATATAACACTATTATGGTGCGTGTTTTATCTATAAAATGATGATAAAGTAGATTTAGGTCAAGTAAATGTATTCATTAAGTGAGGGATTATGATTAAAAAATGTTTATTTCCAGCAGCAGGATATGGCACACGTTTTTTACCTGCTACTAAGTCAATGCCAAAAGAGATGATGCCACTGGTTAATAAGCCTTTAATTGAATTTGGGGTTGATGAAGCAATTGAAGCGGGTATGACGGGCATGGGGATTGTGGTTGGCCGCGGTAAACACTCTATCTCAGACCATTTTGATCATAATTATGAATTAGAGAAAGAAATTAGTGGTACACCAAAAGAAGAAAAGTTAAAAGATATTCGTAAAATTATGGATACCGCGACTTTTTCTTTTATTCGCCAGCGCCAAATGAAAGGCTTAGGTCATGCCATTTTAGTGGGGCAAGAGCTGATCGGTGATCAACCGTTTGCCGTCGTACTAGCTGATGACTTATGCATCAACCAAGAAGGTGATGGTGTATTAAAGCAAATGGCAGCTTTATATGAACAGTTCCGTTGTTCAATCGTTGCGGTTGAAGAAGTGCCTGAAGATCAAATCCATAAATATGGTGTGATCAAAGGTTCGGTGATTAGAGACGATATTTATCGTGTTGATGACATGGTTGAAAAACCAGCGCCAGGCACTGCACCAAGTAACCTTGCGATTATCGGACGTTATATTTTAACGCCAGATATCTTTGAAATATTGAAAAATACTAAACCTGGTAAAGGCGGTGAAATTCAAATCACCGATGCTTTATTAGCACAAGCTAAGTCTGGTTGTGTATTAGCTTATAAATTCAAAGGTAAACGTTTTGACTGTGGTAGTGTACCCGGCTATATAGAAGCAACAAATTTCGTATATGAAAACATATACAAAGAATAAACGTTAAATTAACTTATTTAGTCATTATGCATAATGCCGTTCATCAACCTGAACGGCATTTTTTTGCTTTTTAAAAATAAAAATAGAAAGCAATTAACCACGAAGGCACGAAGGGTGGAGAAGGTTAGGTCAAAATGCCATCATTAATTTTAGTCTACAAGTTTTAAACCCCTCGTTTTTTAATTTTTTCTTGGTGTTCTCTGTGCAGGCAGCGGCTTCGTAGTTGCTTTTTTTAAAGTCAAAAGCTATTTAACCACGAAGGCTCGAAGGGAGAAGAAGCGGGAAGGAAACCTTAAAAAATACGAGAACAAATACCTTTTAATATTTTCTGCTTGTTCTTTTCTCCGTGCCCTCTGTGCAGGCAGCGGCTTCGTGGTTGCTTTTGTTTTAAAGTCAAAAGCTATTTAACCACGAAGGCACGAAGGGAGAAGAAGGGAGCCTTAAAACATACGAGAACAAATACCTTTCAATATTTTCTGCTTGTTCTTTTCTTGGTGCCCTCTCTGCGCAGCGGCTTAGTGGTTGCTTTATGTTTTTAAAATCAAAGGCAAAAAGCAATTAACCACGAAGACACGAAGAGGGCAGAAGGTTAAGCCAAAACCAGCATCATTTTTTGCTTCTATTGCTTGGGCGCGGCTTATTTTTCTCAACGTCTACTTTATTAAGTGCGATGAACATTCTACTAAATACATTGACGTATAAAGCCTTGATATTGTTGAAGACTCGCTGTTGCTTGTTCTACATTACTGTCAGTTAAGATCATCACGATTGCTGTTTTACAGTGATGGCCTGATTCGGTTAGCGCCATTTCGGCGATCTCTCTGCTGCAGTCTGTCGCTTCCATTATTATCTTTTTTTGACGCTCAATCAGTTTGGCATTGGTTGCTTGTACATCCACCATTAAATTACCAAATACTTTACCACTTTTAATCATGGCTCCTGTGGTGAGCATATTAAGCACCATTTTTTGTGCTGTACCAGCCTTCATTCTTGAGGAACCAGTGACTACCTCAGGTCCGACAATGACATCTAAAGCAATATCAGCAATTTCAGCCATTTTACTGCCTTCGTTACAACATAAACTGATCACCTTACAACCTTGTTGTTTAGCATATTGCATTGCACCGAGTACATAGGGGGTGCGCCCGCTTGCTGCAATACCAACAACAATATCGCTATCTTGTAAATTGATGGTCTGTAAATCTTGTTGTCCTGCCAGAATATTATCCTCTGCATTTTCAACCGCTTTTAAAATCGCGGGTTTACCTCCTGCGATTAAACCTACCACTTGTTCAGCGGGGCTACCAAAAGTTGGTGGGCATTCACTAGCATCTAAAATACCTAAGCGGCCAGAAGTGCCTGCCCCGCAATAAAGTAAACGACCTCCTGCAGCAAAAGCTGATTGAATTGTATCTACTGCTCGTGCAATAGCTGGTAAAATATTGGCCACTGCAAGTGCGACTTTTTGATCCTCTTTGTTAATAATGGTGAGCATCTCTAAGCTCGATAAAGTATCGATATTAGTACTGGCTTGATTACGACTTTCGGTAGTAAAGTGTTGTAAAGATAAACTCATAATAGGGATTTCACTATAATTGATTGTCACATTAGGTGCGTAAGTTGTTATAATAACAGCTCACTGAAATGAGTTGAATTGATATCATGACCAAGCCCTCGAAGAGACCTTTAACGCAACATAAAATAAATACAGCTCAAACAGAGCAAATAGATAGCTCTGAAAATAATGTGCCTAGTAAAAAAAATAAAAATGTTGAATTATTATTTAACCTATTAACCTTGCTGTTAGGTTGTTTTATCATTTTACTTTTTCTAAGTTTAGCAAAAGCGATCACTACTTACTTTCAAATTACTTTTCCGGCCTCTATCCTGGGTATGTTGCTATTATTTTTAGCGTTGTCTTTAGGCTTAGTTAAATTAAGTTGGATAGAGTTTACTGGTAATCTGGTGCTTAAATATTTGGCTTTATTATTTATTCCGATTGGCGTTGGCTTGGTCAACTATTTTGAATTAATTGCAACACATTGGTTGGTCATTGTTTTTTCATTGTTTTTCACAACATTACTTACATTGTTGATGGTTGGTCATTGTTATCAATGGTTAGTCAAGGAGGGGAAATAATGTTTATTTATATTGCAGCTCCGCTGACATTGTTTTTTTTCTTAGCTTTTAAAAAGTTGTATCAACTAAAACCAACTGCGTTATTAAACCCTGTGCTTGTCACCATATTTTCTCTGATTGCCACGTTATTGATATTTGAGATTCCTTTTGCTGAATATAAGCAGGGGACTTCTATTATTACCGCGTTATTAGAGCCTGCTATTGTTGCGCTTGCTGTGCCATTATATTTGCAACTTAAATTGATCAAAGCTCGCCTTAAGTTTATTTTGATAAGTTGTTTATTAGCTGTTTTTGTTGCGTTTTTCTGTGCATTTTACATTATGCCACTATTGGGAGCTGATTTAGTTACTGCTGCTTCTTTAGCTGGACAATCCGTTACCACGCCTATTGCCATGGAAATTAGTGCGCATCTTAACGGTATTGTTTCTTTGACTGCTGCGATGGTGATCTTTGCGGGCATTATTGGAGCCAGTATAGGCCTTCCATTCTTAAAGCTGTGCAAAATTAAACATCCACAGGCGATTGGTGTTGCAATCGGTTGTGCATCGCATGCTATTGGTACTTCTAAAGCCTTAGAGGAAGGTGAGGAAGTCGGTGCATTTTCTTCCATTGCATTGATTGTTTGTGCGATCCTTTCTGCCTTGATCATGCCGGTTTTATATCATTGGTTAATTGAATAATTTTACTACACCAACTACACCAACTATGCCAATTTCAGCAACTTCGTTAAGTATGTGCTCAAATATTGGGTAGAAAATATCAATCAACTTAAGCCTGAAATTGCCTCAAAAACTGTTATCTTTGTAAAATTTATAACGTAGAAGTGATGCATTCTAAGCCGCAAGATTGCTCTGCTATTTAGTGGGATTGGTATTAATGAATCTTGTATTCCTTTGCTAATTACGATTTGATCTTATACTGGTGTTATATCGCTCCTTGATAAAAGGTGCGATTAGCAGCTAAATCTGAGCTATTTTGTATTACTCTTAATTATTTCTACTGCCTTTCTTTTCTACAAAACCCATTAAAAATTGACCTAATCGATAAAATGTTACGTTAATAAGTCTATTTTCTAGAAAATAAACTGCATTATGGTAGCTTATTTGTCTTACTTTTAGGTGTTCAATAAGAATTAGCCACGTATTAGTGGTTTAAATAAGCAATATTTAATACCTAATAAGTCCTTTATCTATCAATAATTAGGAGTTGAATGACATGGAAAGGCTTAAAAATAAAATTACCCAAGCTGTTTTATTAAGTGTTGGCTTAACGTTGGCAAGTACTTCATGTTTAATTAAGAAAAGAATTAGTTTGTAATTATTTCTAATAATAAAAAACCGAAGCAAGCTTCGGTTTTTTGATAGATGGCAGAGGCATTAATGATTGCCACTACTAAAGTTATTAATTAACTATTTACTTAATCAGCAGCGTAACCAAATTGCTCTAGTTGTTTACCATCTAAATAAGCAAATTGACCTTGCATTTTTAAACGATCACCAACAAACCAAGCAGCAGCAAGTGCATATATTTGATGCTCTTGGGTTAATACGCGATCCGCTAAGTCCTGCGCAGTATCTTCAGCAAAAACAGGTACTTTTGCCTGTAATACTGTTGGACCACTGTCTAACTCTGGAGTCACAAAGTGTACCGTTGCTCCATGCGCTTCATCTCCAGCATCAATAGCACGTTGATGTGTATTGACACCAGGATATTTTGGTAACAGAGAAGGATGAATATTGAGCATCTTGCCTTGATATTGGTTAACAAAATCAGGCGTTAAAATACGCATAAATCCAGCTAACAAAATCAGATCAGGTTGTAACTGCTCCAATTCCGCGGCCAGTAGTGCATCGTATTGCTCGCGCGATGCAACACCTTTACTAGCCACTAAGATAGCTGGAATGTTCGCTTCTCGAGCTCGCTCTAAACCATAGGCATCTGCTTTATTGCTGATTACTGCAACAATTTCAACCTGCTGGTTATTTATTTGCTGTTTATGCAACTTATCCATGAGCGCTTGTAAATTACTACCGCTACCAGAAATAAGTACCACTATTTTTTTGCTGCTCATACTCTTATTTAATCTCTACTTGAGATTCACCTTCAGCTGCATCTTCGATATGACCTAATACCCAAGCGTTTTCACCTTGCGCATTTAAGATCTCAACCGCTTTTTCTTTTTCAGCGTCAGGAACAACAATCATGAGACCAACACCACAGTTGAATGTGCGGTACATTTCTTCTGTTTCAACGTTACCATTTTCTTGTAACCAGTTGAAGATAGCAGGCCATTCCCAGCTCTTACCATCAACAACAGCTTTACTACCAGCAGGTAATACACGTGGGATATTTTCCCAAAAACCGCCACCAGTAATATGCGATATAGCATGAACAGGGCAGTTTTTGATTAGCTCTAAAGTTGATTTAACGTAAATTTTAGTGGGTGTTAATAGCGTATCACCTAACGTTGAATCGCCAAAAGGTGCACTGGTGTCGGCTTTTGATACTTCTAAAATTTTACGTACTAATGAATAACCATTTGAGTGAGGACCACTTGACGCTACTGCAATAAGTGCGTCTCCAGCTGCAACTTTAGTTCCGTCAATCACTTCTGACTTTTCAACTACACCTACACAGAAGCCAGCGATATCGTAGTCATCGCCTTCATACATACCTGGCATTTCAGCAGTTTCACCACCGATTAATGAACAGTTTGATTGTAAACAACCTTCACCGATACCTGTTACCACGTCCGCTGCTACATCAACATCTAGCTTGCCTGTTGCATAGTAGTCTAAGAAAAATAGTGGCTCAGCACCTTGAACGATTAAGTCATTTACACACATTGCAACAAGGTCAATACCGACAGTGTCATGTTTTTTAAGATCAATTGCTAAACGCAATTTAGTGCCCACACCATCAGTACCTGCAACTAATAATGGCTCTTTATAACCCGTTGGTAGTTGACATAAAGCGCCAAAACCACCTAGTCCGCCCATTACTTCAGGACGTTTAGTGCGTTTTGCTACACCTTTAATACGTTCAACTAATGCTGTGCCTGCGTCAATATCGACACCAGCGTCTTTATAGCTTAAAGAGTTTTTTTGGTTGCTCACTTGTATTCCCCACAAAATAGAAGTTAAAAGCGATATTCGCTTTAGAAAGTTAAGGTAAAAAATTGTCGGCATTTTAACATCTATATGACACGGGTCGAATTATTTTTGAAAAGAATTGTCTATTTTGATGAAAGTTAGGCGGAAGTGCCCCTAAATTAAGGAAATATTGTTTAATATTTCTTCCTTTTTACATATTTACTACCGGATACTTGCATTAGTAGAAGATCTGCTTATGATCCGTTGCATAGTAATAAATGAAATGGTTGTATAAGTAGATGAAAATGAATGTCTTGGTACGTTTCTGCGCAATAATAAGTATGCTTTTCTCAATGCATAGTATGGCGTTATCCGAAATAAGCCCATACCAAGGTGTCGTCCCAGCACAAGGTGCAACGGAAACACAATTAAGCGAACAAGCACTTAAGCAAGTATTAATAAAAGTGTCAGGTAATGTAAACATTAATAAACTTGATGATAGTAAATTACTTGCGAAGCACTTAGATGATTTATTGGCCCAATTTGGCTATCAAGAGTTAAATAAAAAACGCTTTTACTATGCTCTGTTTGATAAGCGAAAAATTAATAGTGCACTGATTGCAATGCAACAACCTATCTGGGGAGATACTCGTCCCAAACCATTAATTTGGTTAGTAGATGAAAATAAGCGTTTAACTTCTGAAGACATGATAAAGAGCCAGCAAGATGAAGCATTGGTTAGCGGGCTTCAACAGACTCAATTGGAACGTGGGATTGATACACAATTTCCATTAATCGATTTAGATGATGCATTAGCTGTTTCTGCCTCTGATATTAGCGGTCGCTTTTACCAAACAGTAGCGGATGCTTCTCTGCGTTATGACGCAGAGTATTTTGTAGTTGCTAATTTGAATAAGGTGAACAATCAACAATGGCAACTAAGTTGGGAGTTAGTACAACACCTTACTAAAAATAACAATAATCAAGTCGTGATTAAGCAAACTAATAGCGGTGATAAAGCCGCTGTTATGCAAGCGATGCTTAATCAAATTGCAGATTATTATGCGCAACGATTTGCTATTTTAGAAAATAAAGGCCAGAAATCAACACAGGTTTTAAGTATTAATAATATTCATTCATTAGCGCATTTAATGCGTTTAAACGCACTGCTTGAAGAGTTAAATGCAGTCGATACGTTTGAAATTGTTAATATTAGTGAACAGCAAGTACAAATATCAGTGACATTAAAAGGCGGCTTAAGCAGTTTAAAAAACGCCTTAAATGCACATTCACAGTTAGAGAGTAATGGTTCGACTGTTTCTCCATTTCACTATAATTGGCAACCGTAGAGTACTTAATGCCTCAAGATGAATTAAGATTTCAATACCCTTTATTAGCGTTAAAGTTTCCTGACGATGAAACCTTTGCAAGCTTTTATCCAGGACAAAATGCTGAGCTGTTGACGCTCCTTAAGAATAATGTGGTAGGTATCGGTGAGCCGATACTCTATATGTGGGGAGAATCCGGTAGTGGACGCTCTCATTTGTTGCATGCATTATGTTCTGAAGTCGATGAACGTGGTGATAGTGTCGCTTATATCCCATTACATCATCATCGCAGTATGACCTTAGATATTTTTGAAAACATGGAAAATATCACCTTGGTTTGTATTGATAATGTGGATGCGATTGCAGGTAATAAGGAATGGGAAAAAGCTTTATTCGATTTTTATAATCGCTGGTTGGACAATAAAGATAACCGCACTCCCGGGGCTAATTTAGTGATTGCTGCCAGTGATTTACCGAAACAAATTGGTATTGAATTGATCGATTTAGTTTCTCGCTTAGAGTGGGGCGCTTGTCATCATTTGCAGTCACTTAATGATGAGGAAAAGCTAGGGGCTTTGCAATTACGAGCACAGTTAAAAGGCATGCGTTTACCTATCGATGTCGGACGTTTTTTGTTAAATCGACTTTCTCGTGAAATGTGTATGTTACTGAATACCTTAGATCAGTTGGATAATGCTTCCCTAGAAGCAAAACGAAAGCTGACCATTCCCTTTGTTAAAGAAGTGTTGCGCTTATAAGTGAATGCTTAAAAATGATTGTCTTTTTTGTAAGCTCACTCATATAGATGAGTTTATTTTGATATAAATTAATGAAAATTAGTATAGAAAGGATTATAACTGTCTGAATTCAGTTCATAACTCGAAGTCATTTTCACTGATTGATTTCTCTGGTATGAATTTCTCATATTATATTGCAAGGAAACATAAACATGAAAAAATTCATTGTGTTGGTCTGTGGTGTGTTGATGACAGCTGGTACTTTTGCCACTGATACTGAAACTGATAGCTCAATAATAGTCATAGATAAAAAGACCGAAAAAGTAGTACGCAAAAATACTGAAAAGTTAAAAAACTTTAAAGGTAACTTTTCTACTGAAACGGACAAAGCGGGTAATAAAGTAGAGAATAGCTCAGAAAAATTGATAAAGTTTAAAGGTGACAAAGTTAAAGGTAACAAGGTTAAAGCTGCCTCCGCTGAACAAGTCTCTGCTAAAAATGAATTACTCTTCGATAAAATGGACTCTGATGCTGATGGTATGATTTCAAAGGCTGAGTATATGCATTTTAAAGCGCAGCAATTAACCATTCAAAACGCTAAAAAGAGCCAGTAGTTGAATTAAGTCTTGAAATCAAGAGTTGAAATTAAAGTGTGAGTCGAAAAAGCCATTATTAATCTGTAATAATGGCTTTTTTAACCGCCGCCCAAATGTATTAGCAAAGTGCTAGTATATGGTAAGGAAAGGAGTAAAAAATAGGTTATTTTTTAGTTTTCTTTTTACGAATACTTAACCCTAACTCTTGTCCTTTATATTTAGCAAAATAGATATTCCCTGCCAAAAATAAACTCGCTAATACCAACTCAACTACCGCTAGCCATCGTTCTTGTTCATCGCTCATTATAATGACACATGCATGCATGATATAAATTAGGGCAATGAATCCACTCCAAGCATAAGTATAAGGATTACCTTGAACGATCCCTTTTAAAGGAAACAGCAATGGAATCAACCAGATCAGCATTACTAACCAAGGATTAATATCTAGTGCGGGAGGGGATAGATAAAGATGCCAAGTTGGAACCAAAATCAATAACCCAAAATACCCACATTGTGCAAGACGTTGAAAATGTATGGTGCTCATCTAAAGCCTTTTATTTTTTTGCTGTTAATAATATCACTATAAGATATCTAAAACAGATTCAGGTGGACGACCCAAAGCAGCTTTACCGTTAGCCACTACTATTGGTCGCTCAATTAATTTGGGATTGGCTTGCATCGCCGTTATTAATGCTGACTCATTGTCTTCATTTGCAAGATCTAACTCTTTATATAACGTTTCTGTAGTGCGCATTAATTGGCGAGCGGAATCAAAACCTAATTGCGTGATTAAGGTCTGAATTGTCTCTACAGAAGGTGGCGTTTCTAAATATTTTATTATTTCAATACTGTGTTGTTCGTTATCGACTAGCGCTAATGTTTCTCGGCTTTTTGAGCAACGTGGATTATGATAAAAAATGATATCTGTCATAGTAACCTCTTGTTATATAGTGAATTATTTTTAATGCAGGTGTTTAGTTGAGTATTTATTCTGCAGGCCAAATGGCGATATAGTCCTCTAAATTATCGAGATCTATTTGTGTTTCTGAAACAATTTTCCCTCGAATAGAGTGTCCGCCTTTATGCATTGCAGATTGACTACCTGTTAATAAAGGATGCCATACTGGCAATGGTTTTTCTTCTATTAATAGTTTATAGGCACAACTTGCTGGTAACCAGTGAAATTGTTCTACATCATCCAATGAAATTTTGACACAGTCAGGAACCAGTTTTAAACGCTTTTCATATTTTCTACATTGGCAGGTTTTAGTATGTAATAAATGACAAGCGACATTAGTAAAATGTAGTTCTTCTGTTTCATCATCGATTATTTTATTAAGACAACATTTACCACAACCATCACAAAGTGATTCCCATTCGTTTTGTGACATTTGCGATAGTGTTTTTGTTTCCCAAAATTTTTCCATTTTTTCTACTTACCTTGTAATCGACTATTATTTTTTGCGATGGGTAATGTTTATTACCCATTTTATTATTTATGTCACTTATTATTAGAACACGATTAAAATGCTGTTCGACTATTAGTTAAATGCTATTCAACGACTATGCGTGGCGAAAGAATACGCTCTGATAAATAACTGACCGCAGTGGCAAAGTAATACGAACGGTTCCAATGCATTAGCACTTTGTAATTATTATAAGCTAAGTAAACACGTCCGTTTTGATCATCAGGTATAACAATTGATGCCTGTAAGTCAACATTTGGTAAATCAGTTCCCTCGTAACGGCGCACTCCTAAAGCTTGCCATTGTGCTAATGATTTTGTTTGTTTAATGCCTGCTAATTCAGTATCGAAATCAGCTGGTAACTTAACTTGTCGTCCCCATGTCTGCTGGTTATTCCAACCTTCTGTTTTTAAATAATTTGCTGCAGAAGCAAAAACATCGCCAGGTGTATTCCATATGTCTTTTTTACCATCACCATCGTAATCAACAGCATAATTTAAATACGAGGTAGGCATAAATTGAACTTGTCCCATTGCACCTGCCCATGAACCAATAAATTTATCCTGGCTAATATGGCCTTGCTCTAAAATCGTTAAGGCTGCAAATAGTTGTTTTTTAAATAATGCTTCACGACGGCCTTCATAAGCCATTGTCGTTAATGAAGAGATAACGTAATGACGTCCAGTCAAACGTCCGAAATTGGTTTCAATGCCCCATAACGCAACAATAAAACGAGGCTGAACGCCATACTCTTTACCAATCTTTTGTAAAAGATGATAGTTATCAGCGTAGGCTTGTCGTGCTTGATTTATTTTCCAATCAGGGACAGCACGTGGAATATAAGTATCCAAGGTCATTTTAAATTCAGGTTGTTGTTTGTCAGATGACACACTGCGTTGTAAAAATTCTACTTTTTCAAAAGCACTGTCAATGATCTTTTGATCGATACCTAACTCGGCAGCTTCTGCTTTGATATTTTCAACATATTTAATAAAGGAAATGTCATCTTTTGCAGCGGCAAAACTACTTATTGAGAAACTGCATAGCGTAAAAACAGATATCGTTTTAAGTAAGTGCCCCATTTTATTTGAAAATTGCTTTATTGCATTCATTCCTCTGTTCCCCGTTTTTGTTGTTGGCGTTTTTTATGATCTTTTAAATGGTCAACAGGAGGTGGCGGAAGTTGCAAATAAAAACCTGATCTAGTCACTTCTTTGATCACCTTAGGTGCTTCGGCCATCGCCATTTTGGTGGTTTCAGTGATATTTAACATGCTCACTAATTTTGGTGGACCAAATTGTTCTAACAAAGCAGTCGGGACTTGTGAAAAGTCATCTCGTTTTGCTACAAAAATGTAGGTTTGTGGTTTACGGATACTTTTATATACAGCACATAACATAATACTTATCTAGCCCTTTACTTGCCTAATGTTGATGCAAACTATAACATGCATAAGCGTTTATTTTTTATAGAAATCCGCTGAATTTTATGTCAAATAATAAAGATTTAATAAGAAAGGACAATTATGACGTTAAAATCGTTAAATTTTACCTTGTTAGTCGTCAATCTTGATAATGAAACACTTTCAGACCTTGCCGAAGAATTAAATAGAAAACGGTTAATGGCACCTGAATTTTTTGCTCTGACCCCAATGGTGGTTAATATTGCTGAAACATCGTTAAATATCGATTTTCTACAACTACGAAATATCGTAGAAGAGCATGGTTTTATCTTGACAGGTATAACTGGCAAAGTGTCAGAACAGCAAAAACAACAAGCGAGTGAACATTCAATTGCGGTGTTACATGGTTCTAAGAGACAGGTTGTAAATACTTCTCCTGTGCCTGAGCCCATGGAGGAGAATAAAGAAGTTGCTGATGTCTTACCTACCGAGCAAGACTATACCGTCAGCGAAGTAAAAACAAAAATACATACTGGCCGCGTTCGGTCAGGACAGCAAATTTATGCAAAAGAGTGTGATTTAGTTATTCGTGGTGATGTGGGAGCCGGTGCAGAAGTTATTGCCGATGGCAATATTCATATCTACGGTACCTTAAGAGGTAAAGCATTAGCAGGTGCGATGGGAGATACCGATGCGGTTGTTTTCTGTACGGTTTTACAACCTGAGTTAGTGTCAATTGCAGGTGTTTACAAATTAAGTGATACCTTGCCTGAAGATATGTGGTCAACCTCGTGCTCAATCTCTTTAGAAGATCAAAACATGGTTTTTTCAAGTTTAAATAAAATTTAAAATTAGGAAGGAAAGTTATATGGCAAAGGTAATTGTTGTCACTTCAGGTAAAGGTGGCGTTGGCAAAACAACGAGTAGTGCCGCTATCGGCACCGGTTTAGCTAAAACAGGTGCTAAAACGGTGGTTATCGATTTTGATATTGGTCTAAGAAATTTAGACTTGATCATGGGATGTGAGCGACGTGTAGTTTATGATCTTATCAATGTGATTAATGGCGAAGCTAATCTACAGCAAGCATTAGTAAAAGATAAACGTGTTGATACCTTATTCATTTTACCTGCATCGCAAACACGTAATAAAGATGCGTTAACCCAAGAAGGGGTTGCACTGGTTATTGAAGCATTAAAAGCAGATGGTTTTGAATACATTATTTGTGATTCACCGGCTGGTATCGAGCAGGGGGCAATGATGGCTTTATACTTTGCAGATGAAGCGATAGTCACGACTAATCCTGAAGTATCATCGGTGCGCGATTCTGACCGAATTACGGGCATGTTATCCAGTAAATCATACCGTTCAGAAAAACAAATGGAGCCAGTTAAAGTTCATTTGCTAATTACGCGTTATTCTCCAGAGCGTGTTGAACGTGAAGAGATGCTAAGTATCGAAGATATTGATGACATATTAGGTATAGATTTACTAGGCGTTATTCCAGAGTCTAAGGATGTGTTAAGTGCATCTAACTTGGGTGAACCAGTGATCTTAAATCAAGAAAGTGATGCAGGTAAAGCTTATCAAGATGCTGTTGATCGTCTTTTAGGTACGCCGCGTGATTTACGCTTTGTAACAATTGAGAAAAAAGGCTTTTTAAGCCGTATATTTGGGGGTTAAGATGGGATTATTACAATATTTTAGAAAAGATAAACCTAAAAAGGGAACTGCGAAATTAGCAAAAGATCGCTTGCAGATAATTGTAGCCCATGAGCATTCAAGTTTTGACGTGCCTTCATACATGCCTGAATTACAAAAAGAATTAGTTGCAGTGATCCGCAAATACATGGATATTTCATCGCATGATGTTAAATGTGAATTTAATGATAGAGCGGATGATGATATGTCGGTATTAGAAGTTAATGTGACATTGCCAAAAAATAAATAAACAATCCAGTAAATAAAATGCGACTTAATAGTGGTCGCATTTTATCACTTTTGCTAAGCACGGTATGAAGCCTGTCATTCAGCATTAGTCATTCGCGTTGTTTTAACTTACCCTAACTTAGCTTAGTAAAATCAGCTTAAATTTAACAAAAGCTTTACTCTTTAGTTGCTGGTTTAACTAATGTGATGCTATTAATAATAACTGTTTGTACGGGTTTATCTGCCGCCGCGGTTTGCACTGATGCGATCGCATCGACAACATCTAAGCCTTTGCTCACTTTACCAAATACTGCATAACCCCACTGACTACCCCGCATATCCAAAAAAGTATTATCTTTGTGATTAATGAAGAATTGACGTGTTGCCGAATGAGGTGCATTTGTTCTTGCCATTGCAATAGTTCCTCGTTCATTGCTTAAACCATTACCTGATTCATTCCTAATCGCAGGCAGTGTCTGTAAGCGAGTGCCATCTTTTAAAAATCCACCACCTTGGATCATAAAATCTTTTATAACGCGATGAAAAGTGGTGCCTTTAAAGCCATCCTGTTGTACATAACTTAAAAAGTTAGCAACACTAAGGGGAGCTTGCTCAGGGTATAACTCGACGCTAATTTGACCTTTGTTAGTATCAATAATGACGACTGGGTTTTCGGCCGCTAACGCGAAGTGGCTACTCACTAATAAAATCAGTGCGGTGATGTACTTCATATCATTTCCTTTATTATATTTTATCGACTATAAATAAAATTAATTACTGTATTTACAATGTTGCTAACGAGTTGATTATACCAACTCTGCTAACTAACTGATCAATCTTGCTGGTTAAAAGAACTATTTTTACGTTAAAAGTTTTGTAAAGGGAGCAATCATTTACGGCAACTTTTGCCTTAAACTAGCTCCTTTTTCCTGCGTAATATTTGATCATTAAATTAACGTAATTGGAATTAAAACTGTTGTAATTTACTATTTAGTTCTGGGTCCTGAATAATTTGATTTAATAATTGTGATATCTGTACATTAAGTTGCTCTGTGATGCCTGCTGCACTGGTAGAAAAAGCGGCATCCCACTGTTTGTTGCTGCGGAATAATTTAACGAAGTTCTTGCCTTGGTAGTTAAGTTCTACTTTTATTACCATTTGTGAATCTACATCATAGCTTAATGTTGATTCAGTCACCGTAGCCAGAGCTTTGATTAATTTAATATTAACTTGGTGCTCACTGCTTTTATTCACTTTTAATTTATTGTTTATCCAAGCTTGGGTTAAACTTTTTTCAACTAGCAAACGTAATGATTGTTGCTCATTGATAAGTTGTGCGACATTGTCCCCATCAATAATCTCAATTAAATGGCGTGCAACTCGTAAGTCTTGGCTACCTATTTTCCAAGTATCCGATTTGTTAAAAGTATAAGCATTTTTTTCAAGGTCAAGCTCAGGGTTAATATTAATATCGGTCGGTAAAGACGCACAGCTGGCTAATGTAAGTAAGAGGGTAAGCATGGCAACTAATTTGCTATAAGTATTAAGCATTCAAAGGTCCTTAGAAGAAAAATAATAATGCATCATATCAAACCTATTATTGAATCGTATTAATAAATATTCTATTTGGTTTAATTTTGAACAGGATTGGTTTTATTGAATCAGTTAAGTTAACAAAGTGTTACATTTTTTGCTATATACCATCATTTTAGGCACGACTTGCCGCAACACCTTATTTTTTTATAAATGTACTTTTTTGTATAAAATATGATCGAACTAGCTAAATTATTTGCTAATGAGATCTCTGTCATATTATCTTAATCTTTCTGTAACACTGATAAACTCTAGGCTAGCGATGGTTATCCACTTTTTCTGTGGATAACTCTGTGGGAAGTTAATGAAGATCGTGCTGAAGGCCTTGCTATACCTTGGGTTTGATTAGATCGAAGTATTTTTGAGCATGAAATTTAAGTTATATTTATCAATGAGTTGTAATCGTCAAGTGGTTTTTTTATGGTTTTGTCACTTGTCTATAAGCTCGCTTTTGATTTATGCCTTGTCAATCATTTTCTGTGCATTATTTGTTAAAAAATATATTTATTTTAATTGACAAAAATACGGATCACAGAATTTATATTGCCTATTTATTGAGCGGGTGCTGCGCCTTGTATTTATTATAAAGCGTGCTTTTGATGCGCATGAATATTGAACTGTTGAAAAATTAGTAATGACTTAAAATGCCAAATAAGGTCTTTTATTGTTATTTTACTCTTGTAAATATTATGTTTGTCAAATAATTTAATCGTAACCTCTATTTTCAGCTATTACTGATATTTGTGTTTTTATCGGTTGTTAAAAAATGTTCATTTTAGTGGTGATCGTTATAATGATAAGATGAACTTTTGAATTAAAATCAATAACGAGGATTTATGAGTAAAGTATTTGAGTTAGTTTGTCCATTTTCTCCCGCAGGAGATCAACCACAAGCGATTGCTAAGTTAGTTGATGGCATTGAGTCAGGATTGGCATATCAAACCTTATTAGGGGTGACTGGCTCAGGTAAAACCTTTACTTTGGCAAATACCATCGCTCAATTAAATAAACCGACTCTTATTTTAGCGCCTAATAAAACGCTTGCCGCGCAATTGTACGGTGAGATGAAAGCTTTCTTTCCAAACAACGCTGTTGAATATTTTGTTTCATATTATGATTACTACCAGCCAGAAGCTTATGTCCCAAGTTCAGATTCCTTCATAGAAAAAGATGCTGCTGTTAATGCGCATATTGAACAGATGCGTTTATCGGCAACAAAAGCCTTATTAGAGCGTGATGATGTTGTCTTAGTCGCTTCCGTTTCTGCTATTTACGGTTTGGGTGACCCACAATTGTATCTTAAAATGATGTTGCATATTAGTGTCGGTGAAATGATTTCTAGCAGAGATATTTTACAACGTTTAGTCGATATTCAATATACACGCAATGAAACAGAGTTAAGCCGAGGCACCTTTCGTGTCCGTGGTGAAGTCATTGATATTTTCCCAGCGGACTCTGAAAAACAAGCTGTTCGTGTGGAATTATTTGATGACGAAGTCGAAGCGATTAGCATTTTCGACCCATTGACGGGTCAACAAATAGAAAAACTCTCACGTACCACTATCTTCCCTAAAACACACTATGTAACACCCAAAGAGCAAATCCTAAAGGCGATAGATGGTATTAAAGAAGAGTTACAGGATAGAAAGAAAACGTTTTTAGCTGAAAATAAACTCATTGAAGAGCAACGGATTTCGCAACGTACTTTATATGATTTAGAGATGATGAATGAACTCGGTTATTGTTCGGGTATTGAAAATTATTCTCGTTATTTATCCAGTCGTGGAGTAGGCGAAGCTCCGCCGACGTTGTTTGATTACCTACCTAATGATGGGTTATTGATAATTGATGAAAGCCACGTTACGGTTCCACAAATTGGTGCTATGTATAAAGGTGATCGGTCACGTAAAGAAAATTTGGTCAATTATGGTTTTCGTTTACCTTCTGCGTTAGATAATCGTCCATTAATGTTTGAAGAGTTTGAGAAGTTAGCACCACAAACCATTTATGTGTCGGCGACTCCAAGTGATTATGAGATTAACAAATCACAGGGAGATATTATTAGGCAGGTGATACGTCCCACGGGATTATTAGACCCAATCATCGAAGTTCGTCCGGTAACTACACAAGTGGATGACCTGTTATCTGAAATTAATATTCGCGTTGCAAAAAGTGAGCGAGTATTAGTTACTACCTTAACAAAACGTATGGCAGAGGACTTAACTGAATATCTGAATGAACATGGCATTAAAGTGCGTTATTTGCATTCAGATGTTGATACGGTGGAACGAGTTGAGATCATACGCGATTTACGTTTAGGTATATTCGACGTATTAATTGGTATCAACTTATTGCGCGAAGGTTTGGATATTCCTGAAGTTTCTTTAGTGGCTATTTTAGATGCGGATAAAGAAGGATTTTTACGTTCGGAGCGCTCGTTAATTCAAACTATGGGTAGGGCTGCACGTAATTTAGAGGGGCGAGCTATTTTATATGCGGATAGAATTACTGATTCTATGCGTAAAGCCATTAAAGTCACAGAAGATAGACGAATATTGCAAGATGATTTTAATAAAGCCAATGGTATTGAACCTAAAGGTCTGTCAAAAGAAGTCAATGATGTGATGCAGTTAGGGCAAAAACCACAACCTAGAAGTAATATTACACCGCTTAATGTAGCTGAGAATGGGGTTTTGTATCAATCCAAGAAACCACTTCGTACTGAGCAAGATATCTTAAAAGAGATTGCCAAGCTTGAGAAAGAAATGTTCGCTTTTGCCAAAGCATTAGAGTTTGAAAAGGCGGCACAGTTGCGCGATCAAGTGTCCAAATTACATGAGCAACTTCTATCTGTAGGGTAAACACTGATAGCTGTTTATATTTATAGGCAGAATCTAGTCGCTCATGTCTTGCAGATTTTGTTTCTTCAATGGTAACGAGTATCAATTATCTAGTTCCACATAATTAATGCTCAATTCTTTTTTCTAATTGGCACTAATAAAATGTGATACACCTCATTAATATAGATGAAGGTGAACAAGCAGGCAGTGCATGACCTCTCATTAGCATAAAAGTAGACTGCAACAGTAAAAATGACCATTATACTTAAAATAATAAGTCATACTTATAAGTGATCAAAATGGACTGACATTTTTTAGTTGAATCCAAGAATGGTAAATTAATGATAGAAACTGAAGAATATGGATATCGCCGCACTACACTGCGGGTTTTACTCGTTGTAACCATTTTTGCAGCAAGTTTTTTTGCTGTGACTAATTGGCTCGCAGGGTTTCATCTTTTTTCAATTATCGAAGCAATTATTGCGAGCTTTTGGAGTTGGATATTAGTTATTAGTAAGACAACACAATATTTACAGAGGTGGTCTTTTGTCTATTTATGTACTTTTTACTTTCTAGTCATATATGGAATTATGATCACTAATTTTAAGGCCGGGCTATTCTCATGGCTGTTTATTTTCCCCATTCTCTCTTATCTACTGTTAGGGCTAAAAGCAGGAACAGTGATCACCTTTGTTAGTGTTTCTGGCGGCTTAGCAGCGCTAGGGCAATTAGTGTGGGCGAGTAATACCGAAGCATACTGGATTGTTATGGGGAATGTTGGGTTTACGCTTGCTGCAATTTGGTCAATGGTTTATGTATACGAAGCTAAACGTGAAGAGGTTGTTAAATACTTGAAGGAGCAAGCAAGGAAAGATCCTTTAACTGGTTTACTCAATGTACGTGACTTGAATGGTATTCTCACCAGCACATTACAAATAGCGGAGCGGCATTCACAACCTGTGACCTTGGTATACATTGATATTAATGATTTTAAGCAGATTAATGATGCGCAAGGGCATCAAAAAGGCAATGAAATTTTGCTTGCAGTGGCAAAAGCTATAAAAAAAATGACGCGTGTAGAGGATCAAGCATTTAGATACGGTGGAGATGAATTTTGCATTATTTTCCCTAATTGTGTTGAACAACAAGTAGAGCAAACCTTTGGAATACGACTAGCTAATGAAGTACATGAAAATTTAGATAAATTGACCATGAGCATTGGTTATGCTCAGACGGGCCCTACTAATTTTTGTTCTCCTGATTCCCTTATCCATAAAGCAGATAAAAACATGTATTTAGTTAAGTCAACTTCCAAAATAAATATTTAACTTGGAAGCTGGCTGAATAAATACGCGGATATATTGTTAAGCAATTATTTTGCAATTACTTTATGTCGCATACTTGAATGAGCGATGACAACAATCATTATTGCGATATAAAATTAATGATGTCACTAGATTCATATAACCATTGTGTTTCACCGCTGGCATGCTCGATGCGTAAACATGGTACTTGTTTTTTACCGCCACCTTGAATTAAATCATTACGATGTTGAGTTTGCTGTTGGATATTTCTGTGCTCTATATCCAACCCTAATTTTTGTATCGCTTTACGTGTCATTGCACAATATGGGCAAGCATCGTAATGATAGAGAGACAGAGATTTTACTGGTGTTTTTGATAATGTCATTTTGCTTCCTTAAAGTGGAACTGGTTGTTATAAAATTTAATTTTACTGATTCATTTTGCTGATTGATATTTGTAATTTGAAGTGAATTATAAACAATGAATTAGTGTTGGTAGCGACCAATCGTCTAAATATCCCTCCCATTTGTCCATTTCGTTGATTTATAGATAAATGTTAACAAAGCCAATTCCTTTGCTTTGAATTCAATATCAATCTGCTTATCAGGCTGCTTTTGACATTTTCTTACCGTGCAAGGAAGTTAGTTTTTTTAATAACATATCACCAGCAATATAAATAACGATAGCCCCTACAGGCGGATTAATGGTTGTGAATAACCACCAGTTCGAATGCCAATACCAGGTGCCAAGCTGCGTACCGACAATTTCTAGATATAAGACCAATAGACTCATTATTAGATATAAAATAGCGTAGTTTTTGCGCTGCAGCAGATAAAAAAACAATAGCGCTAAACAGGCGCTTAGGGTGTCGCTGAGCACTATCGATACGGTCAAAAATAATAGAATGAAAAAGGGCACTAAGACCATTTTAATTTTGTGTTCATTTTTCTGGATTAATTTTACGTTACTGATTAATAAACCAGTGATATAGATTACAGCATGGCCAAAGGGTACGTATAGGGGAATGCCATCATTCCTATAATTATACATATCAAGCCATAGACAACAGATCAGCTCACCAAGCCATGATAAAGGCACCATGATGATCATTAGTTTTTTTAGTGATGTATTGACTTTAATAAAAAGAAAAGCCCATAAGCTCATAATTATGATTGATGTAAAGAGCTTATTATCAAAGTTAGTACCTTGTATCAATGTAGAATCTAACATCAATGCAGGGATCCATATCAAGATAAGTAATGAGTAGGTAGCATATTTATTTAGTAGCATTAATTAATACTTTTAATGAAGAAGTTTTTTAGGTTGATCAATTAAACAGCATTTTGACAAAGACATTATCATTTGCAAGATTTCTCTATATTATACTGCTATGTAAATCCTATGTAGAGTTCATAACATTTCTAAGCAGGGTAACTATCACACTGTTTCAATACTAAGCTAATGGTGTTAGTTGATGCTGTTTGGCAATGGCATTTGCAACCTGTATTAATCGATTTTTTATTGCTTGTTCAATACCTTCATTTATTTTTACTAAGTCTGCAATTGCAATCAAGGCTTGCGTATTTAGGTTATTACCTTGGTGTTGATAAGCAATGCCAGTATCGACCACCCAATGTTCTGTAGTCAGCTGTTTTTCTTCTATTGTCTTTACTAGCATAAAATTAATGGACAAAATAATCCTTTCATCTTCATACCAATTTGCCTTTAAAGCTTGAAAGTTGATCCACATTTCTAATTTCTTTATTAAAGGGGTTAGCGCACTAGAAAATGTCTGGTCGGCGACGACTGTGATAGGAAGTGAATTATACATTATGTAGATCATCTATTATTAGGGGCAGGAGTTGGCCTATTAACCTGATCCTGCCTAACGTTATTAGAATCTTGCTGCGGTACTTTTACAGTACTACACGATGCTGTTAGCGACTGCAGTATACGTATCAACACTTTGCTTAAAGCACGGAAAACCCTTCTTTTTCTAATAGCTCAATCAAAGAGATAAGTGGAAGCCCAATTAAACTATTTGGATCTTTCCCTTCAAATCGACTAAATAAGCTAATACCAAAACCTTCACTTTTGAAACTTCCTGCACAATTATAAGGTTGCTCTTTGTTAAGGTAATTAGTGATCATTGCATCTGATAAATCACGAAAATAGACGTCGAAAGGTTCAACTAAAGAGTGTACTTGTCCCGTTTTGCTATTAACTACCGCTAATCCAGTATAAAAAGTAACGTGTTGACCACTGGCTGCTTTTAATTGTTTAAATGCATTTTCAAAGTTACCGGGTTTACCTAAGATTTTACCGTCGTTTAAACACACTTGATCTGAACCTATGATTAAGGCGTCTGGAAATTCGCTAACAACTGCTTGAGCCTTTGCTATCGCCAATCTTTCTACTAATTGGATTGCCGTTTCTCCAGGTAATTCCTCTTCGTTTACGTGTGGGTTAGCTGTTGAAAAGTCTAGATGTAGCTTTGTTAATAGCTCTTTTCTAAACGGTGAAGTCGATGCTAACACTAGCTTCTGTGGCATAATAAACCTTACTTAAGTGGAAAAATGAGTTTATTTTAAGGACTGTGAAAGAATAAAGCGATAGCTGAATAAAAACTTAAGAAAAATAACGCTTTTTCTTTGACTATATTGAACTCTATCTATATTATTCGCGACCATGCAAAAGGTTAAACTACCGATTAGCGTTGATTCTGTTCGCGCTGCTAATAATAGACTGGAGCTAGTTGCTAGCCTCGATAAGTCTTTATTAAGCAGATTAGGAGAGTCAACAAACAGTATTCACTCTGATATCGATACTGCTTTTTCGTTTGATGTGGACCAGCAAAAGCTGAGAATATTCAAAGGTAAAGCAAGTGTCGCAGTAGAACTCACTTGTCAACGGTGCAATGAGCCTATGACTTATCAGTGTGAAGCTGAATTTACGTATTGTCCCGTTCTTAATAAAGAACAGGAAAATAATTTACCAGACGTTTATGAACCCATTTATTACGATGAAAATGGGGAGGTAAACCTTCATCAAATAGTTGAAGATGAGCTGTTATTAACACTTCCGCAAATTGCAAAACATGCAATAGCAGAATGTAAATATGGCAACTACGAAAGTAGCTTTGGCGAAATTGAGGAAGAGCAAGAACGTCCTAACCCATTTGATGCTCTAGCGAAGCTAAAGCTCAAGTAACTAGCAGGAATTTTTAAAATGGCAGTACAAAAAAGTCGTAAGACTCCTTCAAAACGCGGTATGCGTCGTTCACATGATGCACTAAGTGCACCTACTTTAACTGTTGATAGTACTTCTGGTGAAACTCACCGTCGTCATCACGTTACTGCTGACGGCTTCTACAAAGGCAAAAAAGTAATCGAAAAGTAAGTTATTACTTTGCGTAACTTTACCATTGCGCTTGATGCCATGGGGGGTGATTTTGGCCCCCATATTTCTTTATCTGCAAGTACCAAATCCCTACAGTTACACCCAAATTTGTTCATTACTATCGTTGGTGATGCCCAACAAATAACTCCTCTATTAAAAAAATATCAGCTACTTAATCACAATAGAATAAAGTTTGTACACGCACCAGAAACCATATCAATGGAAGATGATCCTGTTTCTGTTTTACGTCATCGATCTCAATCTTCAATGCTCGTTGCGTTACAATTAGTGGCTAACGGAGAGGCAGATGCTTGTGTCAGCGCAGGTAATACTGGCGCATTAATGTTACTAGCTAAGCATACCTTAAAAACATTAGAGGGTATTTCAAGACCCGCTTTAGTCTCTGCACTACCAAATAATCGTGGTGGTCACAGTTACTTAATGGATTTAGGTGCAAATTTGCAATGTGGGTGTGATACTCTGTTTAATTTTGCATTGATGGGCAGCGTACTTTGTGAACAAGTTGAGCAATTAAATGCTCCATCGGTTTCATTACTAAATGTTGGACGCGAAAGCAATAAAGGTAATGAAACGATTAAACAATGTGCAGAGATGTTGTCTGCTACTGAGTTTATTAATTACATCGGTTATATCGAAGCCAATGAACTATTCGACGGACGTGCAGATGTCGTTGTGACGGATGGGTTCAGTGGTAATATAGCGCTTAAAAGTTATGAAGGCATGGGACGTGTTTTTTTTGCACGATTACAGCAAGCGATAAATTCAACTTGGTATAGCCGTTTATTGGGTAAAGTATTGAATCCAATAATAAAAAACCAATTAAAAAATTTGCATCCAGATCTGTATAATGGAGCAAGTTTAATCGGATTACGTGGCATTGTTGTAAAAAGTCATGGAAGTGCAAATGAAAGTGCATTTTTCTATGCAATAGAACAAGCCATTAAAGAAATTCAATGGCAGATACCTGCTTGTATTAGCGCAAGGTTGGAATCTGTCCTAGCAGAGCGAGATTGTTTATCACATGAATAGCAAAATTATAGGTACGGGTAGTTATTTACCAACAGCAGTGCGCACCAACCAGGATTTAGAAAAAATGGTTGATACCAGTGATGAATGGATCACTGTACGTACTGGCATTAAAGAACGTCGCATTGCTAATGAGCAAGAAACAATCGCTTTCATGGGCAAGAAAGCTAGTGATCTAGCGTTAGAGGCGGCTGGTATGAGTGCGTCGGATTTAGATTTAATTATTGTGGCAACCACAAGTAACCATAATGCATTCCCTTCAGCAGCTTGTGAAGTGCAAAATTTATTAGGTATCTATGATATACCTGCCTTTGACGTTGCAGCTGCCTGTGCTGGATTTACTTATGCCTTAAGCGTTGCAGATAATTTCATTAAAGCCGGCGGAGCCAAAAACGTACTCGTGATTGGTGCAGATACATTGGCGAGTACTTGTGATCCAGAAGATCGCAGTACTATTATTCTATTTGGTGATGGTGCCGGTGCAGCCGTGCTAACAGCAACGGAAGAACCTGGTATTTTATCGACTCATATCAATGCCGATGGTCGTTTTGGTGATTTACTCAAACTGCCAAATGTTGGCCGCGATAAAAATGCATTATTAAGTAATTCATATTTAACGATGGCGGGCAATGAAGTATTTAAAGTAGCAGTTAAAAAACTAAGCCAAGTGGTTGTTGATACTTTAGCCGCTAATAATATTGAAAAAGAAAAACTAGACTGGTTAGTACCGCATCAAGCGAACCTTCGTATTATCGCAGCAACGGCAAAAAAATTAGAGATGTCTATGGATCAAGTTATTTTAGCACTTGATAAGCAAGGCAACACTTCTGCAGCATCTGTACCACTTGCTTTGGATGAAGGGGTAAGAAGTGGCAAAATTAAACCAGGCCATTTAGTGTTATTAGAAGCATTTGGTGGTGGTTTTACTTGGGGTAGTGCATTGGTTGTTATGTAATTAACTTTACTAGTTACTAACACTATTAACTTCCAAGTTTCATTTTAAAAATTGTTAATACAAAATTTAGGAATAAAGATGACAAACTTTACATTCGCCTTTCCTGGTCAAGGCTCACAAAGTGTGGGCATGTTGGCTGATTTAGCGGCAACCTATCCTGTTGTTGTTGATACGTTTAAAGAAGCAAGTGCAACGTTGGGTTATGACCTGTGGGCATTAACCCAAGAAGGTCCTGCTGAGTTGTTAAACCAAACAGATAAAACACAACCAGCATTATTGGCTGCATCTGTAGCAATTTGGCGTGTATGGGCAGAAGTTGGCGGTGAGTTACCAACAACAATTGCTGGCCATAGTTTAGGTGAATATTCTGCATTAGTGTGTGCTGGTGTGATTGATTTTAATGATGCCCTTAAATTAGTTGAGTTACGTGGTCAATTAATGCAACAAGCTGTACCAGCTGGTGTTGGTGCAATGTATGCGATCATCGGTTTAGGTGATGCAGAAATAAAAGCGGCTTGTGAGCAAGCTGCGCAGGGCGAAGTTGTTTCTCCTGTCAATTTTAACTCACCAGGACAAGTTGTTATCGCTGGTAACAAAGATGCAGTAGAGCGTGCCGGTATATTGTGTAAGGAAGCAGGTGCTAAACGCGCATTACCATTACCTGTTTCTGTACCCTCTCATTGTGCATTGATGAAACCTGCTGCCGATGAATTAGCCGTTGCACTGCGTTCTATTACATTTAATACACCGAAAATTTCAGTGATTAATAATGTTGATGTCGCGATTGAAACTGAAGCTAACAAAATCAAAGATGCGTTAGTGCGCCAACTATATTGTCCTGTACGCTGGACTGATATTGTAGTGAAAATGGCCGCCCAAGGCATTAATCTACAAGTGGAAGCAGGCCCTGGCAAAGTGTTAAGTGGTTTGGTTCGTCGTATTGAAAAAGGTGTTGCTGCGCAAGCTATCAATGATTCAGCAAGTTTAGACGCTGCATTAGCTGCAGTTAAAGGAGAATAAGAATGAGCATGCAAGATCAAGTTGTTTTAGTCACTGGTGCAAGCCGTGGTATCGGTCGTGCTATTGCCGAAAGTTTTGTTGCATTAGGTGCAACTGTATTAGGAACCGCGACGAGTGAAAGTGGCGCAGCTGCAATCAGTGAATATTTAGGTGATGCGGGTAAAGGTTTTGTCTTGAACGTCACAGAAAACGAGTCTATTGAAGCATTATTTGCTGACATTAAGAAAGAGTTTGGTACTGTTGATGTGTTAGTGAATAATGCAGGTATCACTCGTGACAACCTATTGATGCGTATGAAAGATGCAGAGTGGGATGACATCATTGGTACTAACTTAACGCCTATCTTTAAATTGAGCAAAGCGGCGCTTCGTCCTATGATGAAAAAGCGTGCTGGTCGCATTATTAATGTAGGCTCTGTAGTCGGTACGATGGGTAATGCTGGTCAAACTAACTATGCAGCAGCGAAAGCGGGCGTAATTGGCTTTACTAAATCATTAGCTCGTGAAGTGGCAAGCCGTGGCATTACTGTTAATACAGTAGCACCTGGTTTCATTGAAACAGATATGACTAAAGCATTAAACGAAGAGCAACGTGCCAATACTTTAGCAAACGTACCAGCTGGTCGTTTAGGTGATCCGAAAGAGATTGCTGCAACTGTTGTATTTTTAGCCTCTGAAGGTGCGGCTTACATTAATGGTGAAACAATTCACGTTAATGGCGGCATGTACATGGTCTAATTTTTGACTTGTTGAGTTATCAAATTAACCTGAAAAAGATAGATATTCTATAATTTATTGATTAAAGTCGTAAAATACTGGTCTAACCAGTGATAGAATACTTGAATATTAAACGCGATAGAATAAACTACCGCAACTTAACGCAAAAGCGTAATTACAAAGGAAGATAAAAAATGAGCAATATCGAAGAACGCGTAAAAAACATCATCGTTGAACAATTAGGTGTTCAACTTGACGAAGTTAAAAACGAAGCTTCTTTCGTTGACGATCTTGGTGCTGATTCACTAGACACAGTTGAGCTTGTAATGGCTCTTGAAGAAGAATTCGATACAGAGATCCCAGATGACGAAGCAGAGAAAATCACGACTGTTCAATCTGCTATTGATTACGTTGTTAACAACGGTTAATTCTTCACTTTAAAGTGTAGTTAATTTCTAAAGGCGGTCTTCTGACCGCCTTTTGTTTTTTATAGTTTGAATCCCATCATTTTCTTTAGCAATACCTAAGTATTTTATTTAAAGTTTTTAGTTATTGTTTTTAAAGCCTCATTTAGGAGAGTCTAGTGTCAAAGCGTCGAGTTGTAGTAACCGGTTTAGGTATGATATCGCCAGTAGGTAATACAGTAGAGCAATCGTGGCAGGCCATTCAAGCTGGTCAAAGTGGGATCTCAAATATTGAGCACTTTGATACAGAGAAGTTTTCTACTAAATTCGCTGGTTTAATTCGAGACTTTAATGTCGAAGAATATATGCCAAAGAAAGAAGCACGTAAGATGGACCTATTTATTCAATACGGTGTAGCAGCTGCTGATCAAGCAATCAAGGATTCAGGTTTAATCATTAATGATGATAACGCTGAACGCATTGGTGTTGCTATTGGTTCTGGTATTGGTGGTCTTGGTATCATTGAACAAAACAAAGATAATTTTGCAAAAAGTGGCCCTCGTAAAATTAGTCCATTTTTTGTCCCAGCGACAATTATTAATATGATTTCAGGTCATGTTTCTATTAATAATGGTCTGAAAGGTCCGAACATTGCGGTGACAACGGCCTGCACAACGGGTACGCATAGTATCGGTTTAGGTGCGCGCATGATCCAATACGGTGATGCTGATGTAATGATTGTAGGCGGCGCTGAAAAAGCATCGACTGAAATGGGCATGGGTGGTTTTGGTGCTGCACGTGCATTATCGACACGTAACGATTCGCCAGAAACTGCAAGTCGCCCGTGGGATGAGTCCCGTGACGGTTTTGTATTAGGTGACGGCGCTGGTGTGTTAGTGATTGAAGAATACGAACACGCAAAAGCACGTGGTGCCAAAATTTATGCTGAGTTTGTTGGTTTTGGTATGAGTGGTGATGCTTATCACATGACGTCACCACCAGAAAGTGGTGCAGGCGCTGCGTTAGCAATGAAAAATGCGATTAAAGACGCGGGTATTAACGCTGCAGATATTCAATATATTAATGCACATGGCACTTCAACACCTGCTGGTGATATTGCTGAAACACAAGCTGTTAAAGGTATATGGGGAGAAGATGCAAAATCAGTAATGATGAGCTCTACTAAATCCATGACAGGGCATTTGTTAGGCGCTGCTGGTGCAATTGAAGCTATTTTCAGTGTACTTGCAATTAAAGATCAAGTTGCTCCACCTACTATCAATCTTAAAAACCCAAGTGAAGGTTGTGATTTAGATTACGTAACAGATGGTAAAGCGCGTCCTTCGAATATAGAGTATGCACTATCGAATTCATTTGGATTTGGTGGAACAAATGGTACGTTAATCTTTAAACGTATCTAGTTTTACGCATTACCTATAAAATGAAAACCCGATATTGACTCGGGTTTTTTTATGTCTAAATTTTACATCGCTAAAGTCGCTTATTTTCAGTACAAGTGACTTGTATTGAGCACAAGTGCTTTCTTATTAGCTTTGTTTAACCCTGTATTAGCAATTACTTTAAAATAGGTGGCAGTAAGCTGATGTTTATTAACGGTGAACAACATAACTCAATCGATGCAAGTGATCGCGGTTTAGGCTATGGGGACGGTTTGTTTTCCACCATAAAAGTCGAATATGGCAAGGTTGTTGATTGGCAACTTCATCTACAACGTTTACAGCTAGGCGCCTCGCGTTTATTTTTTCCTGCTATCGATTGGTTGCAACTTCAAAGTGAGGTGCTTAGCTGTGCAACTACGGTGAAAGCAGAAGCAAATTATGTGTTAAAAATCATATTAACTCGCGGTAGTGGTGGTCGGGGCTATAGTGCTGAAGGTTGTGCGCAACCGATGCGCATCATTAGCTTATCACCATTCCCAGTGCATTATTTTGAATGGCAAACGCAGGGAATTGACATTGTGCAATGCCAAAGTCAATTGGGGCGAAATAAACAATTAGCTGGGTTAAAATCATTAGCGAGATTAGAACAAGTCTTTATCAAACAAGAACTAAGCTCATTAAATGCAGTAGAAGGCTTAGTATGTGATGAGTTTGGGCATGTTATTGAGGCCTGCAGTGCGAATCTTTTTATTCACCTAAATGGGCAGTGGTTGACGCCTAAATTAGATTATTGTGGCGTAGCTGGAGTGATGCGTCAGCGTATTATGCAACATATCGATATTGATGTGACTGAAGCTGAATTGACCGTCGAACAAGTTAAACAAGCCTCCTGTATGCTATTAACTAATGCGTTGATGGGGATCGTACCCGTTAAGCAATATCAAGATATAACATATTCTCAACAACAGTTGCAGCAAGTAACTGACTTACAAATTAAGCTTAAGCAAGGAAGTGGTTACTAATGGTCAAAAAAATTATCTTAGCCTTACTATTTATCGGTATTTGTCTGAGCATCGCTTTTTTATGGGCACAGCAACAGGTAGATAAATATTTACATGTGCCAAGAGTACAACAAACACAGTTGTTTACCTTATCTGAAGGGCGTTATTTTGCACACCTTGCACCGCAGCTAATTGAACAAGATTTATTGGATACTGATCGATGGTGGAAAGTTGTTTCTAAATTGAAACCTGAGTTAACTAAAATAAAATCAGGCACCTATGAGTTACCTAAAGGTGCATCATTAGCAGATATCTTAACCATTTTAACCACAGGACGTGAGTTTCAATTTAAATTGACATTTGTTGAAGGTAGTACCTATAAAGACTGGTTAGTGATATTGCAAAATGCACAACATATTCAACCATTACAAGAGTCTGAGCAAACTTTGTTAGCTAAACTTGGCAGTAAAGCAACAAAGTTAGAGGGGTTATTATTCCCTGAAACTTATCATTACACTGCTAATATGAGTGCTTTTAGTATTGTTAAAAAAGCCTATTTGCATCAACAAATGGTATTAGATAAATTATGGCCTGAAAGAGACAAAAATTTACCTTATAAAACACCTTATGAAGCGCTGATCATGGCCTCTATTATTGAAAAAGAGAGTGGGCTTGCAAATGATAGAGATAAAATAGCATCAGTGTTTGTTAACCGTTTACGTATTGGCATGCGGTTACAAACCGATCCGACGGTTATTTATGGCATGGGAGAGCGCTACGACGGGCGTATTCGTAAGAAGGATTTGCAGGAGAAAACAGCTTACAATACGTATACTATTAATGGTTTACCACCGACACCAATCGCGATGCCGAGTGAGGAAGCAATGTATGCGGCTCTACATCCAGCGAAAACACGCTACTTATATTTTGTCAGTAAAGGGGATGGGACCTCTTATTTTTCTAAAAATTTGAGAGAGCATAATAATGCCGTTAATAAATATATCCGAGGAAGGTAACATGTCAGTATTAGAAAAATTAGCGGGTAAATTTATTGTTATTGAAGGGTTAGAAGGGGCAGGAAAAACGACTGCCATTCAGTATATTAAAAACTGGCTAATATCAAAAGGGCTTGCTGAACGACAACTTGCCTTTACTCGAGAACCTGGTGGTACTGTATTAGCTGAAAAAATGCGTGATATAGTTAAAATGGACGTGACAGACGAACAATTAGCTGACAAAGCGGAGTTACTGATCATGTACGCAGCACGAGTACAATTGGTTGAGCATAAAATCAAACCAGCTTTAGCGGCGGGCCATGTGGTGATTGGTGACCGACATAATTGGTCTTCACTTGCTTATCAAGGTGGTGGTCGTGGCATAGATCTAAACCTAATCAATGAAATTAAGCAGGTAGCCTTAGGTGACTTTAAAGCGGACTTCACCCTATTTTTAGATATTGAACCTGAGTTGGGACTTGCAAGAGCACGTGGCCGGGGAGAGTTAGATCGCATTGAGCGTTTAGCCATTGATTTTTTTAATCGTTCTCGTGCTGTTTTTCAGCAGCTGGTTAGCGAAGAAAAAAATGCGGTCTGTATCGATGCAAGTCAAACATTTTCGCAGGTTGAAATTGATATTAATCGACAGCTTGACGCATGGTTAGCGAGTTTATAAAAATGCCCGAAAGTAATATTTTTGAAAATGTGAGTACCCCTTGGTTAACCCCTTTCTATACGCATTTACAGGATGCATATCATCAAGGGCGTTTTGCGCACGGTCTATTATTTACTGGCAGTAGTGGTATTGGTAAATATAAATTAGCGCGACAATTAGCCCAGTATTTATTGTGCAGTAATAAACAACATAACGATGCCTGTTTTGAATGTCACTCCTGTCAGCTGTTTAGTGCTAATAATCATCTTGATTTTAATCTATTGGAAGCTGAAAAAAATAAATCAATTGGCATTGATCAAATTCGTTTATTAACAGATAAATTGAATGAACGTCCGCAACTTGGTAATAATAAAGTCGTGTTGATTAAAGGTGCTGACCAATTAACCGAGGCTGCTGCTAATGCGTTGTTGAAAACCCTTGAAGAGCCTCAAGGTGATAGTTATTTAATTTTATTAACTCGAACACATCATCAATTGATGCCGACCTTACTAAGCCGTCTGCAACAAACACATCTACACAGTCCCGACGATCAAACCTTAATTGATTGGTTATATCAATTTGGTTTTCAAGTCAGTGACGTTGGTGTATTACGTTGGTTTCAAAATAGTCCTTTAGCCTTGCTCAACCATTTAAAAGCGTTACAAGAAGATGCGTCGCTTGATACTCGTCGGCAATGCATCGAAGGGTTGTTCTCTCTTTTATATGAGCCTATTAATTTATTTTCCTTTGCACAATTATTAGTGAAGGACGTTGAACAAAATCTATTATTATTATTTCATTTATTACATGACCTGCATAAATTAAAATTGAATGGTAACCAGCTTGATCCTGATGCTATTTATTACTTCGCTTTACCGCAATTGAAAATCTGGCAAACACAGTTGTCGTTAAAAAGTTTACGTCTATTAAGCGACGAAATACTAAAAAATCGCAGCCTATTAATGGGGCATTCGGCGCTTAAAAAAGAATTATTGGTTAATGCGTTATTAATAAAAATTAAAAATGAATTTAAGGAAATTACAGTATGTTAGTAGACTCTCATTGTCATCTTGACCGATTAAAATATGGGGAAAAACATACCGATATTACTGAGGTCATTGAAAAAGCCCAAGCAAAGGGCATTACTCATTTATTGAGTGTTTGCGTGACGTTACAGGATTACCCTGCAATGGCTGCAATGATTGCACCTTTTAAACAAGTCTCTAGCACCTGTGGCGTACATCCGTTATATGAAAAAGCGGTGATGGATGAAGCCTTATTACTAGAATATGCAAGTGCAGAAAAGGTGGTTGCAGTAGGAGAAACAGGTTTAGACTTTTTCTATTCTCCAGAAACAAAAGAATGGCAAATCGATGCATTTCGTAAACAAATTAGAGTGGCTAAACAACTCAATAAACCTTTAATTATTCATACTCGAGGTGCTCGCCAAGAAACCTTAGATATTCTTCGTGAAGAAGGCGCTGAGCAAGTCGGTGGGGTTTTACATTGTTTTACTGAATCAATTGAAATGGCAGAAGCAGCGATGGAAATGGGTTTTTATATTTCTGTCTCGGGCATTGTAACCTTTAAGAATGCAAAAGAATTACAAGCAGTAATTAAAGCGGTGCCTTTGGAACGCTTATTGGTAGAAACGGATTCCCCTTATTTAGCACCAGTCCCTCATCGAGGGGAAGAAAATGAACCTGCTTATACCTACGATGTTGCACAATTTGTTGCTGAATTAAAAGGGGTGACATTTGAAGAGCTTGCCAAGGTCACCACTGAAAACTACTTTACGCTATTTAAAGGTGCGCAAAGGTAACCTATAGTCATTAAACCTAGCTCAATTGGGAATGCTCAGTTTGGCAATGAAATTCGTTTTATATATAAGGACCTCTCATGCAATCAATATTATTAAATGGAAAAATAATTACCCCGTCGAAAGTAGTTTGTATTGGCCGTAATTATGTAGAGCATATTGCTGAACTGAACAATGAAGTCCCTACTGAGCCGGTTATTTTTGTCAAACCTAACTCTGCTATCGCTGCTGAAATCAAAACACATGCCGTTGACGCGATTCATTATGAAGCTGAAATTTCTTTTGTTGTTGAGAATAATCAGTTTATAGGTGTTGGCATTGGATTGGATCTAACTAAGCGTGAAGTGCAAAGTGTCTTAAAGGCTAAAGCATTACCTTGGGAACGTGCAAAAGCATTTGATGGGTCTGCTGTTTTTTCAGATTTTATTACGCTCGATTATGATACTAATATTGAATCGATACGCTTAGTTTTATTGATTAATGAGCAGGTCACTCAGCAAGCGACGTTTGATTTGATGATCTATAAACCAATGCAAATTGTTGATGCAGTAAAGGCATTTATGTCCTTTGAAGATAACGATATTTTAATGACAGGCACACCTAAAGGTGTCGGGAAAGTGAATCAAGGTGATTGCTTTACTGGACAATTATTTGCAGAGGATAAGTTGTTGTTAAGCAAAACGTGGACGGTATTATAAGTCCTTATTTCATCTGTTTTAGTTCAATGCTGGAGTGAAGACTTTAATATCGTTAATTAATTCTTCATTTCCAGCGTTTTATAGTCTGCAAAACGCCCTCAGCACTAGCCATATCAATTTGAACTGCGTAAAATTACATCCATATTTTTTATCACTTGTCTAAAGTAGAGTAATCAAATGCAGCATCTAGATGAAATCGTTGCTAATGCGCAACAACAGATCGAAAACGCCGCTGATACCAATGAATTAGAAGAAATTCGTTTACAGTATCTTGGCAAAAAAGGCTTAATGACTGAACAAATGAAAGGCTTAGGCAAATTACCGCCTGCTGAAAAACCAGCCGCTGGACAAATGATCAATCAAGCGAAACAAGCAATTCAAGCTGTTTTAGTTGAACGTAAAAAAGGCATGGAAGAAGCTATTCTAAATGAAAAATTAGCGTCTGAAACTATCGATGTCACTTTACCTGGTCGCGGTTCAAAGCAAGGTAATATTCACCCTGTAACACGTACAACAGAGCGTATCGTTGAGTTTTTTAGTGAATTAGGTTTTGAAGTTAAAGACGGACCTGAAGTTGAAGATGGTTACCATAACTTTGATGCGTTAAACATTCCGCCTCATCATCCAGCACGTGCTGATCACGATACTTTCTACTTTAATCCTGACTTAGTATTACGTACACAAACCTCAGGTGTACAGATTCGTACCATGGAAAAGCAAGAGCCTCCGGTACGTATTATCTCTCCTGGACGTGTTTATCGTAACGACTACGATCAAACACACACACCAATGTTCCATCAGGTTGAAGGCTTGATGATTGCTGAAAACGTAAGTTTTGCGCAGCTTAAAGGTATTTTGAACGATTTCTTACATAATTTCTTTGAAGAAGATTTAGAAATCCGTTTCCGTCCATCTTACTTCCCATTTACTGAACCTTCTGCTGAAGTAGATGTAAAAGGTAAAAATGGTTGGTTAGAAGTGTTAGGTTGCGGCATGGTACATCCAACTGTATTAAAATCGATGGGAGTTGATCCTGAAAAATATTCAGGCTTTGCCTTTGGTATGGGTATCGAGCGTTTAACAATGCTGCGTTACGGCGTAAATGATTTACGTTCATTCTTTGAAAACGATCTTCGTTTCCTCAAGCAATTCAAATAAGGGTTAATAATAATGAAATTTAGTGAAGCTTGGTTACGCGAGTGGGTTAACCCAGAAATTACACGTGATGAATTAACACATCAAGTGACAATGGCCGGCCTTGAAGTTGACGATGTTGATCCTGTTGCTGGTGAGTTTAGTAAAGTACTTGTTGGTGAAGTCGTTGAATGTGGACCACATCCTGATGCAGATAAATTACAAGTCACTAAAATCAATATCGGTGAAGATGAATTAATCGATATCGTTTGTGGTGCTAAAAACTGTCGTTTAGGTTTAAAAGTGGCTGTTGCCGTTGTTGGTGCCGTATTACCGGGCGATTTTAAAATTAAAAAAGCAAAATTACGTGGCCAGCCATCATTTGGTATGTTGTGTAGTGAATCAGAGTTAGGTATGGCTGACAGTGCTGAAGGTATTATTGAATTACCTTTAGACGCACCTATCGGACAATGTGTTCGTGAATATTTACAACTTGATGATGTGATCATTGATGTTGACTTAACAGCCAACCGTGCTGATTGTTTAGGTATCGCAGGTCTTGCTCGTGAAGTGGCCGTATTAAATGGCATCGAAGCAACACCGGTAACTTGGAATAATGTTGATGTAACGATTGATGACCAAGTCGCTATTAATCTACAAGCGCCTGAAGCATGTCCTCGCTATCTTGGTCGTGTCATTAAAGGCATTAATCAAAATGCAACAACACCACTTTGGATGGTTGAAAAGCTACGTCGTTGTGGTGTGCGCAGTGTCGATGCCGTGGTTGATATTACTCAATACGTATTACTTGAGTTTGGTCATCCAATGCATGCATTTGATTTAACTAAACTAGAAGGTGGTATTGAAGTTCGCCTTGCTGAACAAAATGAAAAACTAACGCTTTTAGACGGTAAAGAAGTTAAATTAAACGCTGATACATTAGTGATTGCCGACCAATCTAAAGCACTTGCAATGGCGGGTATCTTTGGTGGCCAAGATTCTGGTGTTCAAGAAGGCTCAACAGATATTTTCTTAGAAAGTGCATTCTTTGCTCCTTTAGCGATTGCGGGTCGTGCACGTAGTTACGGTTTACATACTGACGCTTCACATCGTTATGAACGTGGTGTGGATCCTGTATTACAAGCAACTGCAATGGAACGTGCTACACAGCTGTTAGTTGAAATCTGTGGTGGTCAAGTTGGCCCAATTACAGAAGCTGTAAGTGAAGCCCATTTACCTAAGCAAGCTACAATTGAACTACGTCGTAATAAATTAGATCGTTTAATCGGTATTTCAATTGATTCAGATCGCGTTCAGAAAATATTAACGCAATTAGGTTGTGTTGTATCTGAAACGGCAGAAGGGTGGTCAGCTGTTGCACCTACTTATCGTTTTGATATGGAAATTGAAGAAGATTTAATCGAAGAAGTTGCTCGTGTATTTGGTTATAATAATATTCCAAACATTGCTCCTCAAGCCGCGTTAACAATGCCTGCGCATAATGAATCTCGTTTAAAATTATCTAAAATTCGCGATGTGCTAGTAAATCGTGAATATCAAGAAGCGATCACCTACAGTTTTGTTGACCCAGATAAGCAACTTAAACTACATCCTGAAGCGGATGCACTGATTTTGCCACATCCTATCTCTAAAGATATGTCGGCAATGCGTGTTAGTTTATGGACTGGTTTGTTAGAGAGCGTGTCTAAAAACCAAAAGCGCCAACAAAATCGTGTGCGTTTATTTGAAACGGGTTTGCGTTTTATTAAATATGAACAAGCTGAAAATGGTATTCGCCAACAAGCAATGCTTTCAGGTGTGATAATCGGTAACGTCAATGACGAGCACTGGGCGATTGAAACTCGTGGTGTTGATTTCTTTGATCTTAAAGCAGATTTGGAAGCCGTATTGGATTTAGCTGTTGATGATGCAAGTTTTGAATTTAAAGCAGAGAAACACAGTGCTTTACATCCAGGTCAATCTGCAACTATTTACCGTAATGGTATTAAAGTCGGATATATTGGTACTTTGCACCCAAGTTTGAAAAAAACTTTTGCTTTAAACGGCCAAGCAATTGTATTTGAAATAGAAGTTGATGCTATTTTAACCCGTCAATTACCTCAAGCTGGCGACATTTCTAAGTTCCCTGCAAACAACCGAGATCTCGCTTTTGTAGTCGATGATCAAGTAAATGCAGGTAAGGTCCTCAAATTTATAGAAAAAATTGGCGGATCTCAGCTAGTTAGCATAAACTTGTTTGACGTATACAAAGGATTGGGTGTTGAAGACGGTAAGAAAAGCTTAGCAATAGGCTTAATATTACAAGACGCGACACGTACTTTGGAAGAACAGGAGATTGCTGATAGTGTTAATTCAATAGTTGAAGCGGTTTCTACGGAATTTCATGCATCGTTGAGAGATTAATTTATGGCACTGACAAAAGCTGAGATAGCGGCACATTTATCGGAAGAAATCGGATTAAGCAAACGAGAAGCTAAAGAGTTTGTGGAATCATTTTTCGAAGAAATTAAATCAACTCTTGAAGCTGGTTCACCAGTTAAAATATCAGGCTTTGGTGGATTTGAGCTAAAAGATAAAGGGGAACGGCCAGGTCGTAATCCTAAAACTGGTGAGGACATACCTATAGAGGCCCGACGAGTTGTTACTTTTAAAGCGGGTCAGAAATTGAAAGAGTTAGTAGAAACAAGTCTTTCAGATAAGCCTAAAAAATAATTTATTCCCTTTTAAAGAAAGTCGCTTTGCGGCTTTTTTTTTGCCTCAAATTCGGTTGGAATATGAACTGAACCACAAACTTTTTCTGATATAACATTACAATCAATAATGACATTTTTGATACTTTATTGCCGCTTATCAAAAGTCAGGTTGTGAACAGTCAGATTGCATTGGGGCGTTAGTAAATAAGGCATTAATAAATAGAGCTCAGCTTTATGCTGTTGGGATTATGTTTTTGATTGAGGTTTAAAGTAGTGAGTAAATATAAAAAAATAGTAGTGTTAACAGGAGCGGGTATTTCTGCAGAATCAGGTATTGAAACGTTTCGTGCAAAAGATGGTTTGTGGGAAAAATATAAACTTGAAGACGTCGCGACTTTGGATGGTTATCAACGTGATCCTGAATTAGTATTAGATTTTTATAATAAACGACGTCAGAGTTTTTGTTTAGGAGAAAATAAACCTAATGCTGCACATTATGCGTTAGCGGAATTGGAACAAAAATTTGATGGGGACTTTTTACTTGTTACTCAAAATATAGATGATTTGCATGAACAGGCTGGATCAAAGAGCGTTATTCATATGCATGGCGAATTATTAAAAGTACGCTGTGCTAAAACTAATCAAGTCATTCCTTGGGCAGTGGATTTAACCAGCGATGATTTTTGTACCTGTTGTCAATACCCGTTACCTTTAAGGCCACATATTGTTTGGTTTGGTGAAATGCCTATAGGTCTAGATATTATTTATCATCACCTTGCGCAAGCCGATCTATTTATAGCAATTGGTACTTCTGGCACTGTCTATCCAGCAGCAGGATTTGTTGAAGAAGCGAAAAGTGCAGGAGCTGATTCTATTGAGGTTAATCTAGAGCGCAATGAGCACAGTCATTTCGATACCATACTAGAAGGTAAGGCTAGCCAATTAGTGCCTGAATTGGTTAAAAACCTATTAGCATAAAATTAATTACTGGTTTTATAGTGACTAAAAGCTAAATAGCCTGAAGGTTTGAAACTTTGAAGGGTGGATAAGGGCGAGTCAACATTCTTAACTCGTTAATAAGCAATCAAAGATTTATGTTTATATTGCTTGATCCGGTTTTTTTAAGTGCAAATTCAAAAGCTGGTTAACCACGAAGAGTGCAGAAGGATGAATCAAACCATAACCCTTTAACAAGTGATTAAAATTTACTTTTTAGCTTGATCCTCATTTTTAATCTTTTCTTCGTGTTCTCTGTGCAGCGGCTTCGTGGTTAATTGCTTTAAAATCAAAAGCTGATTAACCACGAAGAGTGCAGACGGATGAATCAAACCATAACCCTTTATCTCGTTAACAAGTGATTAAAATTTACTTTTTAGCTTGCTCCTCATTTTTAATCTTTTCTTCGTGTTCTCTGTGCAGCGGCTTCGTGGTTAATTACTTTAAAATAAAAAGTGAGTTAACCACGAAGGCTCGAACTGAAACCAAAAAACTGAAACAAAAAAACTTAAAAAATGATAATAAAATGGCTTAGTTTTTCCTTAGTAAGCTCTGTGTCGTGTCTTGATTTTGTCGTTAATTACTTTTTAAAATCAAAACTGACTAAGCACCAAGCATAGTAAAGAAGGCGTGTTTAAAAACTTACTAAGTAATCAATTCTAATTAATCTTGTTTAGTCTTGAATGTACTTGAAAAGCTAACAGAACTCCCTACAATGATCCGCTGTTAAGCAGCTGTTATTCAATTTAGGGAAGTTAGTGTGTTATGAATTCAAAATATTTTGTATTAGGTGGTGATATTAAAAAATCGCTGACCGAAGGGTATCGATTTGATCTGAAAAAATTGTTGCTAGATGCCCTTAAAATTACGCGTAAACATTTCTTTCCTTTGCTGACTGCTTGTTTATTTATCATGTTGGTTTCATTTGCTTTACTCAGCGTATTTCTTGATCAAACAACATCACTTGATGATCCTAAAACCATGATCCTTTTCTTTATTTTTGCCTTAATTGTCGTGCCTCCTTTGATGACCGGTATGCTGATGATGGGAGTACACCATTCAGTTGGATTAAAAACGAAATCTTTTCACTTGTTTAATTATTTTAATATCATCTTTAAATTATCGTTAGCCGCGATGATCATCAATTTGATGACCAATGGCGCTAGCATGTTCTTAGGGCAAGTCTTTGGCAGTGTTGGTTTTGTGCTATCTGTTATTGTGTTGCTGTATTTAAAAATGTCTTTCTGCTTGGTTTATCCTTTGATTGCCGAGAAAAAAGTATCACCAGTGATGGCTTTAAAACTCTCATTTAAGTTGGTTCATAAAAACATTGCTCAATTTACCCAACTATTAATTATTTTTTGTGTTCTTTTTATGATTGGTATTTTGACATCAGGCATTGGCTTATTATTCGTTATTCCATTTGCTATCAACGTGATGGGGATTGTTTATCGTCAAGTATGTGGTGTTAGCATATCGGTAACAGAAGCAACGGAAGGTCCAAAAGACAACGACAATAATGACGATGATAACCATCACTCAGGACCTAAAAACGGCGGCTTTGAAGCTTAACTCCCAATACAGAGAAGGAAGGTATAATGCGACGTTTAGTGCTCGCCATTTTATTGTCTAGCTTGACTTCACTGAGTCAAGCTTCAACTATTAAGCTTAATTATTCAGTGTTTTTTAGCTACATGAAAACCATGTATAAGCTTGACTATCCCTATGTCACTACCGCCTTTTATCTAATCGATAGAGAGGATAAAACGCTATGTACGATTACTAATGCAGAGATGGTGGTTGAGAATATTCGAGAGCCTATTTTGTTTGAATCAGCAGGTCGTTTGTTGCCTTTTTACTCTGATAAACATCGCAAAGACGGTGGCATGTTAGAAGTTGATATCGATGATAATAAAAAATTATCTAGTTGTGACTTACAAGTAACAGTGATGGTAAAAGAGAGTGAATTATTTAATTTAAACGAACAAAAACTCGCTACTATTAATGAACAATTAAAAGGGGTGATAAAGAAAAATGCAGGCATGATAGGAAAGTATTTTTTACCAACGTTTGCTGGTTTACGCCTGCAGTTTTTAGATCCAATTGCCGCATCCATGAATACTTCACTAAGTAGCAATGTTGAAAGTAACGATGTTAAATTTGCTGCTAATGGTGATCTATTACTTAACAAAGATGATTTTGCAAAAATTAAAGAAATAAATGAACTTAAACTTTCAGTGGTGCGTATAACCCCATGGATGTTAAATGACTGACTTTGTTAGCTTATCGCCATTGACGGGTTAATTGTGGCAGCCCAATTTAATTACTCTACTTATTGATATGGATATAGTTTAATTAACTAATGGTCATGTTTGAAATGATGATTTTGAAGCGGGTAATTAATTACAAGTTAATACCGCTAAAATACATTGCAAAACCACATTGCCAAACCAAGTACAATAAAAAATAAAATAGCAGCACTTAGGAGTGACTCTTGAAATTTACAGGTAAAAAAGCAATTCTTTTTGATTTAGATGGTACGTTAATTGACAGCGCACCGGATCTTGCATTAGCTATCAATCATATGTTAACAAGTATTGGTCGTGAACCTATCTCTGCAACTATTATTCGTTCTTGGGTAGGCAATGGAGCAAGTGTGCTAGTGCAAAGAGGTCTTTCTGGACAAGCGCAGATAGCCGATGATCTTGACTCTGATTTATTAGCAAAAGCTTTAGCTATTTTTCTTGAGTTTTATGCTCAAAACTTATGTATAGATACGGTCACTTACCCACATGTACGTTCAACATTAAAAATATTAAAAGCGAAGGGTTATCAGCTTGCTATTGTAACCAACAAACCTTTTGATTTTATACAACCTATCCTTGATGGTTTAGAATTAAATGGTTTATTTGAGCTTTTAATTGGTGGCGATACACTAGAAAAGCGTAAACCTGATCCACTGCCTTTGCATTACAGTTGCGAAAAATTAGGTGTTACTGTTGATCAGTGTGTGATGATTGGTGATTCTAAAAATGATATTTTAGCAGCCAATGCAGCCAACATGCAGAGTATTGGTTTAAGTTATGGTTATAACTATGGCGAAGATATCAACGAACACAATCCAGATATCAGTTTTGATGACTTTGCGGACATCATTGCTACTTTCTCAGATGTTAATCAATATGAATTAACAGAGTAAATAGAGCTTCAGTTAATTTTTGATAAAATCTAACCATATTATTTTATATATGGGATGACTTAACGTAAATATAAACGGTTTTAAAATGACTAAGAACGAAATGTCAGATAAAAAAATTGCCATTATCGGTGGTGGTATTGCTGGAGCTTCAATTGCACTTTATTTAAGTGAAATAGGTTTACAAGTTGATTTATTTGAAAAGGGGACGAGTTTAGTAAATGGACCTCCTATTTGTCATCTTCATGCTGGTGGCAATCTATATAGAGAAATTTCAGAAGATCAATGTGTGACGCTATTAAAAGAGTCTATAGAAGCACTGCGCTTATATCCTGACTCGGTCGATTATCGCCCAACAGTGATTGCGATTCCTGAGCAAGATCCAGGACAACCATCAGAACTTTTACCTCGTCTAAAGCGATTGCAAAGTGAATACCAAAATCTAATTGATGAAGATACTGATAATCAAGTATTGGGCAAAGCCAGTGACTATTATCAACTATTTGAGTTGGAAGAATTACAACAGTTAGCGTTACTCGATGAGCATCAAGTACCTAGTACTGCACTACAATGGATGATTCCATTTGCTAAGCATGTTGACCTGTCTTTATTAAAGTTTCCTGTTGTTTTAGTCCAAGAATTTGGTTGGAATGTTTTTCGCTTAGGCGCAACAGCTGCGCTTTCTTTAGAAAAGAACACACACTGTCAGGTCCACCTAAATGCTAAAATTACAAAAATTGAACAAACTGTTGATAAGAAATGGCAGCTAAGCTGTGATGAGAGTGGTCAAAATACCCAACAGAAATTTGATTATTTAATTAATGCAGCTGGCTTCAAAACCGGTGAAATTGATGATTTAGCAGGTTTTCATCGTCAACGTTTAGTCGAGTTCAAAGCTGCCTATGTCACCAAATGGCAGGGTACAGGAGGGCTATGGCCTGAGGTTATTTTTCATGGTCAACGTGGTACGCCTGAGGGGATGGCACAGTTTACACCCTATGCTGAAAATTTAGTGCAGTTACATGGTATGACAGAACAAATTACATTATTTGATAATGGCCTGGTTGCTAGCGCTGGAAATAGTTCTCAACCTCAGCTAGATGAGCAGTTTCTTCGCAAAATAGATAAAGGTTGGTTAGCCCAAGAGGTTGCAGAACGTGGACAACGCGCAATAGCACACTTGGCTCGTTATATTCCTGCTTTTAAAGAAGCGAGCGTAGAGGGTAAACCACTATTTGGAGCACAACAAATACCCGGTGAGGACGCTTCCCTGCGCGCCGCTGGTGTATCTTTTGAAGATGATAATTATGCACGTTGTGAAATAGTCAAAGCCTCATCTGTATTAACTAGCGCCGATGCGTTAACTGAAAAATTGGCGGAATTGGGTTTCGTTGATAAAAGCTTAGTGGGAGCACGTTCGTTTCCAGTGACGCGTTCTATCACTGATCAACAAGTAACCGAACGTTCTGAGTGTTACACGCAGCAACGCGGTTATCCGCTGGCTTTAGCGCATAGAACAGTCAAACAGCCATGATTGATCCATTTTACCTAACGCTTAAATAGACCATTTATTTATCCAGATTGGTATTACGAGTAGTGAGTATAAATAGGGGGATAATCCCCCTATTTATCATTAAATAATAAACACAGTTGTTTTGTGCTGTAAATTTGAAACACACGATTCATTTACCTTGTGGTCTCATTTGGTCTAAACTTCAAAATCCAATTCGCAGTACTTATCAATAATCTACCACGTTTACCAACGCCTCATTAAAAAGCATGTTCACCCATCATCGGAGCGGTTTGATTACTACTAAACAAGCTAGCATGTAAGCGCAACGCATGATTATCCGTTAAGCTAGAAATATAATCTGCAATGACTCGTTGCTCTCGAGACTCATCTCCATTTTGAGCTTTCCATAATTGCTTAGCACCCTCCGGTAGAAAACGTAAGGGGCCTGCTTTAAAGGCCTCAAATAACTCCATCACGATTTGCTGTCCACGGTATTCTAATATTTGCAAATCAGGGCTTTTAATCACGTAGTTTAAAACAAAGCCTTTCAGTATTTCTAACGCTTTAAACATCGCTGGATCTAAGTAGGCATTATAAGCTAATAGAGGATCGACAAATTGCTTATTAACACGTTGAATACTGATTGATGTGATCAGTGAATTTACTAGGGCACCAATCGCATCTTTGCGTTTAAAGTGCTGTAAGGAGAATAGGTTATCCGTGATCTCTTGTAGGTTATCACTTAGGCAAAAGTGCTCAATTGATGCTAACTGATTCAATACTTTTTCTTGCCATAGTGCTTTATTAATAATGCCCATTGCAATTGCATCTTCAAGGTCATGCACACCATATGCAATATCATCTGCTATTTCCATTATTGAACAATCTAAGGATTTATATTTAGATTTAAGATGAAATTTTGAATCTACAACCGGCGTTCTTTTACTGCCAAATAACAGTCGGTCACCTGCACATAAAGGAGAAAGAACCGCTTCTAATAGTGCTTTATCGTGATCATAAATACCTTTCGCTGGCATCCATTCTTCAGTTTTTAATTGACGAAAGTTACGACTATTATCCACTGGGTATGACGTACTAATTTCACTCAAGCAAACGGGATACTTTAATAGACCTAATAAACTGCGGCGAGTCAAATTCATGCCATTATCCTCAGTGTATTGTTCAAGTTGCGTTAATATTCTAAAAGTTTGACCGTTACCTTCAAATCCACCGTGTTTAATCATCATATAATTAAGCGCGGTTTCTCCGCCATGCCCAAAGGGAGGGTGTCCAATATCATGACTTAAACAGATAGTTTCGATTAAGTTATTACCAGGCAAAATATATTCAAACTGCGGTTGAATAATTTTTAAATTAGCAACAATACCTGTGCCTATTTGTGCCACTTCCAAGGAGTGCGTTAAGCGAGTACGATAAAAGTCGCTGAGACCATTATTATGAATTTGGGTTTTAGATTGTAAGCGACGAAAAGCAGCAGAATGCAACACTCGTGCTTTATCTCGTTGGAAAGGAGTACGTTGATCTAAACGTCTTTTTTTATTAGGTTCTTCCACTAAACGTTCAAGCCACTGTTCGGCGACGGTTAATGTTGAATTCGAATGGTCAGTCATAGCATCAAGTTTATTTGAAATGTTATTGTTATCTATTGCTGTATTTTTTTCTAAACTCATATTCCCACCATTGTTTGCTAAGCACACAAAAAGTGTAACGTGTTTTTATGCTGAAAAATACCATTAAGTTAGTAGGCTGTAACAGAAAATCTAAAAGGACTGGATAGGCTTATGGTCAGTTTAGATGGTCAAATTATCTAGTGAAATGCTATTGAGCAGTCAATATATTTTTGATCGGAATAGAAAGTGACTATAAAAAGCAATATAAAAAAGAGCAACGAAATTTTCTGTTGCTCTTTTTAATGTTTCAATAAGCTAAGCGTTTGAATTTATTGTTATATTACTGACGAATACCTTCTAAAACGATATCTAAATCAACGTAAGTTGATGCGCCTTTCACATTCATACCAAAATCAGCTAACTCTAAGCGTGTTGTACCTTCTAAACCCGCACGGTAATTACCCCATGGATCATCGCCTTGCCCGATCACTTTAGCATCAACAACAACCGGTTTAGTCACTCCATGGAATGTCATATCTCCAGTAATTGCTAGACCGCCATCGGCTGTTTCAGCAACGCTTGTACTAACAAATTTTGCCGTAGAGAATTTACCCGCGTTAATGTAGTCATCACTTTTAAGATGCTTATCACGCTCTGCATGATTTGTATCTAAGCTAGTTGTATCAAGGTTAATAGAGACTTTAGACGCAGCTACATTTTTGTCATCGTAGCTGAACTGTCCTTCAAATTTATTAAAGCGTCCTTGAATAAAGCTGTAACCTAAATGACTAACTTTAAAGTTAACGAAAGCATGGGTTGTATCTACTTTATAATCTGCTGCGATTGCGCTCATTGGTAAAGCCATTGCTGCGCTTAAAACTGACGCGATGAGTACTTTTTTCATGGTGTTTTCCTTGTTGAGTATATTTAACGTAGAACTGGGTTGAAATAACTAAAGCATTTTTTTCAGTGTATTATCTTTATCAATGAAATGGTGTTTCAAAGCAGCAAGAGCATGTAAGCCTGATAAACCGATTAATATATAAGCTGCATATTCATGGACTTGCCCTGCAAGATCTTCTTGGTTTTCAATAAATGAGCCTAATCCAGGTACTTCGATCCAATTAAAAATAGCAATACCACGTCCATCTGCTGTCGATATTAAATAGCCAGATAAAAACATGGTGAATAACAAAATATAAATAAGGTAATGTGCGTAGGTTGCTGCTTTTTTTTCAAAAGCTGAGCCTTCAATGCTAGGGGCATTCGATACTAGCTTCCATATCAATCTCCCTAAGGTGATCACCACAAAACATAAACCAAATGATTTATGCCAATGTGGTGCCGTTTGATACCATTCACTATAATAGCTAAGGTCGACCATCCAGTAACCTGCTGCAAATAATCCAATGACCATAATGGCTGAAAACCAATGTAATAGCTTGGCTAGTTTATTGTATGTTACGAGTGAGCTGCTCATTTTAAAACCTTGTCTATAAAATTAATTATTGAGAGTAGTTAACCTTGGGTTAAGAAAAGGTTAAGAATAATACTATCTCCGGCAATCATTTGCCTTCCTTATTACTAAAGAACTGATTTTTGACTTATAAATTTCATTAATAGAACAATTAGTTATTTTAATCTATACGGTGATTTTGTCGCGACACAATATTTGTGTTAACTATGTGATCAATTTGAGTTAAATAATGGTTAAGGAAATTTAATTGCTTTGCCTGATTCTAACCACGTAGGGTATTTTTTCATGCAAGCATTGAATAAATCACTATCCATTAAACCTGCTAACCATTTTTTGACTTGCGGATATGGACTTTGTTCAAACCAAGTTTTATCAACACTAGCAAATTGCCTAATAAAAGGAAAAATAGCCATATCGGCAAGCGTCATATGTTCAGCAAATAGATATGATTGTCGGTTTAAGCGCTGCTCTAATTCCATGATAAAATCTTCTGCTTGTTCGCGGTAATAAGCTTCGCTTTGCTCTGGGTGCCTATCGGCATATTTATATTTATCTAACCATGGTTTAAATTCATAATCGCTGCTATCGATTAACATTAGCATCTGCGGTAATTGATCCGTTAACCAATGTTCAGGGTCATGCTTAGAGAGTGCCCAGACCATGATCTCCAAACTTTCAATTAAAACTTGTTGCTCATTGAGCTGTAAAACTGGGATAGTTTTATTTGGAGAAATAGCCAGTAGGGCTGGTGGCTTATGTTTTAATACTATTTCTCTTAATTGTACTTTTTGCTCACTGACTGCAATCGCTAATCGTGCCCGCATTGCATAAGGACAGCGACGAAATGAATATAAAATTGGGACCATAAGTGCTCTCTTCAAAAAAGTGATGATTGATTGTGGCAAATTACGATCATAAGTGCATGTTAAATATTTCTTAAATGAGGGTTAAATAGGTGTTGAAGTAGTTGATGTTTGTATTTTACTTTCGTTCTTAACAAGAAGGTGCAAATATCTGGACCCCAAGTTATGCTGTCAGTGATTTTATTATTAGTAAACCGCTAAAATTAATGATTGTGTTTGTGGCTATGTTGAGGACTTTGACTGATATCAGATTGATGAGTCTGCTGTTTAGCCTCGGCTTGTTGTTTTTTCTCACTATTCGCTTGCTGAATTATTTGTTTCGCTGAGCTTAAAAATAACGTTGCTAAAAAGGCTGCAACGATTAAGTCAGGTAATGCACTTTCCGTGACCCATACGCCAGAGGCAGCAACTAATACGACTAAATTACCAATCGCATCGTTGCGACTACATAACCAAACAGAGCGTATGTTGGCATCCCCATCTTTATATTTCATGAGTAATAAAACACTGACCACATTAGCGATAAAAGCGAGAATAGCGATGCTGCCCATGATGGTTGCATCGGGGGTTTCTATGAACCAAAATTTGTAAAGTGTGGATGATAATACCCAAATAGCCATGGCTAATAAGCTAACACCTTTTAACCATGCGACACGGCTACGTAAAGATAATGATTTACCGATCACCCATAAGCTAATACCGTAGGTAAGCGTATCACCTAAAAAATCCAAGGCATCGGCCTGTAATGCTTGAGAGTTTGATTTCACTCCCGCAAACATTTCCACAAAAAACATGATTGCATTGATCAGAATCACTGCCACTAATATTCGTTTATAGACAGGATCCATACCTGTAAAATCTGCCTTATGATTGCAACATCCTGCCATAAAATATACCTTATAGATTGTAAAATGATTATATGAATATAATATATAAGCTCTAGTAACTAGAGGTTCAAGTATTTTATTTAATTATTTTAAAATATATAGGCATCACATGATTTATACTATTGGACAATTAAGTAAAAAAACACAATGTAAAATACCTACCATTCGTTATTACGAAGAGATTGGGTTATTAGATAAAGCATTGCGCAGTGCTGGTAATCAACGGCAATATACAAGCTCACAATGCCAACGATTACATTTCATTCGCCACAGTCGTGCATTAGGCTTTAGTTTAGATGAAATTAGAGATCTACTGAACCTGAATGAATGTCATCAAGCTGATAAAGTAGCGATGAAACATTTAGCAGATGTACGTAATAAAATAAAAAAATTACAGCATCTAGAACAAGAATTATTAATGATGATTAATGACTGCCAGAACTCGATATCAGAAGATTGTCTAGTGTTAAAAAAATTGAATAGTATCGCAATAGAGGATGACGCAGACTTATAACTAGAAATGATCTACTCAGCCATTTAAATATTTGCTAAGTAACTGCTAAAAATATAAATTCTTAATTCAATATAAATACAGAGAATACAAATGAAAAAACCGCAACGTGATATTACCCTTCGATTTTTAGCTGAGACACAAGATGTTAACTTTGGAGGCAAAGTTCACGGTGGTGCTGTTATGAAATGGATCGATTTAGCTGCTTATGCCTGTGCTGCAGGGTGGAGTGGACGTTATTGTGTTACTGCTTATGCTGGCGGCATTCGTTTTGTTGCGCCAATTCATGTGGGGAGTTTGGTTGAAGTACTTGCAAAAGTCATTTATACCGGTAAATCATCCATGCACATTGCCTTAGAAGTGAATGCTTGTGATCCAAAATCACTGAATAAACGCACCACTACACATTGTATCGTGATTATGGTGGCTGTTGATCAAAATGGTCAATCAGAGCAAGTGCCACAATGGATACCGGAAACAGAAGCTGATATTAAACAACATGATACAGCAATGAAACTAATGGATATGCGTAAACAAATTGGCGAAGAAATGCAAATTTTTGTTGAGTAATCAATTGCTTTAAAGGTAATGAGCCAATTAAAATCCTTAGGTTAAATTTAGTTGGCTTATTACTTATTGCAAGTTTTGGTGGTAAAGATACTGAAATGAGAATGGTTAACAAATATTCGTTGTTTATGTGTAAATGTCATTAATAATTACTGCCTGTTTTATCATCGATAAATAAGCTTAGATGGAATGAATAGGGTTTGTAAGACGAACTATAAAATGATGAGTATAAAAAATGAAATTAGTATTCAGTAATGAAAACCACTTTATTGTTAATAATGTCAAAAACTTAATTGAAGCTCAATCGATCCAAGTATTTATCAAAAATGAATTTGCACAGGGGGCCTTAGGTGAGACTGCTGTATTTGATTGTTGGCCGGAAATTTGGGTGTATGATGATGCCGATTTTGAACAAGCAGAAGCTATTGCAAATGACGCACAGTCTAAAAAATCAGGTGCTGATTGGATTTGTACAAAATGTAAAGAAACCAATGCGTCTTCTTTTGAAATTTGTTGGTATTGTCATTATGATAAAAGCCATTAAAGTAAATATTCAATGAATTTTTCAAGTGGCTGTTTTATAGATTATTTATTTGTAAATAATCGCTTTATAAGTCACCGCTCTACAAACAACTATTTCGAAAAATGACGATGCTAAATACAACCATTCCACAAGTTATCAAGCTAAACTGGCAACAAACAATCCCCGTTCGCCATCAGGTCCTTTGGCCTAACGAAGCACCTGAATTTTGTCAGGTAGAAAGTGATGCTGAAGCATTACATTTCGGCGTGATCTTAAATGAGAAGATAATTTGTGTAGCCTCACTTTACCTTGAAAAAAATACAGCGCGATTGAGGAAATTTGCAACGCTTGAACATTACCAAGGGAGGGGGATCGGCTCATTAATGTTAAATCACCTGATTGATGCATTAAAAATGCTTGATATAAACTATTTATGGTTTGACGCAAGAGCCTCTGCATTACCCTTTTATCAGCGTTTTGGTTGTACCCAAAGTGGTGATATTTTCTATAAAAACACAGTACCGTATTACAAAATGCATATTCATCTTTAAGATAAATTTTGCTCGTCAATTGTAAGCTCTCGCACGCATATCATGTGTAATTGACTTATATATCTATTTATTGTGCTAAAAATGTCATCAAGCGGCATGATGGCAATATCAATGAACTTAATCGTGCTTTTGTCTATTCACTTCTTCTTTTTATATTAATGAGCATTCTTGCCTATGGAATCGCTGGGATTTCAAGATCACCACGTTGGGTCGAATATGGTGCATAAGTGCTAGCCATGGTGGTGGGGAACTCAGCTGAGTTATTAGGTTTTAAACATCAATCTATGTTGCATTTATCAGGTACTGCTACTTTGTTAGGCTCTGGCATAATTAGTTCAGTATTTTATGATTTTATGTTCTGCAATTATTATTCTGAGTTTTATTGCTGGCTCGGCTATTTCTGGCTACTTTCTTACGTGGCCGTGCATTAATTTTAGGTCGACATTATAGTGGATTACCGGTCTTAAAAGCGGCTTTTCTTTTAGTCGGTGCAGTTTATAGTAGGTGCAGTTTATTTTTATGACTTGATTCATTGAATGGTCATTATTTAGCTTCGGCTGCATGTGGTTTGCAAAATGTACAAGCGACAACCTATAGTGGCGCCGTGACCTGTATAACACATGTCACGGGTATCTTTACCGATTTAGGGGGCATGATTAGTGCTAAGTTTAGAGTTGGACCGTTTGATAAAAGAAAAGGATTGTTAGTAAGCTTAATTATCGCTGGTTTTACTGTTGGTGGGTCATTGGGTGTGTACCTATTTGAGTTATTTAAGTTTCAGGCCTTATATATTCCTGCTTTAATATGTGTATTACTTACTCTTCCATATTCACTTTATAACGCAAAGCCAGCTAATTAAAAAATAATCATTTTTTGAAAAAAGCTATGATTGTAGTCATACAGTTTATTTGAAATTTTTAGCGTTAAGAACGACTAAGCGTAGGTTCTTGACCAATCACTGAATGTAAACTAAATTGTTGTCGTTGTGATCAGCGAATAGAGCCCACTGTCATGCTTTGATAATGTTATTTGATAGGATTCCAATATGTATCTAAAGTATAAAGTCACTATCAAGCTCGTCCTAATTGGTTAACTAGGAATTTACTTACCTTAATGAAAAATAATGTTTCAATGAAAACGATTACTTTTAAACAGCTGCAACTCCGCTTGTTGCTGTTTCTATTTGTTTTATTTACTAGTGCAGTTTTTAGTTATCGCCATTTTATTGAATTACCGCATTTAAAACAGAGTATCAGTAAATTGTCTGAAAGAGAGCTAGATACTTTAACTTATGGAATTAAGAGTAAATTGGATTTACTCTTCCGCGTTAACTTTGATTATGCTGTTTGGACATCAACCTATGAATTTATTCGCACACTAGATCAAGAATATATTGAAGAAAATACAGTTGATAATACATTTTTCAGCCTAGGGATAGATGGTATTTTTTATTTAGATGAAAATCTTAAACCTATTTTTACAAAGGGTTTCCATCACACTAAACGTATAGATCTTAAATTTTCATTCTATGAATTCGATAAATACCCTGTTAATGCAATGATCTTTCCTGAGCCGATTATTAGTAATGGAGCACCTAATAAACTTGGTTTTATTAATACTCAACATGGGCCCGCTATGTTTAGTACAACGCAAATTAGAGATTCGCACATGAATGGTGAAAATCGAGGTTATTTGGTCATGATACAATTGTTGGAGAAGCCTTTTACCACTGACTTATCGCGAATCACTTTAACTGAAATTAACTATCAATCTCCAATAAACAACATACCTGATTCAGATTTAATTAGTTGGGGTGTAAAACCTGAACAAATAACAATATCACCGTTCAGTTATATTGTGTTAGAGGATGCTAAAGGTAAGGCCGTTTCTATATTAAAAATGAAGCATGCGATTGGTAAAATACCAAATTTAATTAATCAACAAAGTGTCTTCTTTACAGCACTTATTAGTGTGTTGATTTATTTGGTTTACCTTGTTTTAGTGATGACTATTATTGATCCTGTAAAAAAGCTGGCAAAGGAAATAAAAGAGAGAGAAGGTATCCAAAAATTCTGTCCATTAAATGAGTCATTTATTGTAGCTGAGCTAGCTTTAGTGTCTCAAAATGTCAATAAATTGATGTTGACAGTGCAGGAGCAAAATAAAATTTTATCGGAGCAAGCCAATACCGATCCTTTGACTAAAATATTAAATCGTCGTGGGTTGATCAATGCTTTAGAAATACACAAAAAACTCTGTATTCGTAACAATATTACTTTCACGGTTGTTATGGTAGATATCGACCATTTCAAAGCTTATAACGATGCATTAGGCCATATACAAGGTGATGTAGCTTTGAGCGCTGTAGCTGACATACTTAATCAAGAATGTCATCGTAGCACTGATATTTGTGCGCGTTATGGCGGAGAAGAGTTTATGCTGCTGCTGACGGGAATATCCAGCGAGGATTTGGATAAGAAGCTGAACCATATAATACATAAAATGCAGCAACTCGCTATACCACATCCAGACTCTCCAACCGCTGATTATATTACAGTCAGTATGGGAGCAGTTACTATTAAACCGACTGAGATTGTCGATTTTGATATCGCATTAAGTGCCGTATTTAAAATTGCAGATAATGCCATGTACCAAGCAAAACACTCGGGACGTAACTGCTTTGTGGTGAGGGAATGAGTAACAAATTTCACATTGAAGCTGCTTAATTAATATTCGCAGTCGTCAATGCTAAGTTATCTGATGTAAGGAAGTAAATGTTAACCATCACCAATGTTGCTTATGGCCAGTATTAATCACTAAATCCTTGATGAATGAACTGCTGTCTTAATTGCACAAAGTTCTCCTCTGTACATTGTAAAAATTGCATCGCAAAGTTATATCCCTCAGGTTTAAATTTATCAAGCTTTGCTAATTCATATTCATTCATAATGATATGCATCGCTTCTTGTACTAGCTCTGCTTCATCTTCACCAATCAAGGTTTCTGGTGGATCGAAGTGTGTCACCATCCAGTCTTGAAGTTGTGCATTATCAATTTTGCTTTGTTCCCATAAGGTCAGGGTATCAATCAGCTGTTGTTTTGTGACAATAGGTTGAGTCATTGGATATCTCTCTGCTGGTATTGAATAGTAGTGATTAATGTTGATCATAACTGATCATAGGCGGGATAACTACTTGCTGATCATGACTATCCCATTTTACCAAGCCTGAAAAGGGGAAAAGTGGGTGGTTGTGTAAGGTGTTGAATAGTTAATAATGCTTTAATACACTTATTTATGATTTATATCGTATTTAAATCTCTATTATCTAAGGAACTATTTTGCGCAAATGAGTTTTTTAGGCATAATTAATGACTATCTTTTACTGACACATCACTTTCACCTGAGTCTCTTCTGTAGAATAGACTTAATTTGTTCAGGATCGATAATAAGTGATTGAATAGAATAATTAATTGATGAAACAGTAACAATAAAAATGAAGGGATGCTAGTGGCAGAAATAGATAATCGGGAGTTTATCCGCTTAAACCAAGTGAATTGTGGGGAACTTGTACATTTACAAATTATTACCGCCACTAAACCGATACGTTTAAAAACACGTCTAATTGGTGTTGATCCTAATATGTCGGTTATTTTGGCATTTGGCAACGATGCTACTTGGGAAAAAGCGACGCCTCATATTAAAGAATCAAAAGACGTTATCGTTCGCTTTATGAATAATGAAGATCAACAAGCTAGTGTGATTGCATTCCGATCTTCAATACAAAAAATAATGACTATTGCAGGGCGTTGGTTAGTTTTAGACTATCCTAAAGCGATTGAATCTGCTGAATTACGTCAACATCTTAGAGTCGCTGTAAAAATAGAAGCATCTTTACTAGATAGTGATGCTAACTCAGTTCTGGTAGCAGGTGTTTTAAGTGATATTTCTATTCAAGGTTGTGCTTTTATTACTCGTCAAAAAGAAGCATTAGACCTACATAACTTATACCGTCTGTCGATCACCTTTGAAGATGAAAGCGTTGGTAGTAGTGCTGATAAAAGTATTCAGCTATCTGTGGCTTTAAAAAATATTCAAACATCAATTGCTAATGGCCATACACAGTATGGGCTTGCTTTTATGACCCCAGAAAAAGAGACCAAACTAAGTATTCAAAAATTACTTTTACACCATTTACAAAAATAGCATTAGTTCTATCAATTACTATTTCTTGCTGTATCGCTATGCTGATACAGCTTAAATTAAAAATAGTTAAGCTGAAGTCACTCATTATTTTAATACAGGGAAGTTTATGACCTATTTTATTATATTAATCGTCAGCCTATTCACGATGCCGGCGATTGCTTCAAGCGAGGAACTTGATTATTTTGGTGGTAGCTTTGAAAACGATCTCTTTTTTGATGACGATGGAGGCTATAGTAATGGTTTGATGGTGAACTGGGGATATTATGATATCGATGCCCTAGACAGTGATAGCTTGCCTAATTGGATCGCATATTTAACGGATAGAACATATTTAAGCTCCCTAGCAAATAGACAATACGCAATTCATTACAATCTTGGTCACTTTATTCAAACACCTGTCGATATTAAACAAACCACGCTCATTGAAGAAGATGCTCCCTATGTTGGTCTTCTAGCTTGGGAAGTCAATATACTTGCTTATAATCAATCTATTATCGATGACCTCAGCTTAACAATTGGCATTGTAGGTCCTGCAGCTGGTGCCAAAGAGCTACAAAAGTCGGTCCATGAACAACTCAGTGCCAATCAGCCCATGGGCTGGGATAATCAAATAGATAATGAAGTTGTTGTAAGGTTACAACTAAAGCGCTTATGGCGTAATGCTAGCGTTGACCTTGGAAGTTCTGAGATTGATTTTATTTCTGGCCTTAGTGCAGGGGTGGGGAACTTATTATCCGATGCAAGTGTTGGTGTTGGAGTTCGTTGGGGACAGCAATTACAATCGAGCTTTGCTTCGAGCACGCCTTTTCCGATACAGCAATTAAAAGGGCAAACACCCAATGCAACTGGTTGGTATATATTTGCTAATTTATCAGGTTCTTATGTATTAAATGATATTTTCATCGATGGTAATACTTTTAACAGTAGCCATCATGTTAATTTAATTCATTTGCAAACTGCAGCAACAGTCGGTGCGGTGTTTAATATTTCTCATTGGAACTTGATGTATAGCCTGACCTATTCTTCCGACCAATATAAAGATCAGTCGGAAGATAGCCGTTTTGGTACACTTTCAGCGGCCTATCATTTCTAATAAATTAGTGGTTTTTGAGCTTTGCCGTTTAAATTTTATTCACCACAATGTTGTTTTGATCGAGGCGGATAAAGTGAAGCCTACTCATTCTAAGCAAATTTTATCCAACAAAGAGCATAACGCCTTGTGGTGAACCCGTAGAGCAACGTTTGCTGACTATTTCTACTGCATTTTCGCTTATTTGTGGGGATAACCACAAATAAGCTCAGTCTTGTATAAAAAGCCTGCAACGCGTTGCAAAAATAAGCTTGAAAGATAAACAGCCGCTAATAACCCATACTTAATGAAGAAGGAGTACGGGGATCGGAAGCACCGAATAATCCGCTGTCTTTCTTCATGATACTTTGTGTACTACCCATGGTAGATTGAAGTTTTAGTTTATGCCCTTTAGCTTCTAATAGTTTGATTGTATCCGCATTTAAACCTGATTCTATACGAATATAATCAGGTAACCATTGGTGGTGAATACGTGTTGCTGAAGTTGCTTCTGCGACATTCATACCATAATCGATAACATTAGAGATAACTTGTAATGTTGTTGTGATAATACGAGAACCGCCGGGTGTACCAGTCACCATAAATAACGCGTTATCTTTTAAAATAACCGTTGGACTCATTGAGCTAAGTGGGCGCTTACCGGGGGCAATTGCATTTGCTTCGCCACCAATTAAACCATAACCATTAGCATGGCCGGGTTTAGCTGAAAAATCATCCATTTCATTATTTAATAAAACACCTGTTCCTTGTGCAACAATACCCGACCCGTAACTATAATTTAAGGTATAAGTATTAGTCACCGCATTGCCCCATTTATCAACAATACTAAAATGTGTTGTTTGGTTACTTTCATAGGGTAAGTTAGCATCAGGTTGTACATCTTTGCTTAATGTTGCTTGATTTGGGTTAATACCCGTGACTAATTGTTTAGCATACTTTTTGCTGATTAATGTTTTTACTGGTACTTTTACAAAATCACTATCACCTAAGTGTAAACTACGGTCTGCATAAGCGCGGCGCATACTTTCAACTAAAGTATGAATATGTTGTGCGCTATTGTGTCCCATTGTAGTGATATCGTAGTTTTCTAGCATATTAAGAATTTGTACAATATGTACACCGCCCGAAGAAGGTGGCGGCATAGAGAAAACTTGATAACCACGGTAAGTCCCTTTAATAGCTTCACGCTCTACTATGTTATAATTTGCTAGGTCCTCTTCATTGACCACGCCATCAGCTTCTTTAATACTGCTGGCTATAGCCTTTGCAACTGGCCCTTGATAAAAACCTTTTTCACCTTGCTCGCTGATTAAAGTTAACGTTTTTGCTAAATCAGTTTGTTTAAGTAGATCACCGGCTTGATAATTTGAGCCATCTTTTTTATAAAAGATACTGCGCGTGTTAGGCCATTGACTAAGACGCTGTTGCATTGCTGTCAACGAGTTAGCTAAGTCTGCAGTTACCTCAATGCCTTGTGCGGCTAGCTTAATCGAAGGTGCCATCAGTTGTTCACGAGATAAGCTTCCGTAAGTTTTACGGGCATGCTCTAAGCCCATCACTGTGCCCGGAGTACCAATCGCTAGACCATGAAATTTAGAAAGGTCAGGAACCACTTCACCTTCTGCATCAAGGTACATATCACGCGATGCGCTAGCAGGGGCTTTTTCTCGATAATCAATGGCGATCACTTGTTTTTTATCTGCAAGGTAGACCAACATAAAACCACCACCGCCTAGGTTACCTGCTCTTGGTAAGGTGACTGCTAATGTATAACCCACTGCAACGGCTGCATCTACTGCATTACCGCCTTGTTTTAAAATATCGAGACCAATTTGAGTAGCAACCGCCTCCTGCGTTGCGACCATACCACTTCTTGCCCACACAGGATGATGAATCGCCATCTGGCTATAAATAGCAGTTTGTGGAGCAGGAGTTGTAATGATTGGTGTTTCAGTCACCACCGAAGTGACCGCAAATACACTTTGGCTTACGGATAATAACAAACAGGATATGAATATATTGTTGAGAGGCTTGCTTACTGTCTTTTTAATCAGAGCTAACATAATGTTGTTCCTTATTTGGCAGTGGTGCGATAGGTTATTTATAACATTGTTGTTCTTTTATATAAGTGCATACAGATTGTGGAGTTAAAAAGTTAATACTTTTATTTGTTGCGAGTAAATCGCGTATTTCAGATGACGATATGGCCAACTGTGTTGTACTTTGAAAATAAATATGGCCCGACAAAGAACGATGTAATTGAGTAGGGTTGCTTATTTGATGTTTTCTTAATAATTCACTGATAACGCTATTGAATTGAGGGTCCCAGCCGGGTCGGTGGCTGACAACTAAATGACAATAGCTCAATATTTCTTGATATCGATACCAAGAGTCAAATTGAATCAGTGAATCCATGCCCATAATAAAGCACAAAGGTGTCTCAGGATACTGTTCTCTTAGCAGTTTTAAGGTGTCGATCGTATAACTGTGAGAAGGTCGTAAAAGTTCTTGTGTAGTGAGTTGCAAAGTTGGTGTATCTTGAATGGCTAATTGCACCATATCAATACGTTGTTGCGCACTGGCCATGCTTTTGGCTTTATGTGGAGCGATATAATTAGGCATTAAGTATAGCGCTTGTAAAGCCAAAGCTTGTTGGATTTCTAGTGCAGGGCGCAGGTGTCCAAAATGAATGGGGTCAAAGGTGCCCCCTAAAAAACCTATTGCTGTTTGATTGCTTTTATTCATAGCAAGGTATCCTTAAGGGCTAGCTCTATTTTAAAAATTGATAACAGATCGCATCTAACTGTAACCAAGTATCTGATTTATTTTCAACCTTAACCGAGACCTCTAATTGCGCACATTGAATCAGCATATTTTCTAATTGTTTGGTTTTTAGTCGGGTTAAAGCATTCGTTACTAAGGCTTGTTTCGCAGGCCACAGTTTTGGTTTTTGTTGTGCCAATAAAGCAGCTAATGGCTGTTTTTTGAGTTGATAGGCATAGGCAAGTAGCTTTTGTATTTCACTACTTATTGTTGCACTGAGTAACAATAATTCAGTGCCTTCAGCATGTAGTTGTTTGATGATACGTGAATTACGCGCTTTATCACCAGCCAAAAGGCTATCCACCCACTGGAATAGACTAAAGTGATTATGAGTGGTAATACTTTGTTCTACCTGAGTAAGGTGTAAATGTTGTTTAGGAAATAAAATAGAGAGCTTTTCTATTTCCTGTTTGGCCGCTAATAAATTACCTTCAAAATGTAACACCAGAAAATCGATAACTTCCGAATTAGCCGTTAAACCAACAAATTTAAGGCGCTGAAATAACCATTGTGGAAAGCGTTGTGGTAACAGGGCATTGGTTGAAATAAATAAACCTTGTTGCTCTAACTTATTAAACCAGACACTTTTTAATTGTTGGCTATTAAGTTTTGGCCCCTTTAACACTAATAGAATATCTTCATTTAAAAGTGGAGTAATTTCACGAATAAAATCAGTATTTTCTTTGGTTGTTTTAAAAAGGGTGAGTTCAATAATTTGCTTTTCAGAGAATAAAGACAAAGTATTAAATTGACTAAAGATTTGGTCTTTATCGAAATTTCCATCCAAACTATAGCTAAAACGCTCTAGAAAACCTTGTTTTTTGGCATGAGATTGAATCTGCTCGAAAGCTTCAATGGACAGTAAAGGTTCATCGCCGAAGATTAAACAACAGGTCGGCAGTTTTTTTTGAATATGACTGCTTAATTGCTCTGGATAAATGCGCATTGAAATTACTCAGCCGATGGATCTTGCATGCTTAACATAGTCGAAATAACATGATCTGCTGCCACCGCACGTAACTCTTTGGTCAATAATTCCGCTTCTCGAGATTTGGCTAAGGCTTGTGTTGAATCGTCTAGAAAATCTCGATACAAATTAACACTAAAATCACGGGGGGTATAATTAGGCAATTTCAAAGAATACTTCATGACATAACCAATTTCTTTTTCTGCATTCTGAGCATTGGCATATAAAGAGATGGTACGTTCACTTTGACGTTCTGATTTAAGGTGTAATATTGCAGAACTTGGTGATGATTCAGTTAAAATTTTAATATTTGCACCACGTAAGCGTAATCTCACTAAGCGCGCTAATTCACCCTTTGGATTATTAGTTTGTAAGTAAATCTCTGGAAATTTTTCAACTAAACCATTGTTATGTTTAAGGTGAAATCCACAGCCACTAAGAAAAAAAGTCATGATCAACGTTGTTAATAACAACTTATGACGATAAAAAGCTTGAAGGTTAAATGAGTGCATAAACAGCCTTTTGATAGCATTTAATTGAGGTTAGAGAACAAACGAGGTTTGCTATTGTATTTAATAACAAACCCCTCAATCTAATTAAATAAAGTGAGGGGTTTGTTAAAATAAATGAGTAACGCTCGCTATTAAAATATTACTTTTTAACGTTAATTACTCATTAATTCTACTTATTAACAGCTAGTTAGCAATGATTAATTAGCAACGATTAATTTGCAACAATGTTAAGTAGTTTACCTGGTACATAGATAACTTTACGTACGGTTTTGCCTTCAGTAAATTTACTCACATTTTCATCTGTATTAGCAAGTGCTTCAACGTCTGCTTGCGTTGCATCAGCAGCGACAGTTAACTTTGCACGTAGTTTGCCATTTACCTGTACAACAATCAGTTTTGATTCTTCAACAAGTGCCGATTCATCAACCGTTGGCCATGGTGCAGATAAAATATCGTCTTCAGAACCTAATAAAGTAAACAATTCAGCACAAATATGCGGCGTGATAGGTGATAACATTTTCGTCACTGCAACTAATGCTTCTTGTAAAATAGCACGATCTTGTGCAGCCTCAGTTGGTGCTTTAGTCAATTTATTCATCAACTCCATCACTGCGGCAATCGCTGTATTAAAGGTTTGGCGACGACCTACATCATCACTTACTTTAGCAATAGTTTTATGCAACTCACGACGTAAAGTTTTTTGATCATTATTGAATGCTTTGATATCTAACGTTGCTACTTCACCTAATGCGACATGCTCAAATGCTAATCTCCATAAGCGTTTAAGGAAACGTAATGAGCCTTCTAAAGCTGAATCAGACCATTCTAGTGTCTGCTCTGCAGGCGCTGCAAACATCATAAACAAACGCACACTGTCTGCGCCGTATTTATCAATCATCACCTGTGGGTCAATACCGTTATTTTTTGATTTAGACATTTTGCTCATGCCATCATAAATAAGCGTTTGACCGTCAGCTGTTTTAGCTGATATTACTTTGCCTTTTGCATCTGTTTCTGTGATGGCTTCCGTTGGAGAAACCCAAACTTTGCCACCTTTTTCATCTTCATAGTAATAAGCATCTGCTAATACCATACCTTGAGTCAGTAATTTTTTGTAAGGTTCATCACAATCTACCAATCCAAAATCACGTAATAATTTATGGAAAAAACGTGAGTATAAAAGATGTAAAATAGCGTGCTCAATACCACCGATGTATTGATCTACCGGTAACCAGTAATTCGCTTTAGCGGGATCTAACATTTTATCGTCACTTTGCGGGGAACAATAGCGTGCGTAATACCAGCTTGATTCCATGAACGTATCAAACGTATCTGTTTCGTGTGTTGCAGGTTGACCGTTATACGTTGTTTTAGCCCACTCAAGGTCAGCTTTGATAGGTGAAACAATGCCGTTCATGGTGACATCTTCAGGTAAGATAACCGGTAACTGATCTTCAGGCACAGGCACAACCGTACCATCTTCAAGCGTTAATGTTGGGATTGGTGCGCCCCAGTAACGTTGACGTGAAACACCCCAGTCACGAAGACGGAAGTTAACCTGACGCTTACCTTTATTTTCACTTGTTAATCGCGCTTCTACTGCGTCGAATGCAGCATCAAAGTCTAAACCTTCTAAAGCAGTGAAGTCGCCAGAGTTAAAACAAACGCCTTTATCAGTAAACGCTTCAGTTGAAACATCAACGTCAGCATCAGCAGGTTTAATCACTGCTTTAATATCTAAACCGTACTCTTTTGCAAACTCGTAATCGCGTTGGTCATGAGCCGGTACAGACATAACCGCACCAGAGCCGTAACCCATTAATACAAAGTTAGCCGTCCAAATAGGAACTTCTTGTCCAGTGATCGGATGGATTGCTTTCAAGCCCGTATCGACACCTTCTTTAGGCATCGTTGCTAATTCAGCTTCCGCTAATTTAACGTTTTTACAGCTTTCACAAAATGCTGCTAATGTCGGGTTAGATTTTGCAGCTTCTAGTGCTAGTGGGTGCTGCGCAGCGACAGCAACGTAAGTTACCCCCATAACAGTATCTGGACGAGTAGTATAAACAGAGAAGGTTTGATCACTGTTTGCCACTTTAAAGTCCATCTCAATACCTTCTGAGCGGCCAATCCAGTTACGTTGCATAGTACGTACTTGCTCAGGCCATTCGTCTAGTTGATCTAAATCGTCTAATAATTCTTGTGCGTAAGCAGTAATTTTTATAAACCATTGTGGAATTTGTTTTTGTTCAACAACAGCTCCTGAGCGCCAGCCGCGTCCGTCAATCACTTGTTCATTGGCTAATACAGTCTGGTCAACAGGATCCCAGTTAACCGTAGCCATTTTTTTATACACTAAGTCTTTTTCTAATAACTTAGTGAAAAACCACTGTTCCCAACGGTAATATTCGGGTTGGCATGTTGCTAATTCGCGACTCCAGTCATAACCAAAACCTAGCTGTTTAAGCTGTGTTTTCATGTAAGCAATGTTTTCATAGGTCCAACCTGCTGGTGCAGTATTGTTTTTTAGCGCTGCGTTCTCTGCTGGTAAACCAAATGCATCCCAACCCATTGGTTGCATTACATTTTTTCCTTGCATACGTTGGAAGCGAGAAACTACATCACCTATGGTATAATTACGCACATGTCCCATGTGTAACTTGCCGCTTGGGTATGGAAACATTGAGAGGCAGTAATATTTTTCTTTTGATGGATCTTCTGTCGCTTTAAATGATTGATTGTCATCCCAATGCTTTTGGAATTTCGCTTCAATTTCTTTAGGGTTGTATAATTCTTGCATATTCAGTCTGCCTGCAATCAAAAATGGAATGATAATGGTGCGTTAGGATACAGGAGCAGGCGCTTGGCAACAATATTTATGAAGAATGAAGCTGATTTTTTTAAAAAAAATGAATTAATGAGAACAAGAACGGTCAAATATGACAATTAATTGATCATAATTTCTGAAAATTGTCGTAAGGTTATATAGTTAAGGATTTCCCCGACATTAAACATGGAGGCCACGTGGCTAAATTACATCAAGAGTTACTAGTTAACGATCAAGAGTTCGAGCTGCTATCTGAAATGTTGCTTGAAACTGAAATCATGAATGGTAAAGAACATAAGTACGATATTTCTGGTCAATCTGGTGGCAAAGAAGCCCTATTGTTTCAGCTTGGGTTAGCAGATGATTTGCAATTAGTAGCAAATTACGGTGATCACCACCTTGTTTTTCCAGTGCAAATGGAAATGGGGGATTTCACTAATTTCAGTATGTCATTAAAATCACCAAAAATTTACGAAACAGGTGAACATCTTCGTTCTTGGCGTTTAGCTGCTGATAAAACGATGAGTATTGTTAATGAGGCCGGTGAACTGTTGCCTTATCATGTTAAAGACTTATCAGCGTCTGGTATTTCCTTATTAATTGAAGATAATGAAAATGCTGCATTACCCGAAGTCCTCAATAATCTGTATTTACAATTACCAGACCGTGAACGCCTCCCTATTTGTGGTTCGCAAATACGCCGTATTGATCAGCATACTGTCGCTTATTCATTGGGCAAAGGAACAGACGATTCCGTGCTATCTTCATTAACTGAATACTTATTCGAATGTCATGCGGAACAACATCCTGAAGCGCATATAAGTCGATTTAAGTAATTGTTTTGTTTGAAATTTAGTCTTAATGTTGTTTATTTAAACTGTTTGTTCGATTATTCGCCAAGCAGTTTTTTTTTGTCAAAATAAACTTTACAACAGTGAGGCTAGTTCTGTATTATTCACCTCGTTCTGCGGAGGGGTGGCAGAGCGGCTGAATGCACTGGTCTTGAAAACCAGCGAGGGTTAATAGCTCTCCGAGAGTTCAAATCTCTCCTCCTCCGCCACATTAAGAAAAGCCACTTACAGTTTACTGTAAGTGGCTTTTTGCTTTATAAATATAAAATTTCTAACAATTAAAAAGTTCAAATCTCTCCAGCATCATCTTCCACATTGAGAAAAAATCTAACAATGACTGTAAGTGGCTTTTTGCTTTATAAATATAAAATTTCTAACAATTAAAAAGTTCAAATCTCTCCAGCATCATCTTCCACATTGAGAAAAAAGCTAACAATGACTGTAAGTGGTTTTTTGTTTTATAAATATAAAATTTCTAACAATTAAAAAGTTCAAATCTCTCCAGCATCATATTCCACATTGAGAAAAAAGCTAACAATGACTGTAAGTGGTTTTTTGTTTTATAAATATAAAATTTCTAACAATTAAAAAGTTCAAATCTCTCCAGCACCATCTTCCACATTGAGAAAAAAGCTAACAATGACTGTAAGTGGTTTTTTACTTTTTAAATATAAAATTTCTAACAATTAAAAAGTTCAAATCTCTCCAGCATCATCTTCCACATTGAGAAAAAGCTAACAATGACTGTAAGTGGTTTTTTGTTTTATAAATATAAAATTTCTAACAATTAAAAAGTTCAAATCTTTCCAGCACCATCTTCCACATTGAGAAAAAAGCTAACAATGACTGTAAGTGTTTTTTTGCTTTTTAAATATAAAATTTTCAAACAATTAAAAATTTCAATTCTTTCCTGCACCATCTTCATTAAAATGATCATCTAGTAATCTTAATTGTGAAAATATAATTTCTGCATTGTTTTCAACTGTGTTAATGAACTGTTTACGACTTTAAATACTCATTATTAATTATTTAATTTATTTTTGTGTGATTATTTTATTGCCTTAATATTAAAGTTAAGTAATATATAAATGCTTTTAAATCATCAACTTTCCCTGCTTTTCTTGGTTAAAGTGATGTTTTATAAGATCATCAATATTGGGCTTATAATAACTCCATAGCCTGACCTAAATAGACAGGAGTTAATTAAAAAGGATTTACCTGTGAAAGATATATTTTTCTTTGATTCAATGCTAACACCTAAAATAATTACATTTATATATTGGCTACTTTTATTGTCAGCAGTCATCACTGGTGTTATCACTATGTTTAGTGGTTACTCAGGTTTAACATTTTTTACTTTTCTAATGGGGATGCTATATATGGTTGGCGGGGCTGTTGGCGCACGAATTTGGTGTGAATTACTGATTGTCTTATTTAAAATTCACGAAAACTTACAGAAAATTGCTAATAAGTAAGCAAAACCAGTAACAGATCTAAATAGGTGTCGCTTATCGACACCTTTAAACGTCCTTCTTTGTTTCGTTAAATTATTAAATGCAGAATACTATTTACTTGAGCTTAATTGAGTAAGAATATTTTAGCCTGGTTAAACCTAATTAGCATTTTTAACATTGAACCATATATAATCAACGTGCTATTTTGTCCTCTAGAGTGTTTTTTTGTTGCTTTAGACCTTTTAATTCAGTCGCTTAATTTTTTTAAATATCTATTTCCGATTTATATTAAATGACTTTTCAGTGTGAAATTTAGAAAGTAGGCCTAATGTAATTGCACTTATTCGTTATGCTTTTTTAATTATTTCGCTTTAGGTATCTCCTTTTAGTTAATCCTTCTAGTCAGTTAATTTACTTGTGTAAGGTATTTAATGATAAAAAAATCTATTTATTCAATTGCTTTCGTCAGTATTATTATTGTCGTCATACTGGCGACGATCGCTACTCAGCAGCTTTATAGTTCGAAAGTGGGCACGTTAGATATTTCACTTAAAGAGATATCTGGTATTGAATATGATAAAAATGGCAATTTGTGGGGGATTAATGACGGGGATAATACTGCGCAATTACATCAAATAGAAAAAGATGGCAGCGTCAGTCGAAGTATTACTATTACTAATGCTAAAAATCTAGATTGGGAAGATATGACTCAAGATGATTTTGGCCATTTTTTTATTGGCGATTTTGGTAACAATGACAATATACGAAAATGGTTTACTATTTATAAAATTGAAAGCCCTATTGATATTAAAGGCACTGAGACTGAAGCTGAAATCATTAAGTTTACCTTTCCAAAACAATTACATTACCCCCCTAAAGCCTCAGAGAAAAACTTTGATTTTGAAGCCTTTGTCTTTTACAAAAAACATCTTTATATGTTTTCAAAAAATCGCACTAAACCTTTCGATGGTGATACAAATTTATATCGGATAGGGGACCATGCCGATAACTATGAAGCCGAATTTATTAGTAACTTTAATACTTGCACGACTTTAGAGGAGCTTTGCTGGATAACGTCCGCTGCATTGAGCCCTGATAGAACTAAGTTAATTTTATTGGATTCAGAGCGGTTGTGGTTATTTGAAAATTGGCAAGGTGATGACTTTTTCTCAGGTGATGCCTATAAAATAAATTTAGGAATCGTTACTCAAAAAGAAGCGGTTACATTTTTTGATAATAATACGGTTATTTTTACTGATGAAGAATTCAATGGAATAGGGCGCAACTATTACATGATTCAACTCGATAACGTTAAGAAAGAGAAAATAATTAAAACTGAAGCAATTGAAAGCGATGGGAAAAATGAGCCTGTAAAAGATGAATCTGTAAAAATAGAAGAGTGAGTTGAGTAATAAATTACAGCCCTAAATCATCTAGTGTGACCACTATTTTTCCGAACTGCATTCTCACAAAAGTATCATGGCTGTTTTTTCTCATGGATAAAGGGCTTAATAGAGGATAATTTATTAATACTGTTGGTTTATTCGACAGTTAACCTTTTTTAAGGCTCAATTATTTTACACTCGAATTATTTTACTATATTATTCATTTCGTTCTGCGGAGGGGTGGCAGAGCGGCTGAATGCACTGGTCTTGAAAACCAGCGAGGGTTAATAGCTCTCCGAGAGTTCAAATCTCTCCTCCTCCGCCACATTTAAGAAGGCTTCTCATATGAGAAGCCTTTTTTCGTTACAGATTAAAATCAAACGAGGTAGCTATGATTAATTTATTTATTGGTGGCGTACGAAGTGGTAAAAGTGATGCCGCTGAAAACCTCCTCAATAAGATAATCACGCAACAACCCTCATTAAAACCTGCTTACATCGCCACCAGTGTTGCCTTTGGTGAAGAAACTATTTCACGGATTAAGAAACACCAACAAAGCCGTCAATCTCGTTTTACACAATCAATCGCAACTTATGAATTAGACTATCAGAAAACTGATTTATTAGATGTGTTAACTGAACTTAATTCCTCAGAACATGTGGTCTTGATTGAATGTCTATCAACGTGGGTAGGGTGGTATTTATCGGCTGATAGTACATTGCAACAAAACCTGAATAATTTTGAACAGCAACAATTAAAATTATTAGCATTTTTAGAGACAGCTAAATGCAGCATTATTATTGTCACTGGTGAAGTTGGCTGTGGTTTAATCGGTGCTACAACTTTACAAAGACGTTATGCGGATAAATTGGGAGAGCTTAACCAACAAGTTGCAGCCTCATCAGATCATGTTTATTTATTAACGGCAGGTATCACCCAAACACTTAAATAATTGAAAAAGGTTCATTCAATAATCGATTTAGCTTTTTTTTAAAATAAAATTAACTTTTTTTAACTTTTCCCTTTAAATCTTAGTATTGCTCCCCATATAATTAATTAACCAGAATGGGGAAACCCAAAAATTCATAATATTAAGAGAAAAAATATGTCTGATTATACTACTCAAGAGCAACAAGCAAGTTACGGTATTGGTTTACAAATGGGCGAGCAACTTGCTTCAAATCCTTTTGAAGGCCTAGAAATTTCAGCAGTTTCTGCTGGTATTGCTGATGCTTTTGCTGGCGCAGAAAGTAAAGTTTCTCAAGAAGATCTACAAGCAGCTTTCCAAGTGATTTCTGCACGTATGCAAGCAGCAGCGGCAGAGCAAGCTAAAGTATTAGGCGCAGCTGGCGAAGCATTCCTAGCTGAAAACGCAAAGAAAGAAGGTGTTGTAGTAACTGAATCTGGTCTTCAATATGAAGTTATTGCAGAAGGCGAAGGCGAGAAAGCTACTGCAGACTCTACAGTAAGCGTTCATTACCACGGTTCTTTAATCGACGGTACAGTATTTGACAGTTCAGTTGAACGTGGTCAACCTGCTGAATTCCCAGTTGGTGGCGTAATCGCTGGTTGGACTGAAGCACTACAGTTAATGTCTCCTGGTGGCAAAATGAAACTAGCTATCCCTGCAGATTTAGCATACGGCGAACGTGGCGCAGGTGCTGCAATCGGTCCGCATGCAACATTAGTATTTGAAGTTGAATTATTAGCAATCAAATAATTAATTGCTCGATAGTATTATTCTACTAGCATGCTCTGCTAGCTGAATCAGAAAAGCCCTTATCGGTTATCCGCTAAGGGTTTTTTTATAGGAGAATTTTATACTTTGGGCATCATACCAATCATATTAATTAGCGGATCTATTTTACTTGTTAAAATAACTTATTGCTTTGTTGTAACTTTCGCAAAGGGAACAGCCATTTAGCTTAATTTACGCCTTGAAATTAGTATATGAACTAATATGAACAGGAAAAATGAGTTGCTCTTTATCGAAATGGCATAATTTAATTGGGGAACGATCAAAGTACTTATAACATTCTACCTCGTTAAATATTTCTGTTTTCCTAATCACTAAACGCTGCTTTTTATATACTTATGCCGATAGAAAAACTTAAATTCTTATACCGCTAGAAAAAAATTTACATTAATACGTCCGTTAATTGCTGCAAGTTAACATGCTTGAAATTGATTAAGTTTAGTGATTGTCCATCACCAACTCATCCATTATTTTGTGTTTACTTTAGGTTAGTGACTGTTAATACCCGCCGCTAAAATAATCAAGCAATTGTGGTAAAAATTCATAGCCTGTTATGCAGAGCAGCCAGAACCACGCACTCAAACTTAAGCGCTGTGCTGCCAATGATAGTGTCTCTAAATCAGGTGTGCTGTTTTGAGCGTTATTATGACCTAGTTTAGTAAATGTAATTTTATCTGTTTCATAGATCCTTACCCCGCCTAATTGCGTTTGAATACTAAGTGCAAAACTACTAAGTAACAACCCAGAGGAGAAGTGATGCCAATCTGAGCTTTGTTTAAACTTAGTGACGATTCCGGTTAATGGTCTATCGTAGAGAGGAAACGTAAAACTTAATAATAGATGTACGGGCATCTGTAATAATGTGGTGATAACAGAAGGTATTTGCCCAAGTACTTTGAATTGAGCTAATTTACAATTCCATTGCTGAGCGCATATTGTGAGTAATTGGTAAAATAATGCGCCGTAAATACCGCTTGCTAAGTACCAAAAAATAACACCAAACCAACCATTAGCAAGACGTAATACCAAAGATTCAATCATCGCTTTGTAAACGCCTAATAGCGAAAGCGGTTTGGTATCACGTAAAGTAAGTTGCGCTAGTAATAACTTTGCTCTAGCTAAGTTATTACTTTGTAAATTTTGACTAATGCTTTGATAAATTTGTATTTTATCATGCCAAGATAACAGCACATAGATCACAACAAAGTCGATAATAAAAGGTTTATAAACCACTAAATATAGCTGACTTATGATCAATACAATGGGGAAAAAAATGATAGAAAATGCCAATAAACTCGCTAAGCGCTTATACCCATCATTGCGTTCCGGTAGATTCACTTTCTTACCTATCTCTTGAAAAATAAGTGAAAAAGCCGAAAGTGGATTAAGGTCGGTAGGCAGTGAAAAGAAAAACGAACACAGCGCAGCAAAAATAAAGCTGAAGTAAATGCTGTGTTGTTCAAATAGCGCTAAAGCGGTTTCCATTAATTCAATCTATCTACAATGGCTTCTACTAATGTAGAGGCGTTTTTAGCGGCAACGGGTAAAAACTCTTCAAAAGATAATTCTGATTTTTTACCTGCTATGTCAGACAATGAACGGATGATTACAAAAGGTACTGAGAATTGGAAACAAACCTGTGCAATCGCAGCGGCTTCCATTTCACAAGCGGCCATTGTAGGGAAATTAGTACGGGCAATCTCAGCTTTGGTCGGGTCGGCCATAAAAATATCACCGGTACAAATTAACCCTTTAATAATATTCAAACCAGGTAACGTGTTCGCGGCTTGTTCTGCTACATCAATTAATGCAGGTGTTGCTTCAAAAGCGGCAGGTAATTGTGCCATTTGTCCGATTTCGTAACCAAAAGCCGTTAAGTCTACATCATGAAAACGTACTTCTGTTGAAATGACGATGTCGCCTACATTTAAAGCAGGATCAAAACCACCTGCTGAGCCTGTATTAATGACAGTATCTGGCGAAAATTTCTCTAATAATAAAGTAGTGGCTACCGCTGCGGCTACTTTACCAATCCCTGATTTTGTTAAAATAACTTGTTTGCCGTTAAGGTCACCTTGGTAAAATTCACAACCAGCGACTTTTGTGGTGATTACGTTATTCATCGCAGATTTTAGGATGCTAACTTCTTCATCCATTGCCCCAATAATGCCTATTTTCATATGATTTTCTCTTTGTTATCTTAATAAAAAGGTAATGCTAACATATTGTTTGCTATATCTTCACTCTAAGGTTTTTTTGTGGCGACGAACTGTGTAAAATCTCGCATAATTATTTATATTATCAGCAGTAAACTAGCAAACTAGGAAAAAGTAAATGAATGCCTTACTCGAAGATTTAAAAGCGCGTGGCCTAATTGCCCAAACAACCGCAGACGAAGAACTACATGAACATCTATCCAGTGCGAGTCGTACTTTGTATTGTGGCTTTGATCCTACTGCTGATAGTTTACACATTGGTAGCTTAGTGCCTCTATTAATCCTTAAACGTTTCCAGCAAGCAGGGCACAAACCGTTAGCTTTAGTAGGTGGTGCAACCGGTTTAATAGGTGACCCAAGCTTTAAAGCGGCAGAGCGTAAATTAAACAGTGACGAGATTGTTGGTAACTGGGTTGATTCAATTAAAAAGCAAGTCAGTGCTTTTATTGAATTTGGTGAGCAAGAGAATGCGGCTGAAGTCGTTAACAATCTAGATTGGATTGGTAAAATGGATAGCATCTCGTTTTTACGTGATGTGGGTAAACACTTTAGTGTTAATGCGATGATCCAAAAAGAATCTGTAAAGCAGCGTATTGACCGTGAAGGTGCAGGTATTTCATTTACTGAATTCAGCTACATGTTATTACAATCTTATGATTTTGCAGCATTGAATAAAGAAAAAGCCTGTACCTTACAAATAGGTGGTTCTGACCAATGGGGTAATATTACCGGCGGTATCGACTTAACTCGTCGTATGAATCAAGAAAAAGTGTTTGGTATTACTATGCCATTAGTGACTAAAGCAGACGGCACTAAGTTCGGTAAGACTGAGTCTGGTACTATTTGGTTAGACCCAACTAAAACGTCTCCATATGCATTTTTCCAATTCTGGATCACCACCCTAGATGCTGATGTTTACAAATTTTTACGCTACTTTACTTTCTTATCGATTGAAGAGATTGCAGCAATAGAAGAGACAGATAAAACAATCAAAGGTCGTCCACAGGGCCAAGCTATTTTAGCGCGTGAAGTAACACGTTTAGTGCATGGTGAAGAAGGATTAGCATCGGCTGAGCGTATTACCGAAGCATTATTTTCTGGGAACTTAAGCAGTTTAAGCGAGTCTGATTTAGCGCAATTAGCGCAGGATGGACTACCAGCAACTGAAGTGGCAACAGACAGTGCTTCTATTGTTGAATTATTAACAAGTTGTGAATTAGCGGCATCGAATAAAATGGCCCGCGAATTTGTTAATAATGGTGCTGTAATGGTTAATGGTGACAAAGTCACCGATACAGAAGCAACTATTGGAAAAATAGATGCTTTATTTGCTCGTTACACATTAATAAAACGTGGTAAGCGTTTATTTAACTTATTTATCTGGAAATAAAAGTGAATAATATGAACTTTAAAAGCGATTCAAAAAAGAATATTAAACAGGCTTTTGTGAAAATATCAATCGGCTCATTAGTTAGTGCATTTTCTTTATCAGCGATCGCAGCTGATAATACTGATACTTGGGTTGATATGAGTGACCCGACCGCGGTTTACTCCAATGCGAGTATTGGTGGTGGTAATGAAGGTATTGATTTATCAGCTACATACGGAGGTTATTTAAGTGGTGTTTATAAACACAGCTTTACCGTTGCAGCCAAACAAGATTTTGATTTTTATGAAGTGAATTATCTGTTGTTAAATTCTGCCTCTAAATCAGGTGTTACTTTTGATAGCACATGGGATAAAGATATTCGTATAGACCATACAAATTATGATGATGTGAATGATACCTCTGCCGGCGTGTTTGCTAAGCTTGGTTACTTAAATAATCGTTTAAATTTTTATCCTAAAATAAGTGTGGGTTTTATGTGGGCAAACCACATGCAAGACACCACCTATGTAAAATTTGATGCGACAACCCGTTATAGCTTTGACCGCCGTTTTTGGGTTGGTATTACACCTACTTATGCGCACGGCATGAAGGGCGTTAATTTTAACCAGTGGACTGCAACTATTGATGCCGGTGCACAATTGTCTGATACATTTGGTGTTAGTTTAAGTGCTAATGATGATGAAGAGTTTACCGCTAACGTTACTTTTGCTTTTTAAAAACTAAACCATAAGTTATAAATTAGTTAAACAGTATCTTAAATGATAAGTACTGTGTAATTTACTGGTTAATTTAATGAGTAGATTACCTATAAAAAGCCTGAATTATTTTCAGGTTTTTTTTTGCTTTTTCTAAGCTCAATCATAGTAGATAGCATCACTATTTATCATGATAGCGCCACTACCTTCATGCTTAACGTCTTATTCCTTTTACAATAATCAATGTTTATGTCTCTAAAGAGCCACCTTAACTTGCCTCAACATTTTCCTTTTCCAGTTCACCTGCGCATTTAACGGTATCGGTGATTGATATTTAATCAATGTACTTTCAGGTGATTTACACAAATAAGAATGATTACTATTATTTATACAAATAGTAATGATAGTTATTATTGATTATGGTATTTTATTATTTTATACTGCGCGACATTAACAAAAATGACGAAGTTGAGGTTATTCACCTCATCTTTTAACCTGATATTTGGATATTATCAATGAAATTTTTTCGTAATTTATTTCTTTCTTCTTTTATCGCCGTGATCGCTGCTAACTCATTTGCTTCAGCAAGCGATATTTCAATTAGTTCACAAAAAGACGCCGATGGTTTTAGCGTTGAGTTGAATGATCCCCGTTATACCAAATTAAAAACTTACCTTGTTGAAATGAAAGATGGTGACTTAATTCCTGCTGAATTAGTGGTACCAGAAAAAACAAGATTTCGTATCGTAATTCGTAATATCGGTAATAAGCCGGCTGAATTTGAAAGTAATCAGTTACGTCAAGAAAAAGTCTTGTTTATGAAAGCAGAAACCAGCGTAGTTATCATTCCTTTAGATATTGGTACTTATGATTATTTTGACGACTTTGCACCAACAACGCTGGGTAAAATTATAGTAAAAGGTAAGGAATAAAAAATGGGCCAGACTATATTTGTCGTATGCAGAGAGAGCATTGAAGCGCTCTTAGTAATTGGAATTCTGTATGCTTGGATGAATGATAGGCAGGATGCCAAAACAGGAAAAAGATGGTTGTTTGCCGGAATAGTAGCTGGATTCGGGCTAGCAACATTGCTCACATTAACGTTGATTGGTGTGACAGATATTTTAGGTGGCGAAGCACGTACTTGGTTTGAAATTGGAATGTTGACCTTTGCGAGTGCGTTAATTGTCCAGATGGTTATGTGGATGCGCGTTCACGGTCGCACGTTAAAGCAAGAAATTGAAAGTGGATTAGAAACAAACTTGAGCGGTGAAAAGAATTGGTGGGGGGTGTTCTTCCTGGCGATGATCGCAGTAGGGCGTGAAGGCTCTGAAACAGTGATGTTCCTATATGGTTCTCTTTTACAACTAGATTCTTTTGCCTCTTATATGAGTTTCTTCATGGCGGCGTCTATTGGCTTGGCATTGGCGATGATTTTGTTTTATGCCTTGCAACTAGGCGGACGCTTTATTTCATGGAAGTGGTTCTTCAGAGTGACTGAAATTATGTTGCTTTTCTTAGGCTCTGCTTTGTTTTTAGCGGCTTCAGAAAAACTATTAAGTGGTCCTTTAGGGGCAACCGATTTACCTGGTTGGATGTATAGCAACATGTGGGATATGACCAGTGTGTTAAGTGATAGCTCAGTATTAGGTAATTTATTAGCTTCATTATTTGCTTATCGCTCACAACCTATTGGTTGGGATCTGATGATCTTAAGTGCTTTTTGGGTGGCCGTATTACTGTTACTTAAATGGCAGTCTCGTGAAAAGAATAAACCCTTTACACAAACCGTCGTTAACGCAGTTAGCAACAATTAATTAAATTGCAGGAAGCAAAAAATAAAAAGTTTTCTTAATTTATTAATCTAAAACTTATAATTTTTAATGTATCTAGGAGTATCAAAGTGAAAAGAACAATTTTAAGTACTATTATCGCTGGCGCTGTATTAGCTTTTTCTGTACCAAGCCAAGCAGCTGTTTCACAAAGTGATAAATTAGCGACGTTATCGACTTATGCAAGCATTGCATCTGTTAACTATTCAGACGCGGTAAAAGATGCAAAAGCACTACAAGTTGCGATCAGCAATTTTGCAAAAAAACCAACTAAAGCCTCGTTACAAGCTGCCAAAGATGCTTGGTTAGTTTCTCGCGAAAGCTACGGTACGACTGAAATATTCCGCCTTTCAAATGGTCCTATCGATGCAGAAAGTGGTTGGGTAGCTGAAACTTACGGTGGTGTTGAAGGCGAGCTAAATTCTTGGCCTTTAGATGAAAACATGATCGATTACACCATTGATGCAAACAACAAACGCACAAGCGGTAATATTATCGATACTAAAGGTACGTTTACACCGGGTGGTGAAGACGTGACTGCTGTTGATGTGACAACACTAACAGCATCAGTATTAGGTGAACTAAATACAAATGGTGGCGATGCAAATGTTGCTGCTGGTTACCATGCGATTGAATTTATGCTTTGGGGTCAAGACCAAGATTATAACAATATGATCGAAGATTCTGTCACTAACGGTGCGATGACAGCTGGTCAACGTCCACTTACTGATTTTACAACGGATAAGTTTGCTAAGCGTCGTCTTGATTACTTAAATGCGGTTGCTGAAAAAATGGTTGATGATCTATCTGTTGTATCGGGTGCTTGGGCTGATAACGTAAGTGGCGATAAAGGTCTATACCGTGCCGCTTTACTAGACAAGTTAACGGGTGACCAAAAATCTAAAAACATCGAAACAGCGACGTCACTAAAACAAATCTTTGCAGGTGTGGGTGTCTTCTCTAAATCAGAGCTAGCTAACGAACGTATTGCTGTTGCAGTATTAACGCCAAGTGAAGAAGATGAGCATTCATGTTTCTCTGATAATACACATCGTGATATTGCATTGAACTATCAAGGTATTAAAAACGTATTATTAGGTGAATACAAAGGCAAGAAAGTAGGCCCTGCTTTTATCGATAACGTATCTGATGAAGAGCAAGCTGAAATTGCTGAATTAATGGCTGATATCGAAACGCGTATTGCTACCATCAACAGATTAGCAACCACGACGATGCACTTTGATTACCAAATTCGTCCAGAAAACGAAGAAAGTGTACAAAATATTGTCACGCTTAAAAACCAATTACGTCGTTTAGGTGACCAAATGGTCATTGTTTCTAAAGCATACGGTATTTCACTAACAACAAATGATGTTACAGACGCTGAAGAAACACAACTCTAAAGCGGTATTACTGTAGTGATACAGTCAGTTGATCATTAAAAACGCCACTAACTGGGTTCGGTTAGTGGCGTTTGTCATTCCAACGATACCTTTAATGATAACGAACATAAATAACGTATATCGATAACGAACAAAGATAGGTGTAATTCATTTTGAAAGTGATTGATGAAAAGTGCTTTATAAAAAGTAAAAGCAGTAAGGTTGCGAAGTATTTTCTCCGGAGTATTTTTTTGTTTCTGGCCTCTAGTTATTTTGTGCATAGCGAAACGAACGTCAGTGCTAACAATACTACGGGCAACGCGACTAATAAGACGACAAGCAATATCAATGCAGATGAATTTACTCATGCGGGTGGCAGTAAACCTTTTTCTCATCCGATTAAGATGAATGATGCCGAATTTGATCAGTATATTCTTGGCCGCTCCTTTTTCACTATTCCATGGGTAGAAGCACCCAGTGCCACAACGGCACGAGATGGATTAGGCCCTCATTTTAGTTCGAATACTTGTGTCAGTTGCCACAACAATAACGGCAGTGCGCCAACCATTAGCGACAAAAACCAACCATTACGCAGTTTAGTGTTTAAGTTAACACAGCCGAGTAAACATTCATTACGTTGGTTAGTGAATAATATTGATACGCCAATGCACGATAGTGTGCCTGATCCCATTTACGGTGCCCAAGTCTCAATAAGAGGCAACGGCAAGGTAAAACCAGAAGCACAAACAAGATTAAAAACTGAATCTCATTCTTTTACCTATCCTGATGGTCAATCACTATCGTTAACTCGTTTTATTCCTTATTTGGAAAAATTAGCCTACGGACCATTAGCGAAAGATACCGTGATTGCATTAAGGCAACCACCTACATTAGCGGGTTTACGATTAATAGAACAAGTTTCAAATGAACAAATTCTTGCATGGGAAGACCCACTTGATGCAAACAAAGACGGTATTAGTGGTCGTGCAAACTGGTTAAACGCAGCAGATCAAGCTGAAAAAATATTAGGGCGTATGAATTGGAAAGCCAGTGCACCTAATATTGTTGGACAAACTGCCAATGCCGCTGCGCATGATTTGGGTCTAACCAATCCTTTTTTCCCTGAAGAACTTTGCCAACCAGCACAAGCTGACTGCATTGCTGCACCTCGAGGCGATCAAACAAGATTAGGTAGTTTAGATTTACCTATGTTGCGTTTACAAGCCATTGCTTCTTTTATTCGTGACCATAAAGCACCTCAATCTATTGCGTTAGATACCACCGCACGTCAAGGAAAAGCATTATTTGAAGAAGTCGGTTGTGGCGGTTGCCATCGCTCAACATTAACGACGACTAAAGGAGTTGAATTTCACCCTTATTCTGATTTACTCTTGCACGATATGGGTGAGGCACTACAAGATGGACGGCCAGAGTTTCTCGCAACTGAACGAGAATTTCGTACTGCGCCTTTATGGGGAGTAGGGGCTCGTGTTCGTGCACAACATCGTTTTTTACATGATGCACGAGCGAAAACACCGGAAGAAGCGATTCTTTGGCACGGTGGAGAAGCTGAAACAGCTAAATCAACATTTATTAAATTAGACCAAACTGAGCGTTTGGCCTTGTTACACTTTCTGGAGCAAATATGAAAATTTTTACCCCCCTGTCATTGGTTTGTTTACTGAGCGTACCTGCTCTAAGTTATGCAGACCAGAATAATACAGTGGTGAAAGACCCTTATGCTTCTATTTATGACAATGTTATTCAACACAATGCGAATAACGCAGTGCAATATTGTGCAGATTTACAAACGTCTTTAGAAAGCAAATCAAGTGATGTGCGCCACCAAGCATTTGTGCAACTGGCTGAAGGCTGGGGACGAGTCCAAGCAAGTTACATTCTTGGTGATTATGATATGAATGCCATGGATTACCCGTTGATGGTTGATTACTTTCACAGCGGCAATGAAGATATTCATGAAAGTATTGAACGTTTAATAGGGCGTGATTCAAAACCCTCGACCGCCTTGTATAAAAACTCTTATAAAACCATGGGCGCTATCGACTCGGTAATGTTCAGTGGAGAATGGTCTGAACGTAGAAAAGAGTTTGCTGAAGTAATGGTTGCCAACGTGTGTAAACGATTTACGCAGATTAGTGAGGGTTATAAAGCCAATCGTGATGCGTTTCTTTTCGATGTAGACAAAGGACTATCATTAGTGGTAAATGCTGAGATTGAACATATTTATAAAACACGAGATTGGCGTATTGCACAAGTGAGTGGGTTAACTAAAGCCAATCTTGGTGAAACTAAACCTGAGCATCAACAATACCCATACAGTGAAGCATCTTGGGCATTTATCGGTGGAATTTTAGAAACTAATAAGCAACTTTTAGGTGAAGATCAACAACCGAATGTAGCGACTATTGCTTATGAAAAGCACGGTAAAGAAGGTATTCATGCTGTGCAAGTGGCGTTAGCGTCTTCATTGGAAGCTTATAAAAATACACCTGTTGATCATAACTTTAATTTAAATGACATGATCCCAATATTTCAGGGATTGTTAGATGTTCAAAAAGCCTTTTACAGACACTTAGTGAGTCAAATTGGCGTATCGGCGAATTTAATTGATGCAGATGGCGATTGATACACCCTTAGCGTTATTCATGAATGGCAGTAGCCGCATATTCTGGGGTTACCTTATTGTCAGTACTGTCATCGCAATTGGTTGGTATGTCTTTAAAGTGGGGGCAATTTCAGCACCCACGTTAAAGGCTTATTGGTTTAATGCTGACTCAAAATTAGATTACCGTTATTTTGTATTCAATTGGATATTCAAGGCACTGTTTATTGTGCCTGTTCTGTTGTCAGCGAACACCGTTGCCCTATGGACATTGAATTGGTTGAATTCGGTATCGGAGCCTTTATTTTTATCTTGGTATTATCGCGATATTATGGTGGCGTATACCCTAAGTTTATTCGTGCTCGGTGATGTTAGCCGCTATTGGTTGCATCGCTGGCTGCATACCAATCGTTGGTTATGGAAGTTTCATCAGGTACATCATAGTGCTGAATCATTGAATCCATTGACCTTTTATCGTTTGCATCCGGTAGAAATTATGCTGTATGCATTACGTAATGCATTGGTTGCTGGTGTGGTGACGGGGATCTTTGTTTTTTGTTTTGGTGCACGGCTTAATCTTTATTCGGTATTAGGTGGGAATGCCTTTGTTGTCATTCTATTTTCTTTTACTGGTAACTTGAGACACAGCCATATTCGTCTGAGTTATGGGCGTTGGTTAGAGCGTTTATTAATATCGCCAGCACAACATCAAGTTCACCATCAACAGAAAAACATACACAAAAACTTAGGCAGTGTATTCGCTCTTTGGGACTGGGTATTTGGAACATTAAGGTTATCAAAAGACGTGCCTATAGACCAAAAATTTGGTTTAGGATGTGGTAAAAGGGAAAAATTTGATGGCATTATAAAAATTATTATTCAGCCATTTTTTGATATTTACAGAAGTATTAGACGGAATTGAAATGAAAAAAATATTGTATTGTTTATTAGTATTAGTCACTTGTACAAACGCAGCGAATGCTGCCAATCAACTCACCGAAGCTGAATTAGGACAGATATTATTTTTAGATACTGCCTTTTCTACTAACCGAACCATGTCTTGTTCGACGTGTCATGAACCTACAAAAGGGTTTACGGATCATCGTGTAAATGCATCAAAAAACATCGTTTCGCTAGGCGATGATAGTATGTCATTAGGTTCACGTAACACGCCGATGGCAGCTTATTCAAATACCTCACCGTCGTTCCATTTTGATGAGGTATTAAAAGAATATGTGGGAGGACAGTTTTTAGATGGTCGTGCCAATACATTAGCAGACCAAGCCATGGGGCCACCATTAAACCCTGTAGAAATGGGACTGCCTAATGCTGAAACATTAGTTGAACGGATCCAGGAAAATCCTTTTTATGTTGCTACGTTTAAGCGGCTGTACGGTGACAACGTCTTTGACCCATCATCGACAGAGGCTGTATTACCTGCTTTTCAAGCCTTTGCAAATGCAATACAAGCATTTGAAAATACTAAACAGTTTGCTAGTTACGATAGTAAGTATGATCGTTTTTTAAAAGGAGAATATGACTTAACAGTATTGGAAGATCTAGGACGTACTTTATTTTTCTCAAATAACAATGTGAATTGTAATAGCTGTCATTTATTGAAAACAGAAGACAGTAAAGAAGAACCTTTTACTAACCATCAATATCGTAACATCGGTGTACCTTCTAATATCGATTTAATAAGTTTAGGCCATTTAAAAGCTGATTTTATTGACCATGGTTTATTAGAAAACCCAGCAGTAGATGACCCTAAATATGATGGTAAATTTAAGAACCCATCATTACGTAATGTCGCCGTCAGTGGGCCTTATATGCATAATGGTGTGTTTAAAGAGTTACGTACCGTGATGGAGTTCTATGACCATTATAATAACGTCGAACGATCTATTAACCCTGAAACAGGTAAACCTTGGCGAGCGCCAGAAGTGCCTAATACGGTAGACAAAGAAGATCTTAGCGCACATGCATTAACTGATCGTAAAATCGATGCCTTGGTGGCTTTCATGAAAATATTAACTGATAAACGTTACGAGCCGCTTTTGGAAGAACAAGAAAAGAGTAAGTAAGCGTTAAGCGCCGAGCATAAGAACTAAAAAGTCACAGCCAAGCGTTAAGTTAGGCATACTCAAACTACAGAGTAGTTAGTGGTTTAAACTCTGTTAATCGCGTTAATTTTTAGTTATAAAAAAGCCCATTCAGAATGGGCTTTTTTTGTGCTTGTTAATTTTTGTACTTAATAAGCACCTGTCGATTTAACTAATACGTTTGTATTTAATACGTGTAGGTTCAACTGCGGCAGCGCCGTATGTTTTCTTCATCCATGCTTCATAATCACTGTAGTTACCTTCATAGAAGTTTACTTTACCTTCATCACGGTAATCAATGATGTGTGTTGCAATGCGGTCTAAGAACCAACGGTCATGCGAAATCACCATGGCACAACCTGCAAAGCCAAGTAGGGCATCTTCAAGTGCACGTAATGTTTCTATATCTAAATCATTGGTTGGTTCATCGAGTAACAATAAGTTACCGCCAGACTTAAGCAGTTTAGCCAAATGTAAACGTCCGCGTTCACCACCTGATAAATCACCTACGATTTTAGACTGGTCTGACCCTTTAAAGTTAAAGCGACCTAAATAAGCACGACTTGGTATTTCAATATTACCCACTTGGATAATATCGCTACCACCAGAGACTTCTTCAAATACGCTGAGTTTATCATCCATGTGGTCACGGAACTGATCAACACTGGCCATTTGCACTGATTCACCAATGATTATTTCACCAGAGTCAGGTTTTTCAGTGCCATCTAACATTTTAAATAATGTAGATTTACCTGCACCATTGGCACCGATGATACCGACGATCGCCCCTTTAGGAATGCTGAAACTTAAATCATCAATTAACACTCGGCCATCAAATGATTTAGTTAAGTTATTAACATCAATTACTTGATCACCTAAACGTTGACCTGTTGGAATAAATAGCTCATTGGTTTCATTACGTTTTTGGAAATCTTGATTATTAAGTTCTTCAAAACGAGATAAACGTGCTTTGCTTTTAGACTGGCGTCCTTTCGCATTTGAACGAACCCATTCCAGCTCTTGTTCAATTTGGCGCTGACGTGCTTTCTCTTGTCCTGCCTCTTGTTTTAAGCGTTCATCTTTTTGTTCTAACCAAGACGAGTAGTTACCTTCCCATGGAATACCGTAACCACGGTCTAATTCTAAGATCCAACCTGCTACATTATCTAGGAAGTAACGGTCATGGGTAATCGCCACAACAGTTCCTTCATAATCATGTAAGAAGCGTTCTAACCAAGCAACAGATTCCGCATCCAAGTGGTTGGTTGGTTCGTCTAGTAATAACATGTCTGGTTTTTCAAGTAACAAACGACATAACGCAACACGTCGACGTTCACCACCAGACAGTACTTTTATCGGTTGATCCCAAGCTGGTAAACGTAGCGCATCGGCAGCACGTTCTAATTGATTATCAAGATTATGTCCGTCATGTGCTTGAATAATATCTTCAAGTTGACCTTGGCGTTTAGCCAACGCATCAAAATCTGCATCTTCTTCAGCATAAGCAGCATAAACCGAATCTAATTCTGTTAAAGCGGATTTAACTTCAACAACGGCTTCTTCAACCACTTCACGTACATTTTTTTCAAGATCTAATGTTGGCTCTTGTGCAAGATAACCGATTTTAGTGCCTGTTAATGCGCGTGCTTCACCTTCAAATTCTTGGTCGATGCCCGCCATAATGCGTAATAAGGTTGATTTACCTGAACCATTCAAACCTAGTACACCGATTTTAGCGCCTGGGAAAAAGCTAAGTGAGATATCTTTTAAAATTGTTCGCTTCGGCGGAACAACTTTGCTGACACGGTTCATGGAGAAAATAAATTTATCTGGAAGAGCCATAATGAGACCTTTTTATCGAATGAATTTTATAGAGGGCTATTGTAGGGGCTTGCAATTAGCTGCGTCAATAAGATGCACGCGATATATTGAAATTGCTCGAGCAAGAGTTAGGGTAAGCCATTAATCGTGTATGTAATAGGTGTATTTCACCAATTAATGCCTATTTAACAGTTTATTTCTGAAGAGTTTATTTCTTTTAACATTAGTAGGGCTTTATTGATCGAGTTAAGGTTATGAACCCTATTATCAAATCATTACTAATATCGAGAACATTGACCAGAATACTACCTAAAAATGACGGAAACTTAACACCTAACATTAACATTAACACCTAACACTGAACATTAGGCGTTAATGCGTTTAATAATTAGTTTAAGGTTCAGTGACGACTGCAGCGGCTAATTTAGCCTCTTTATCAAGGTCTGTTTCAAACCCTTTTTGAGCCCAATACCCAGATAGAATAGATCCTGAAATGTTGTGCCATAGCGAGAAAACAGTGCCGGGAATTGCGGCAGCAGGCGAGAAGAACTTCATTGCTAAAACAGCTGCAAGACCTGAGTTTTGTAAACCTACTTCAAAGGCAATGGTACGGCTCGTTTTTTCATCAAACCCTAATAACTTGGTAATGAAGTAGCCAGAAAATAGGCCGATGCTGTTATGAATAATCACTGCTAGCATCACAATCGGACCGACATCTGTTAATTTACCCGCGTTTAGTGCAACCACAATAGCAATAATTATCACGATTGATAGCATTGAAATAAGCGGTAATAGAGAAGAGATAGCTTGTACTTGTTTATTTAAAAATGAATTTATCAAGATACCAATAGCAATCGGTAACACCACTATTTTAAGTAAACTAATAAAGATCGGTAACATAGGGAAGTCCACGCTTTGACCCACTAATAAACCACTGATGACAGGAGTTAATACCACGCCAACTAATGTTGATAACGCAGTCATGGTGATTGATAATGCAACATCTCCCTTTGCTAAATAACACATTACGTTTGATGATGTGCCACCTGCAACGCTACCCACTAAAATCATACCGACAGTTAATTCTGTGTCTAATTGCAAAAAGTAACACACTAAAAAAGCCGTAATTGGCATAATAGTAAATTGCAATAACATGCCAACACCGATTGCTGATTTTTTATTGATGACATTTTTAAAATCTTGCAGCGTTAATGTCAGGCCCATACTTAGCATGATCAACATTAGTAATGGAACAATATAGCTTTTTATCCCAACAAATAGGTGAGGAGAGAAAAAAGCAACGCCAGCAAAAAGAATGGCCCAAACGGGAAATAGCTTGATTAGTTTATTCAACATTTAAATCCTTTTATAATTAGTTAATTTTATAGTTAATGAGATAGGGAGAATAAATTTATCATAAAATGTAAAAACGTATATGTTTAGTTGTACACCAACAAAATTTTAAGTGCTTTTTGGAGGTTAATTAAATGTTAAAAAGCAAATTTTGTTGATGCTTTTTCAATGCTATAAATATTTTTAATAAAATAAATTTTATTGCTGAAATCATTATAAAAAATATGTTATAAAGACCTCCTCTGAATCGTTATTTACCTTTCAACTTGTAAAATATTTTACTTTTGAATGAGTTAGACGTCCGTCTCAACGTTTTCAATTATCAGCATATCAATTAACAAAAACAGCAATCGCTAAGGTGAATCAATGAGCACAAAACCATACCAAACTGTTAATCGGCAACGTTATCGATTAGCAGAGGGTGGTTCCTTTGAGATGCATTTGAGTCAAGATTTAGTGATCAGTGAAGAGCCTCTCAACATTGTATTGCACTGGACATGCCAGGAAACTGGTGAACTGCTTGAAAAAACCTTGATGGTCACCATGAGAACCCCCGGAGATGATGCTTCGTTAGTGACTGGATTATTATTATCGCATGCAGTTATCGAGCATGCAGAGCAAATTCAATCAATTATCAGTTCTGAACTTAATCAATGTGACATTACCTTAGCAGCATCGGTTGTGTTAGATTGGGAATCATTAACGCGACATTTTATTAGCCATTCAGGCTGTGGTATTTGTGGCACCAGTAATGTGAAGAAGCTAGCACATACTTTTAATGTCACTATCGATGAAACGCCACAGTGGGTACCAGTCTCTGCTTTACTTACATTCTCAGCGCAATTACGGCAGCAACAGTCTTTATTTTCTTTAACGGGTGGTGTTCACAGTGCTGGCATATTCTCTTTGCAAGCCTGCTTATCAGTGAAAGAAGATGTGGGTCGACATAATGCAGTGGATAAAGTGATTGGTGATTTATTGACACAGAGTAAGCTTGCTAATCAATCTATCTTAATGCTCAGTGGACGCATCAGTTTCGAACTTATGCAAAAAGCGGTTGCCGCAAAAATTCCTGTGGTCGTTGCGATAGGCGCACCTTCAAGTTTAGCGATAGCAGTAGCAAAACAATTTAACATCACTTTAATAGGCTTTGTCAGTGAGCATACTTTTAATGTCTACCACGGTGACTTTCGTTTACAAAAACAACATTAATAACCATTACAAATGATAGGTAGGCATTATGAGTGTTAAAAAATATACAGCAGCAGCTGGTGGTTGGGGTTCACTTGCAAGTACAGCCAAACATTTATTACACAGTGAGAACGTAGCAAAAAACGTCTTAAATTTACTCAAAACCAATCAAGATCATGGTTTCGATTGTCCCGGGTGCGCTTGGGGTGAAGAGGGAAAAAAAGAACGTTTTCGCTTTTGTGAAAATGGTGCAAAAGCGGTTAACTGGGAAGCGACTTCTCGCCGTTTAACACCTGAGTTTTTTGCTGAGAATAGCGTGTCTGCCTTACGTAAACAAAGTGATTACTATTTAGAAGATCAAGGGCGTCTTTCTGACCCGATGCTGTATCAGGCAGAAAAAGATTGCTATGTGCTAATTAGTTGGGATGATGCTTTTTCATTGATTGCACAACACCTTAATGGCTTAGAAAGCCCTAATCAAGCAGAGTTTTATACCTCTGGCAGAGCAAGTAACGAAGCTGCCTTTTTATATCAGCTAATGGTAAGAAAGTTTGGCACTAATAACTTTCCTGACTGCTCAAACATGTGCCACGAAGCCAGTGGTTATGCATTAAAACAAGCTATTGGTGTCGGTAAAGGTACTGTAACGCTAGAAGACTTTGACCATGCTGATGCCATTTTTGTGTTCGGTCAAAACCCAGGAACCAACCATCCTCGAATGTTACATACCTTAAGCCATGCTGCACAACGTGGTGCCAGTATTGTGACCTTTAATACCTTAAGAGAGAGAGGTTTAGAACGCTTTGCTAATCCTCAATCACCTGCCCATATGATGCTTGGTGGTGAAACGAAACTCACTAGTCAATATTATACGCCTAATTTAGGGGGCGATATGGCTGCCGTGCGCGGCATAGTAAAAGTACTGTTAAAGCGCCATAACCAAGCACTTGAAAACGGTGATCATGTATTCAATGTTAAATTTATTGAACAGCATACTAGTGGTTTAGATGCCTACTTAGAACAAGTAGATGCAACGCCTTGGTCATTAATTACTGAGCAATCAGGATTATCTAAAAAGCAGATAAAATCAGCAGCGGATATTTACCAACAAGCGAAACGGGTTATTTTCACTTGGGCAATGGGGATCACTCAACATAAACACTCAGTGCCTACGATCAATGAAATGACTAACCTACAGTTGTTATTTGGCAACATTGGCAATAAAGGTGCTGGTTTATGTCCTGTTCGTGGTCACTCTAATGTGCAAGGTGACCGCACCATGGGTATTGATGAAAAACCTAATGCCACGCTACTTAATAACATTGAAAAAACTTTTAATTTCACGCCTCCCGTAGAGCATGGCCATAATGCCGTACAAGCAGTGGAAGCGATGTTGCGTGGTGATAGCAAAGTGTTTATCGGTTTGGGTGGCAACTTTGTGGCGGCGATGCCTGACTCTGAAGTCACTCGCCAAGCAATGAGTCGCTGTGATTTAACCGTTAATATTGCGACTAAACTTAATCGAACTCATTTATACCCAGGCAAGTCCGCATTGATTTTACCTTGTTTAGGCCGAACAGATATCGATTTACAGGCGGGTAAATCTCAAAAAATCACAGTGGAAGATTCATTTTCCATGGTGCATAGTTCGCAAGGGGTAATAAAAAGTGACACAAGACAAATGCGTTCTGAGCCTGCGATTATTGCTGGCATAGCGCAAGCAACATTAGGTAGTTCTCCAATTAATTGGTTAGATACAGTTCGAAACTATGATCTTATTCGCGACTATATTAGCCAAACTATTCCTGGCTTTAGCGATATGAACCAACGTTTGCAAGCACCAGGTGGGTTCTATTTAGGTAATGCTGCCGGGCGAAGAGAATGGAATACCAGCGATCAAAAAGCACAATTTCATAGTGCACCTTTACCCGATGCAATTATTTCAGCCTCGCAACGAGCTTTAACTAAAAACCGTATTTTTGTTTTACAAACACTGCGTTCTCACGACCAATACAACACCACTATTTATGGCTTTACAGATAGATACCGTGGTTTGAGTGGAGACCGTAATATTATCCTTCTTAACGAAAGTGATATAACCGCATTAGGGTTAAAAACCGGTGATAAAGTGGATATCGAAGCACTCTGGGGAGATGAAGTGGTGAGGGAAGTGACTAATTTTACTTTGCTTGCCTATGATATTCCTACAGGTAACGCTGCCGCTTATTATCCAGAAGCAAACCCATTAGTGGCGTTGGCTAACTATGGCGACTTTACTTTCACGCCAAACTCAAAATCGATTGCGATTGTGATCTCCGCAGCTAAAAACCCGTTACCTGAGCGTATCGTATAAACTGTTTTTCCCGAATTGAGGGGCTGATAAAACAGCAAAAGGTTATTAGCGATACGTTAATAACCTTTTTTAGTACTTCTTACCTTACCTATTAATTTTATTACTTTTATTACTTAACCTTCACTTATTAGCATTAGTATTTAACGCCTGAATCTAATCTTGTCGCTTTCATAACTTTTACGCTTTGTCATAATTGTGAGAGAGAGAATATTGTGAGCACATATTTAAATAAGCGTAATTATTATCTTCACTTAACATAAATTAATTAGTATTACTTTTATGCAATTTGATGTTCGCAGCATTTCACACTATTTACTCTATGCAATAGCACAAAGATTGCGTAAAATGCGCAACTTCAAATTGACTTATACTTACAATTCCTAGCAGGAGATGCACATGTTTAACCGAGATATGAATATTGCTGATTACGACCCAGAATTATGGCAATCAATGACTGATGAAGTACAACGCCAAGAAGATCACATTGAGCTTATTGCGTCTGAAAACTACACTAGTCCACGTGTTATGGAAGCACAAGGTAGTCAATTAACAAATAAATACGCAGAAGGTTACCCTGGTAAGCGTTATTACGGTGGTTGTGAATATGTTGATGTTGCTGAATCTTTAGCAATTGAACGTGCTAAATCTTTATTTGCTGCAGACTACGCAAACGTACAGCCACATGCTGGTTCTCAAGCAAATAGTGCTGTTTACGCTGCATTATGTGCACCTGGCGACACGGTTTTAGGTATGAGCCTTGCACACGGTGGTCACTTAACGCACGGTGCATCAGTTAGCTTCTCTGGTAAAATTTACAATGCAGTTCAATATGGTATCAACCCAGATACAGGTGTTTTAGATTACGCTGAAGTTGAGCGCCTAGCTGTTGAACACAAGCCAACAATGATTGTTGCAGGTTTCTCTGCATACTCAGGCATTGTTGATTGGGCTAAATTCCGTGAAATCGCAGATAAAGTAGGTGCTTACCTGTTTGTTGATATGGCGCATGTTGCTGGTCTAGTGGCTGCGGGTCTGTACCCTAACCCTGTACCATTTGCTGACGTTGTTACAACAACTACGCATAAAACATTAGGCGGTCCTCGCGGCGGTCTTATCCTTGCTAAAGCTAATCCTGCGCTTGAGAAAAAATTAAACTCAGCTGTATTCCCTGGTGCTCAAGGCGGTCCATTAATGCACGTCATCGCTGCTAAAGCGGTAGCATTTAAAGAATGTGCTGAACCTGCGTTTAAAGAATACCAACAAAATGTATTAGACAACGCTAAAGCAATGGTTAAAGTATTCCAAGATCGTGGTTACAAAATCGTTTCTAACGGTACTGAAAACCACCTTTTCCTAGTTGACTTGATTGCTCAAGACATTACAGGTAAAGAAGCTGATGCTGCGCTAGGTCTTGCCCACATTACCGTGAATATGAACTCAGTACCAAATGATCCACGTTCTCCATTTGTTACATCTGGCCTACGTATCGGTACACCTGCATTCTCACGTCGTGGTGCAAACACTGCTGACGCTGCTGAACTAGCGGTTTGGATCTGTGACGTACTTGATGCGATTAAAGATGAAGAAAAACTAGCAGCAACAATCGAAGCTGTTAAAGTGAAAGTCGCTAAATTCTGTGCTGAACACCCTGTTTACTCGTAAACTAGATGCTTATCTGAATCGCTTTATCGGTTAGACTTTAAAAATAACTGACAAACGGCTTTTTTAAAATCCGCTCTTGTTAAACAAGTGCGGATTTTTTATTGTATTTTTAAAATGTTTAGCTGAGAATTAATTTTTAGTTGGGCATTGAAGGAATTGATTTATTCATTTCTTTATTATCTATAAAAAATAAGTTAGTAAATTGATTCAAAAGGAAAGTGCTGACATTTTCCTGCCAACGGAACAGACGTTTTAGGATTAAAAACTACGATACGTCCGTACTATGAATCACTACTTTATTTACAGTTATTTAACTGTTTTTAATTTTTCTTTCCGCTATTGCTTTAATTGTGATTCATTACTTAAATACTGTGGCATTGCTTCAACTGCTCTAGTCTGTGGATTAACATTCTCAAGGGGTTTAAAGGTAACAATTCAAATAATCACTTTACCATCCACCATGATTGGTAGGTTTATTTCTGTTGTTTCACTTAAAGGACAGACTCTTGATCTTTTATGTTCATATTATTTCTTATGTAATTTAATGTGTTGTAGCAAATAAATCAGCATTAATTATGCCTGAATTATTGTGGGATCATAAAAACGTTTTATTTATTTAATCAAGGTGAAATGGTAGGTGGGCTATTTAGGTGGGTATTCTAAATGCTGTTTGAGCTTATTATTTACTGCATACCCAACAATAGGTCTGCTATTTGTCAGATAAATATGTAACAAAATAAATAACACATTTTGTCTTTTTTAAAACAATTTCCTTGAACCCATTATGGAATCTATATTTATCATGTATTTGCATGTAAAATACCTATTAGTAGACAGGGAAGATTTTAACGTGTCAAATGGTAATTAATAAGTTTATGTTTTGTCATTTTTTAAGTGATCTATTTAATCGATAAAAATTAACTTTTTTATTCAAGGTCAATGTTTTTATTGAGCATATTACAATAATAAATCAAAGCGATTAGGCTGCTTAAAATAGATTCTTTTCTCTAAGGCTTTCAAAAAATAAAGCCAACTCACCCATTCCCTTCTAGGAAGTAAGTGGGTAAGAGTAATTATATTTTAATAATTTTAGATAATGTAGAGAAAATAGATTGACTAAACTTGCAACGACAACTGCGTTCGAAAATGAGACCTCACATTGGCTAGACTGGCAATGTAGCATGATCTCAAATGTAAAATGTGGAGGTATATTTCTAACAAAAGAAGAACAAGATGAGCTGCAAGTCATCGCACTTTGGCCAAATGCTAGCTCTCTCTCTTCAACGTTGACCACGGTTGCAATAAATACCATTAAAAACGCTTCAGGAGACGTCAATAAAACAGTTGATGATGGTTCGCAACTTATTGATTATATTTCTAATCCACTTGTCCTTCGAGGACAAGTGGTGGGCACTGTTGTTCTTGCTGTTGGCGCTCGTTCAGAGCAACAGTGCCAAGCTGTATTGCAATTATTACAGTGGGGGAGTGTTTTCCTAGAAAAAATGTTGGAACGAAAAAGTGCACAACAATACCACGATGCTACACTCGCACTGAATGCGCTTGCATTACTTGCTGTCAATGAGCCTTTAGCGGTAAATGGATACCATTTTTGTAATTTTATTGCGGATCATTTTGACTGTACCAGAGTAGAACTCGGCTTGGTTAAAGGTTTACAAGTGCAAGTGCTAAGTGTATCGCATCAACTCCATTTTGACCGTCGTATTGAGCGAATTAAACAAGTCGAATTTGCTATGGAAGAGTGTATCGAGCAAAATCAAAATATTATTTTCCCCGCTCTCTCAAAGCAAAAAAATTCTGTTATTCATAAACATACCCAACAGTTACTCAATGATCAAAATAGCGCAGTTTGTTCGATTATTTTACGTGATGACGAGAGCCCGATTGGTGTATTAACACTCGTTTGTGAGGAGAGTAATCGCTTTAATCCCGAAGTGATTAAACGACTGATGACTATTGCCGATAGTATCGCGCCAGTTATCCGTTTACATATGAATAATTCGTTACCACTTTGGAAAAAAGCAGCGAATAATATTAAACAGCAACTACATCGATTAATCGGCCCCGGGTACTTTCGTACTAAATTTATTGCGCTGACAAGTATCATTCTAATAGGGCTTTTAACGCTGTTGCAAACGGAGCATATTATTACTGCGCCAGCTTCGGTTGAAGGTAAAGTGCAACAGGCGATTGTTGCTCCTTTCAGCAGTTATATCGCAACAGCTAAGGTGAGAGCGGGTGACTTGGTTGAAAAAAATCAAGTTTTGGCAACGTTAGATGATAGAGATTTACAACTTGAATATGATAAGTGGTCTAGCGAACGAGACAAACAAGCGAAAGAATACCATCAGGCTTTAGCACAGCGAGACCGTGCTCAAATCAGCATACTAAAAGCTAGCATCGCACAAACTGATGCTCAATTAGAGAGTATTGAGGAACGACTGCTGCATACTCAATTAAAGGCGCCATTTAGTGGTTTATTAGTTAGTGGAGATTGGAGCCAATCGCTTGGCGCACCGGTTGAGCGAGGACAATTACTTTTTGAGGTGATACCGGCTAAAAATTATCGTGTAACACTACAAGTTGATGAGCATGATGTTGCTAATCTGATGTCGGGGCAAAATGCAAATTTACGTTTAACAGGTTTATCTGATCAATTAATTCAATTGCGCATTTCACAGATATTTCCCATCGCCTCAGTGACGCAGGGCAGTAATAATTTCCGTGTAGAGTCGGACATCATCGCCCCCCCCGAAGGGTTGCGTCCTGGTATGCAGGGAACCGCAAAGATCGTTGCTGGTCGTGGTAGTTTATTAAGTGTTTGGACTGATTCGCTAGTTTCTCGGTTACGCCTTTGGGCTTGGTCTTTAGGGTTCTAATCGATGAATAAACCACAGCAAACTTCATCCCTATGGCAATATGTAGCGGAGTTACGCCCTTATCTGCGCAAGCATGTGAAAATTCTTGTACAAGATTATCGTGGAGAGCGTTGGTACCTTCTGCATGATCAATCAGGTGGTAAATTTACTCGATTTAATGCCACTGCCTATGAAGTGATTGGCAGATTAAATGGTGATTTCTCAATGCAGGAAATCATGTACTTGGCCAATAAAAATCGCGAAAAAGATGAATTACTTGAAATTGAAGATATATTAAATATTTTGGCGCAATTGCAACGAGCAGAAGTCTTGCGTAACGGTCTTCCTGTTGGTAAGCAAGAGGTGCTAAACCGCTATTATCAATCACAAAATTCAAAAAAATCAGTGATAAGTAACCCACTAGCAATTCGAATTCCCTTGTTTGACCCAGACCGACTATTGAATTACTTAGCTCCCTTTGCAAGGTTTATTTTTTCAGTAAAAGGACTTTGGATCTGGTTGATAACAATCGTTGCTGCACTTCTTTTAGCGGTGGTCAATATGCAATCCATCGTAGCGGCTGTTGCAGATAAAAGCCTTAGTCCCTCTGAGTTATTAGCTTTTTGGCTGATCTATCCTGTGATTAAAATATTGCATGAGTTAGGTCATGGCATGGCGGTCAAAGCCGGCGGAGGCGAGTCACATGACACCGGCATTACACTGCTATTATTTATGCCCGTACCTTATATTAATGCATCTGCATCATGGGCATTTCGCGATAAACGTCGTCGAGCGATAGTTGCTGCTGCAGGTATTTTGGTTGAACTGTTTTTAGCTGCATTAGGACTATTTGTTTGGCTGCTTAGCGAACCTGGCCTTGTTCATGAAATTGCATTTAATACGATGCTTATTAGTGGTGTCTCTACACTGTTATTTAACGGTAACCCACTATTACGTTACGACGGTTATTATGTGCTATCCGACCTTATTGAAATTCCAAACTTAGCTTCTCGTGCAAGCCAGTTTTATCTCTACTTAATTCAGAAATATGCACTTGGAATAAAAGGTTCACAATCACCTGTCAGCGCGCATGGCGAGTCAGCCTGGTTCCTTTTTTATGGTTTAGCATCACCACTTTATCGTTTGTTAGTGTTGATAGGTATTGCGCTGTATTTACCCAGTGAATTTTTTATTATCGGAGTAATTTTAGCGAGCTGGGCGATATTTAAACAAATATTGAAACCATTGCTGCAAACACTTCATTTCCTGATCACTAGTCCGCGACTTGAAGCTCGCCGTGTTCGGGCTTTATCTACCTTAGGCTTAACTATCCTTATTTGTGGTAGTTTATTGCAAATCCCCGTGTCACTCACGACCCAAGCACAAGGTGTGATCTGGTTTGATGATAATGGGAAGATTTTAAGCCCTTCTAATAGTTTTGTTGAATCAGTTGTGGTTGACTCTGGCAGTGAGGTTCAAGCAGGAGAGCTACTGATAGTTTTAAAAGATAAATCATTGCTCACTGAACGTACTATATTAGAAGCTCGACTAAGAGAATTGAGCACAAAAAAACTATCTGAGAGAAATAACAGTCGGGTTCGTGGTGCGATGGTTGCCGACGACATTAAAGCCGTCACTGCAGAATTAAATAAAGTTAGAAAACAAGTGGATTCATTACAAATAATAAGCCCTGTTAAAGGTCGATTTATCTTGCATGATCCGCATCAGCTAAGAGGTCAATTTGTAAATCAAGGCAACATATTAGGTTACGTAATTCAAGATCAACAACCGATAGTACGTGCTGTAGTAAAACAAGAATATGCAGATTTATTACATTCAAAACCTGATTCCATTGAGGTCAAACTGCCCGGAAAAATGTCTGCTTCTATTCAAGGGATATTAATACGTGAAGTTCCTGCAGGTGGTTCAGCATTGCCTAGTATCGCGCTTGGTGCACTTGGTGGTGGTGAAATAAGTGTCGATATGCGAGATAAAACAGGCTTAACGGCCACAGAAAATGTTTTTCAATTAGATATTGCACTACCTGAAGGGACAAAAGTAACGGGTATTGGCGAGCGGGCTTATGTGCGCTTTAACCATGGTTCAGAATCTTTATGGGGACAATGGATGAGGGGCTTACAACGATTATTTTTAAGGTATTTAATCCCCTTAACGGCCTAAGTGCATTGCACTCTGTATTTTGTTTGATTGGTCGATTTAGTATCAAATGCTGAATAATACATCGATTATGTTTAGCATCATAACTTTGACAATTATTTGAATTAATAAAGTTATTTTATTTTTAATATACGTAAGGTTGAAATATAGATTTCAATTATTTGTTACTTTGCCGCTGTTTATATCAGCTCTCAATATGGCTTATGAAGGTCAGTGAGCAACAGCGTAATATCATATAAAAATGTGAGAATATTTATGAGTCGCATTAGACTTCAACATGGATTTTTATTATTAATTCTGCAGGTAACTTGGTTACCTGTCTTCGCGGCTGCGCAGGAAACTGATCCATTATTCAACGAGCTAGAGCTTTTAGATTGTGTTATCGACCCTAGTGAGACTGCTGAACTAGGTAGCCATATTCCGGGTGTATTACAATCAGTGAAGGTCGACCGTGGCGATTTTGTTAAAGCGGGAGACGTGATTGCAGTACTTGAATCAAAAGTCGATATGGCCTCACTTGAACTCGCTCGCACACGTGTCTCATTGACGGCTGAAATTGAATTAAGGCGTGCCAATGCAGAGTTTGGCGAACGACAAAGCAAGCGCATTGAAGATCTGTATAAACGTTCAATGGTATCTAGCAAAGAGATGGATCAAACGCAAACTGAAACTAAATTGACTCAACTACAGCTCAATCAGGCACTTGATAATCAAAAGCTAGCTGAACTGGAATATGCTCGCGCTCAGGCAGTCGTGGATCGTCATACCATTCGTAGCCCAATAACAGGTTTCATCATGGATCGCTTTAAAACGCTAGGTGAATATGTTGACGATCAACCTATTGTACGTATCGCACAACTCTCTCCTTTAAATGTTGAAGTTATTATTCCAGTAGAGCAAATGGGCAAAGTAGAAAAAGGAATGTTAGCAGACGTAAGATCAGATGCGGTCGATCAAACATGGCAAGCAACCGTTAGCCGTATTGATCGCGTTGCCGATGTCGCGAGTGGTACTTACGGCGTTCGTCTTACATTAGATAACCCAGATTATGAAATTCCTGCGGGTCTGCGCTGTAAAGTTAGTTTTATATCGCAAGGTAACGTAACGGAAACTCAAACTGCTAGCGTCACTCAATCTACTTATCACTCTATCGAGCAAGTGTCGGTTTCTAAAAATCTATCCGCAGAAGAGGAGCGCTCTTTTGTTGACCATCATTAAACCTATAGAAGGGTATATTGCGAATCTAATGTATTTATTACTAACGGGTTTCAAAGGCTCTACAAAATATGGTTTTCAGGGGAATCAACCTTATTCACTGTCTTATTTAATAGCCATTGCTATTACTAACTACTCCTCAAAATTAGGGCAGTAGTAGCGATGAAATTTGTGATGAAGAAACCGACATCGATTAAAAAACGTAAATATAACTCTCCTGTTATTGAAGGGCTTGAGCCGCGTATTTTACTGTCAGCTGATTTACCGGGGTTAGATCTATCTGCTGGAGATCTCGATTTACCTGATGACATGTCAACGGAAGATATTTTACGCGATGCGCAGGCAGAGTTCGATTATATTGACGCACAAGATACTGCTATTAATGATGCTAACCATTCCGAGTTATTGATTGATTCAAGGTCACAAACCACTTTCATCAATGATTCTAGTCAAAACAACAATCAATATGACCATTCCGAATTATTGATTGAGTCAACGTCACAAATAACTGATATTCGTCACGAACTGGTCATTATTGATGCCGGTGTAGAGGATTATCAGCAGTTAGTCGATACCTTACAATCGCAAACCGATGATGATGTTACTCTTGAAGTGATCATTCTAGACTCAAACCGGAATGGTATTGAACAAGTCAGTGAAATTTTAGCTGGTCAGGAAAACTTAGATGCGTTACATCTAATTTCCCATGGGTCATCAGGTTCAGTACAGGTTGGTAATAGTCAGCTAAGCCAAACTGAATTAACTCAAAACTCACAGGCAATTAGCCAGTGGAGTAATGCCTTTTCAGCAGAGGGTGACTTACTTATTTACGGCTGTGACCTCGCCGCCGATGCCCAAGGTATTGCGTTTATTCATACGCTATCAGAATTAACTGATGCGGATGTTGCCGCATCAGATGATTTAACAGGACACGCTGATCTTGGTGGTGACTGGGAGTTGGAATATCAATCGGGAACAATAGAAAGCAGTGTGGTTATTGATGCCGACACTCAGCAAGAATGGGGTTATTTATTAGCTGATACCGCCAATTTACTGAATGGTGATGAAGACACTCCGACTGCGAACTTAAATGCTGACATGCTTGCAGGGTATAGTGATGTTGCAACCATAACTGAGGTTAATGGAACAACACTAACGATAGGTACAGCACAAAGTATTTCGGTCACCAATGGTACTGTTAACGTAGATGCAGATGGCAATATTACGTTCACTGCTGCTGACAATTACAATGGTGCGGTTAGTTTTGATTACACTATCAGTAATGGGAGCGAGAGTGGTGCTACCGATACTGCTACCGTTAGTGGCACAATCTCTGCCGTTAATGATGCACCAGTGTTTAGCATTACAGGTGGATTTTCACTCTCAGGTATTCAAGAAGATGAACCCAATAATGTGGGTAATCTTATCTCTGAAATCATTCTGAGTGCTCCTGGAGATGCGATTACCGATGTAGATGCAGATACGCTAGAAGGTATTGGTATATTAGCAAGCTCAAGCAACAATGGTACATGGCAATATTATTTAGGATCTAATGAAACAGCTAACGATGATGATTGGATAGATCTTGGAAGCACAAGTATTAAAAATACACTGTTATTGCGTGACACTGACCGTTTGCGTTTTGTTCCCAATGACAACTTTTCTGGAACAGAATTCTCTCTACAATTAATCGCTTGGGATCAGACTTCTGGTGAGGCAGGGGAGCGAGTCGATACATCTTCTCATAGTAGTAGTACTGCTTTTAGTGCTGGGACTATTATTCCTTCCATCAAAGTTACAGCTGTCAACGACGCCCCTGAGATCACCTCTGATGCATCCGTTAGCGTGGAAGAAAATAGTGTTCTGGTCACGACGGTCACTAGCACAGACGTTGACGATGCTGCAACAGCGAGTTACTCGATTACAGGCGGAACAGATGAATCCCTCTTCAGCATCGAGGAGAAAACAGGTGAGCTGACCTTTAAAATTGCACCTGACTTTGAAAATCCAACTGATGACGGTGTTAACAATATTTATGACGTACAGGTCACGGTAGATGATGATAATGGCGGGGCTGATGTGCAAGATATTGCCGTCACTGTCGTTGATTATCAAGCAGATGCGGTCGCCAACGGTTTTGTCACTACTTGGCTAACGACTAGTGCAGATGAGTCTATTACCATTCCAATAGGAGCTGGCAAAACAAATTTCACCGTTTACTGGGGAGATGAAACGTCAACAAAGTACATAGCTGGAGAAACGGTTAGTCATACCTATACAGATTCAGGTATTTACACTGTTGCCATCGTTGGAGATTTTCCCGGTATTAACTTTAATGGTAACGGTGATGCAGATAAGTTATTAAGCATCGAACAATGGGGTAATATTGCTTGGCAGAATTTAGACGATGCTTTTGAAGGTGCGGATAACTTAGTTATTAACGCGACAGATGCCCCTGACTTATCCGCAATAACCGATCTTTCTGAGATGTTTAAGAACGCGACCAGTATTAATGCTGACCTCAGTGGCTGGGATACGTCTAATGTGACGAATATGTCTGGAATGTTTAATGGCGCAACCGCTTTCAATCAAGATATTAGTGCTTGGAATACTTCCAATGTAACTAATATGTCTAACATGTTCACAGGAGCTACGACATTCAATCAAGATATCGGTTCTTTAGAAACGGTTAAACTTGGTTATTGGGATACTTCCAATGTGACTGATATGTCAGACATGTTTAATGGTGCTACAGCCTTTAACCAGAATATTAGTGGCTGGGATACTTCAAATGTCACCACTATGTACCAAATGTTCACTAGTGCAAAAGAATTTAACCAAGATATAGGTGGTTGGGATACTTCTAGTGTTAATAATATGGCCCGCATGTTTTTAGGTGCCAGTTCTTTTAATCAAGATATCGGTAAATGGGAAACTGTTAACGTAAATAGCATGGCTTACATGTTTAACGGCGCTAGTGCGTTCAATTATGATATTGGTTCATGGCATACCTCTAACGTCACCAATATGCTAAATATGTTTAATAATGCGTCATTGTTTAACCAAAATATTGGTTCATGGGATACGTCTAGTGTCGAAAATATGTCTGGCATGTTCTCTGGAGCCTCCTCGTTTGATCAGGATATCAACACATCTACTCTAGCCAATGGTCAAATGTCATGGGACACCTCAAAAGTAATCACTATGGAAAGCATGTTTAGTGGTGCAGAGGCTTTTAATCAAGATATTAGTTCATGGAATACATCTAATGTCTCCAATATGCAAAGCATGTTTGCTGGTGCTTCTTTGTTTAATGAGGATATCAACACATCTACTCTAGCCTCTGGTGAAACATCTTGGGGCACCACAAAAGTTACCAACATGAGTAATATGTTTTACGGTGCGACTGCTTTCAACCAGGATATTAGTAGCTGGGATACCTCAAGTGTCACCACAATGTACCAAATGTTTAGTAAGTCAGTAAATTTTAATCAAGATATTGGCCTGTGGGATACTTCCAGTGTCGCGACTATGGCCCGTATGTTCGAAGGTGCGAGCTCTTTTAACCAGGATATAAGTACACAAACCAATTCAGATACAGGTGTTATTTCATGGGGCACGTCAAAAGTCACCAACATGGCATACATGTTTAATGGCGCTGAAAACTTTAACCAGGATATTGGAGATTGGAATACTTCAAATGTCACCAACATGCAAAGCCTGTTTAGTAGTGCTTCATCTTTTAATCAAGATATCGGTACTTGGGACACTTCAAATGTTACTAATATGCGGGATATGTTCTTATCTGCCGCTGTATTTAACCAAAATATAGGGGAGTGGGACACCTCCAATGTCACCACTATACATGGCATGTTCGCTTTTGCCTCTGACTTTAACCAAGATATTAGTGCATGGAATACCTCTAGTGTCACTAGTATGCAGTCTACATTTTTTGGGGCCACTGACTTTAACCTGGATATAGGAGCCTGGGATACCGCGAGTGTTACTACTTTGCAAAATATGTTCCGAAATGCTACTGCCTTTAATCAAGATATAGGGGGGTGGAATACCGCGAGTGTTTCAACGATGGCGCAAATGTTCAGGTTTGCTACTGCCTTTAACCAGGATATAGGAGCCTGGGATACCTCCAGTGTTACGACGATGGGAAATATGTTCCAAGGTGCCAGTGATTTTGATCAAGACATTGGCAGTTGGAAGATCAATAACGTAACTAATATGGGCAACATGCTAAGTTCATCAGGTTTGTCGATCGAGAATTATGATGCAACCTTGATTGGTTGGGCTGCACAGACCGTGAAGTCTAACGTCACTCTTGGAGCAAGCGGGCTGAATTACAGCCTATCTGATGATCAACGTCAATCATTGAACGATGATTATGGTTGGACAATTACTGATGCTGGTAGCGACAGTGTCGTCACTATTGAATTCACATCAGCCACGTACAGTGCAAATGAAGGTGATGGGGCGATAGCCATCAGCTATACGGTCACGTCTGATGTGGTTAGTACTACGGATAAAACGTTTACCTTTACCATTAATGGCGGAACAGCCACTTCTGGCGATGATTATACCTTCGCAGGACCTATAACTATTAAAGCTGACGATTATACTCGTTCAGTTGTGCAAATACAGACCATTACCCTTAATGATGACACAACCCCTGAAGATGATAAAACTATTTCATTCGCTTTTGAAAAGGTATCGGAAGAGCAAAATATCAAATTTGGTATTCAAGACAGTGCTGTAGCAACTATCCTTAATGATGACAACCATGCGCCAGTAATAGAACAGAATAGTGGAATTACCCTAAGCACTATTAGCGAAGATATGGATGAAGACATAATCGTTGGCAACTTGATTTCTGAGATACTCGCAAGTTCAAATACTAATCCTGATTCTATTAGTGATGCAGATAGCGGAGCCTTAGAAGGCATCGCGATTCGTGCTTTATCAAGCGAGCATGGTGACTGGCAATACAATATTGGATCAGGTTGGGTAACAATAGGTTCTGTTTCAAAAAGTGAATCACTTTTACTGGCTGAAAATGACGAAATACGTTTCGTACCCGACCCTGATTGGAATGGTACAGAGTTTTTAACCTACGTCGCATGGGATCAAACATCAGGTGTACATGGCGAAAAAGCGAATACTTCTAATTCTGCAGGTGATGGCGCTGGAAATACAGCGTTCAGCAGCGAGCGAGTGATTGCCAGTGTTTCTGTCGATGCAGTAAATGACACGCCAACAATCGATGTCACAATCAATAACTTTGTTGAAGATGCGGGTGGTTTAACTGCAAATGAGAGTATCGCTGGAAGCTACATGATCGATGATCATGGGGACAAGGACCAATTAAGCGTGACCTTCAATACGGCGAGCACACATTATGCTTTAGATACCGAAAATGGCCATGTATTACTGACTCAAACGGGTATCTATGTGATCAACGCTGGTGGCTCGCTAGATATTATCGACCTTAAAGTTATTGATAATAACGCTACACCATTGTTTAGCACCGCTTCCAATACGCCAATGGTTACCGCGGTTAATGACTTAACGATTGTCGCCAATGATGCAGTCACGACCGTTGAAGATACCGCGATTACTCTTGATGTTTTAGCGAATGATGATGATACAGCCGATGGCGAAGATGCTTCGATATCAGCTGTTGCTTCAGTAGTTCAAGGCAGTAACGGCGCGGTATCCATTAACAAAGATGGTACTATCAACTACAAACCAAACAGCAACTTCAATGGTACCGATAGCTTTACTTATACCAATGCTGAAGGCCAAACCGCAACGGTGAATGTTACGGTTAACAGCGTTAATGATCTGACCGTGGTTGAAAATGATAAAGCCGATACCAATGAAGATACGGCGATTACTATCAACGTACTTGGCAATGATACTGACTTAGCAGATGGTACTGATGCCGCCGTATCAGCTGTTGCTTCTGTGACGCAAGGTAGTAATGGCGCGGTATCCATTAACAAAGATGGCACTATCAACTACAAACCAAACAGCAACTTCAATGGCACCGATAGCTTCACCTATACCAATGCCGAAGGCCAAACCGCAACGGTGAATGTTACGGTTAACAGCGTTAATGATATCGCAATAGCAAATGATGATGCAGTGACCGTCGTAGAAAATAATATATTGAATAGCAATGTCCCTAAAGCGACTGATATTGATGGAACAGTAGTAAGTTATCAACTAGTTGCTGATGTAGCAGAAGGTAAATTGAACTTCAATATCGAGGGACGTTATATCTTTGATTCCGGTGATGATTTTGATGACTTAGCGGTAAATGAAACTCGTGAAGTAACGTTTACTTACACTGCAACTGACAATGATAATGGCGTTAGTGAAACGAAAACGATCACTATTACGGTGACGGGCACTAATGATGTACCAATTATTGAAAGTGCCATTGGCAGTACTCAAGTTGAAAATACCGCAATGGTTGGCGATGTGGTAGCAAGTTTTACTGCTAGCGATTTAGATGGTGACACTATCACTTATCGCATCAGTAGTAGCAATGAGAATGGTTATTTCATTATCGATGCTAATACAGGTGTCGTCACGTTAACCGATGCCGGCGAAACAGCACTAGCAAACGACGCTTTGATTGATACTAAGTTCAATTTGGGGGTCATAGCTAATGATGGTAATAATGATGGCAGTATTGGTACCAGTAGTGATGGTAGCAATGATTCAGTAGAAATGACTGCAAATATTACCTTTGTTGCAACCAATGATGCGGCCATTGTTAGCTCTGAATCAAAAATGGTTAATGAAACTAATAGCCCAATTATTATTAATGGCACATTAACATCCACCGATGTTGATAATGCAGATAATGTTTTTACAGCTAATAGCGTGATTGGTCGTTACGGCACGTTTAATATTACTGAATCTGGCGCTTGGACTTTCACCGCAAACGATGCTTTTGATGCATTGAATGAAAATGAAAACATATCTGAAACCTTCAGCGTCGCCAGTATCGATGGCACAGCCAGCACCGTTACTATACAAATCAACGGCACTAATGATGCGGCAACAGTAAGTAGTGCAAGTCAGGTGCTTGATGAAACTGATTCGGCTATTACCACCAGCGGTCAATTAACTGCTAATGATGTAGATAATGAGAATAATGCGTTTAAAGCTAGCACCTTAGTTGGCACATACGGCACATTTAATATTAATGAGTCCGGTGCTTGGGCTTTCACCGCGAACGATGCTTTTGATGCATTGAATGAAAATGAAAACATATCTGAAACCTTTAGCGTCGCCAGTATCGATGGCACAGCCAGTAACGTTACTATACAGATTAACGGTACTAATGATGCGGCGATAGTAAGTAGTCAGCGTTTAGAAGTAGGTGAAACAGATGCCCCGATCTCTACCGCTGGTCAATTAACAGCGAGCGATGTTGATAATAAAGAGAATACCTTTGCTTCAAATACCACTGTTGGCAAATATGGTACCTTCACCATTAATGCCTCAGGTGCATGGACTTTTACGGCAAAATCTGCCTTTAATCAATTGATTGAGGGCGAATCTTATGCAGAAACCTTTAACGTCAATAGTATCGATGGAACCATCAGCACTGTAACAATACAAATTAATGGAACAAGAGAAACAGAAACCAGCGTTACTGATAATGATCTAATAAACGAACCTGAATTACTTAAGCCTATGCCAACCCCCGATGACAATATAGACTCTCCTGAAGAGGTTGTAGATAACAAAACTGCGACAGGAACAGTTAACGATGATGATCTTACTATCGACATATTGGGCGAGCAGAGCCAATTCACGATCACTCCATTGGACGAAGGTATCTTCCTGAGTGTGCTCTCTGGGCATCCGGCAAATAATGACGATAATGATGCCTCCTTAGCTGAAGAGAAAAGCCAAACATTTCTTCAGGAATTAACCTCGATTTGGGTTGATGATGGTATACAAACAGAAACTATAACCCCGCTCAGTACAATGGTTGCTCATATTGGCTCACGTAGCCCTGAATTTTTAGATGACTTGGATAAAATGCAAAAAGACTTAGATGCTTCCGCAGAACAAAACCAAATCATTCAAGACCTGAGTGTTGGAACAGTAGCTGGCGTAGGCATTACTGGTACCGCTATTTTTGTAAGTTGGTTATTACGAGGGGGATCTCTGTTAGCTAGCCTTTTAACCGCAATGCCTGCATGGCGTTCGCTGGATGTTTTACCGATATTGACGGCCAGTGAGGCACTAACCCCTGCTGAATCAAGTGAACCTGATGCCGCAGGGGCTGATGCAGCAGCAGGCGCTAATATCGATGCATTATTTGAAGATCAAAATCTAGCACAATCACCTGATGATAGGATTAAAAAATAACCTATGAAAGTCCCTGTAATATCTCCTATTGTTCGTCTTGCTATTGGGCTTAGTATGCTCACGGTCAGTTTATTACTCGTTGCCGATTTTTTGGGCTTTATTCCAAATTCAAAATTAGCTGAATTCAATGCCCGTAAAATGATTGCAGAATCATTAGCGGTACAAGTTTCCGCAGATGTAATGAAAGGCGATATTCGCTCAGTTACATTATTAATGCATTCGCTTCAGCAGCAGAATACAAGCATTAACTCACTGGGTTTACGTACTTCCGATAAACAACTTATCTCTAGCGCGGGAGATCACCTTAACTCTTGGCATTTATCTGATAAAGGTGCTTCAACTGTTGCTAATATACTGGTACCTATTCACGGGAAAGAAGGACGGTGGGGATCGTTAGAGGTTAGTTTTAAACCGCTGAATGGTAACCCTACTATATTTGAGCAAGCCGGCTCTATCATTACCATTATTATATTTATATTAACTGTTGGTTTTCTCGTTTTTTGGTTATTCCTAAAACGGGCACTCAATGAATTAGACCCAAGTAACGTAATCCCTGACCGTGTCAGTTCAGCCTTAAATATACTGGCTGAAGGTTTAGTGATACTTGATAACAATGGGAAAATTGTTTTTGTTAACACCGCTTTTGAACAAAAACTAGGCCAGCCTTCAGCTAGCTTAATTGGTAAAAATCTATCAGATTTTGACTGGAACCCAACAGACAGTGAGAAAAACGATATACCTTTTTGCTTGCCTTGGAAGTTGTTATTAGATGGTTTTGTAGCAGATCCTTCAAACTTGAAATTATGCACTCAATTAAAAGAAAACCTTAGCTTTGCCGTTAATATTGCACCAATTCAAACCGCCGATGCTGATATTCGTGGTGTGGTTGTAACATTTGATGATATTACCGAATTAGAGAATAAAAATGTTGTGCTAGAGCGTGCACTAAACCAAATAAAACATAGTCAACAAGAAATAACACGTCAAAATAAAAAACTACAAGTGTTAGCAACACGCGATCCTTTAACCGGGTTACTAAACCGTCGCTCACTCTTTGAAGGCTTTGTAACCTTATTGAGTGAAATGGAAGATGACGAGACACTTAGTTGCATCATGCTAGATATCGATCACTTTAAATTAATCAATGATCGTTTCGGCCATACCACTGGTGATATGGTGATTAAATCACTGGCTCAGATATTAAATGAAACTGCACGTAGCGACGATTTAGTTTGTCGTTACGGTGGTGAAGAGTTCTGTATTGTGCTGCCAGGAGTCGATGAAAAACTAGCCGCAGATATTGCCGAACGTATTCGCTCAGTGGTTAATAATGATAAAACGGGTGAAGCGACTGGCATCATTCCATTTACCGCGAGTTTTGGTGTTTCGAGTGTTTTAGGAGGAGGGGTTACACCGGAGTTCATTATAGATATTGCCGATAAAGCACTTTATTCAGCTAAAAAGTCGGGGCGTAATCAAGTGGTTCGTTGGTCCGTCATCGAGCCTGCTGGCAAAGCAATGACTGCGTCTATCGAACCAAGCAGTGTAAAAAAACAAGGAATATCAAGCACAAGTAGCGAAACAGCAGTCTTGAATATTAATGATTCTAAGTTGGTGATGCTGCCCGTACCAGAGTTTAATCGAGCAGAACAAACGACAGTACAAAATTTACACCATCGTATAATAGAGCTAGAAGCCTTGATTTACGCACAAAAAACGAATCAGTTTGATTTAAACGACATTAGCGATTTCCCGAATCAAATAGTCTTGATTGACCGTATTAAACAAAGTATTGAACGTAGCCTGCGTTTAAATACTTTGTTCGCAATCTTAATCATTGATATTGATGCTTCACAAATCATTAAAAATACGCTCGGAAAGACTGCGAATAATAAAGTCATCAATATAGTCGCCAAGCGTTTAAAAAAGACACTACGATCTGTTGATTTAGTAATGATTGATAGCATTGAAAAAATGGGGTGTAATCTTTCTCGTACCAATAGTGGCGAATTTGTTGTGCTGCTCACAGACATGAAAAAACAGGAAGAAGCAACATGGATCATCCAACGTTTATTTAGTTGTATGTTTAAGCCAGTGGAAGTGGAAGATACTGAGCTCTTTTTAGATCCTCGCATCGGTGCCAGTGTATATCCAAGTGATGGTGAAAATACAGAGCTGTTACTTACACATGCAGGGATAGCATTACGAGAAGCTAAAGCAACCCTAGGTAAGGAAGTTTGTCTATTTTACAGCAAAGAAATAAATCAATATGCCAAGTCTCAATTATATATGTATGGGGAGTTACATCGCGCGATTGAACGTAACGAACTGTCTATAGAATACCAACCTGTTATCTCTCTAAAAACAGGACGTATTGATAGTTTTGAAGTCTTACTGCGTTGGTATCATCCAAAGCTGGGCTTAGTCTCCCCCGAAGAATTTATTTCAATCGCAGAGCATGTAGGGTTAATTGATGACATTGGTAACTGGGTCCTACAAAAAGCATGTACACAGTTAAAAGTATGGCATGATATTGGGCATAAACATCTAACCTTGGCGATTAATTTTTCAGTGGTACAGTTTCGAAAACCAGACTTCGCGAATAAAGTTTTGGCTACCATAAAGCAAGCAGACTTGATGCCTGATTCTGTAATCATGGAAATTACTGAATCAGCATTGATCCATAATATTAAAATGGCTGAGTTGCATCTTAATGAATTGAATAAAGCTGGTATGCGTATTTCGTTGGATGACTTTGGTACGGGTTACTCATCGCTTAGTTACTTAAAACTATTCCCCATTGATACGGTGAAAATTGATAAATCATTCCTAAAAGAATTTCCCGATCATGCACAAGATGCCGCAATAGTGAGTGCAATTATAGCCATGGTTCATCGTCTCGGTTTACATGTAATTGCAGAAGGTGTTGAATCTAATATTCAATTACATGTATTGCAAAACTTAAAGTGTGATGCCATTCAGGGGTACTTGTTTAGTAAACCACTTACACGTGAACAAGCAACTTCGCTGTTAGCAAACCCTGCCAATATTCGTCAAAGAGTGTGGGACAGCCGAACCATTGAAATGCCTCAAGAAAATGCATTATTAGCAGGCGTGCTTAATCACATCCCTAAAGAACGAATTTGATTAAGCCTCTATTTTATAGGCAGCATTATGTGCTGGCTTTATAATTAGTAACGGGTATATATTGATTGCATAATACGATCATGACACGGTACTAATAAGCAAAGCAAAAAAGAGGAAGTTAACAATATGAAGCAACCACAACGGCCTATTAATCTTCATGAAAATTATCATGCACATGTGTATTTTGACCTACAAACAGTAGAATTTGCGACACAATTATGCGAAAAAGCGGAGGATTTGTTCAATTTAAAAATAGGTAGAGTGCATCAAAAGCTGGTCGGTCCTCACCCTTGTTGGAGCTGCCAAATTCTTTTTACATCGAATGATTTTGAACAACTTATTCCTTGGCTTGAAGCGTCCCGCCAAAGTTTGAATATATTTGTTCACCCTTTAACAGGTAATAACCTTGACGATCATACTAAATATGCATGTTGGCTAGGGGATGAGTGTCAGTTAAATGTAGATATGTTTCGTTGATAGGCTCTATCGGTGCCATCACTTTTTGCCTGGCTTTTTCTCTGCTTTTTATGACCGCAATAGCAACTGTTGTCGGTTATAGTAAGAACGAGAAAGAAATAATTTCTCGTTCTTCATTGGTTTGTTAATGCTCAGTAAACCGCCTCAATTGTTGTTGAAAAAACTCTTTTTCTCTTTGTAACGAATCCCTTTGTTGAATTAAATCGATAAGTAAGGCCACCGCTAGCCAATCAATTTCTAAATCTTGGTGGAGTCGCACCGCTTTTTTTATCCAATGAACACTCGAAGTGTCAAACTCCCAGTCCTTACTGTTGGCATTAGCAATGGGTTTGACAATGCCATTTTCAACGATCTCAATAATATGATGACTTTCAATTCTCTCTAATTGACATAATTCATTGAGTGAAATCACCGTTAATCTGCGCATCATAGATATTCTCCCCATGAAACCCGTGGGTCAAAAGCTGAGTTTTTTGCAAGCTCTTGCCATAATTGGGTTGCTTTATCATTGCTGACAGGCGGTATGATCACATTAATAACCACAAACAGATCACCCAACTTATCTTTTCTTTTTAAGCCTTTACCTTTAACGCGCAATTTTGTACCTGACTGAGTATTGGCAGCGATTGTTAACGTCACTTTACCATCCAGTGTCGGCACCGTGACCTTAGTTCCTAGTGCCGCCTCCCAAGGTGCAAGCGGCAAGGTTAATACTAAATCATGTTTTTTAACATCAAAAAGGGGATGACTATTTACACGAATATGCAGATAAAGATCGCCCGGTTCACCACCGCCATAACCCGGCTTTCCTTGGCCTTTAAGACGAATACGTTCACCGTTAATTACGCCTTGTGGTATTTTTATATTTAATTGTTTTTTAATATGGTGCGTTTTTCCGCCTTCGGAAACAGGTAATTGAAAGTGAACGGTTTTAATTTGTTGATGCAGCGTCTCTTGTAATGACATAGCCAGTTCCGTCTCAACATCTTGGCCTCTAGAATGATGTTGCTGAGCTTGTCCGTGAAAATGCGATTGATCAAATCCACCATTAAAAATGGAATTAAAAAAATCTGAAAAATGTGCATCAGCGTTAGGATCACCTTGGTACGCATGTTGATTTTGTTGCCATCCCGGTGGAGGCTGAAATCCTTGGCTTGATTGATCCCCATACTCTAGGATCTCATCGAATTTTGCTCTTCTACCGGCATCCTTTAATACTTCGTAAGCTTCAGCGATCTCTTTAAATTTTTCGCCGACACCTTCACTAGGATTTAAGTCAGGATGATACTTGCGGGCAAGTTTTCGGTAGGCTGTTTTAATATCTTTAACATCAGCCTTTTTGCTGACACCGAGTATTTTATAATAATCTTTGAATTCCATAAAATAACCTAAAAATAAAATCACAAACACTGTGAGACATACGGTTAAGTCTACGCTTTAATTGTATTTTGACTATAAATTTATTAATTATTTAAATGCATAAAGACAAATTAATATCATGGCGAAGTTGAAAGAAATATGATTAAATTGATGAGTTTTGCATGTGATTTTTTGCTCAACTGTTTTGCTATTGATACACCTCTATGCCTAACACTAAAGAGCGAGATCTATCCAGTTTGGTTTTGTTAAAGGAATTTATTGTTTTGGAAAAATCAACAGTGAGGGAGTTGTAGCCACTTTTTATTTTAGCTCGTCTGCGCTCGCCCAGTCTGCTTGATATTTATTGGCAGTGTTTTCGCCCTGTCGGCGACCAAACTTTCTTTTATCAGAAAAGACCTATACCTACAAAGAACTCAAAGAAACTGACCACCGAATCACTTTCTGATCCAAATAATCAATTACTTTTATAACGCAGCGGCTCTTGCTGGCCATCCATGGCCAGAACGAGCCTAAACCAAACATCCTGTTTGGGTTTGCTAAAAGCAATGAATTATTTGGGAAAGTTCAACGGTGGGGAAGTTGTAGCCACATTTCAAGTTTCAGGATCAGGTTTTTCCTCTTGTAAGATTATTCAAAATGAAAGACTTGACCCCATTAGTTTTTAACTTAAAGGAAAAAGGCAATACTTGGCCCTATTTTTTACGTGGAAAGATAGAAAAATGATCCGTATTAACAGTGAAAATTTGGATCATATGAGTTTTGTTTTGCTCGGAATGTGGAATGCGATTGAGTATTTAGTTATGTTGCTACAAACAAGTAAGGGGGGAAGTGTTAGGTCTTATCTTTTGCGTTAAGTGGCAAAAAGAAAGACCCAGCTCCCTGAACCTTGAGTAGGGTTGGTTCAGTGAGCAAAAGATAATAACCCTCTCATTTTTTATACCTAGCTAATTTTGAATAGCTGTATCTGCGAAAGTTTGTGGGTGTCCAGCACCTTGCTGCACCTTGTTATATGGCAAACTTCGAAGCTGTTAAACTCTCTTTTGCTTGCAAGCTAATCTAAAACCTAAAAGCCCTATTACTAATATAGCTGATGTAGCTGGAGCAGGTACCATTATCCACGCTGAGTTTGACTTATTAGGGTAAAAACTTTCAACTCCACATGCACCCGGAATGCAATCCCAGTCATAATCAAGGTTATCGTGCCAGAACCATAGATTTACATACCCGTATAGCGTCATTCTTCCTACTTTAGCTCTCCCGTACTCATCAACGGTCCCTTCATCGAACCAAAATGTGAGTCCATCATCTTCACTTGGGTGTCCAAGCGTATAATCACCACAACCAACTTGCGGTTGGTTTGGTCCTGCACAATATGCCCCTAATTCTCCTGATAAAGTCACACTAAAAGACGAGTGTTGATCGCCCCGTTCAGGTACGGTAACACCTGTTGCCAAAGTGAAAAAATCGGCTGCTTCAGATCTATTTGCAATATAGAAACCTTCATACAAACCTCCAAGTTGTGTTAGTGCCTTTGTTTCCGCGTAACTGGAATACAATGTTTCACCCCATCCTGCATAAGTTTTTCCATTCGAAGCCGTCATTAAATTAGTACCGTTTTCATCAATGCTTAATTCGCCCATGATAATCGTTGCATTAATGGCAAATGAAGTTAGCGATAATACCGTTGTTATAGCTAATTTAGTAAATGAAAATTTCATCCTAGTTTTCCTTGTTACGTAACTATTTTTTTATAGGAAATAATTTTTACGGTAGCCTTACTTTGCAAAGAAGATATAGTCGATTCAGAATTCAGCTCATGCGAGCTTCTAGAGTAAACCACATCTAATCATAAGTATTTAACGTAAAATCATAATGTTATATATACAGTTGTGTATTCTTTCTGATAATTATTACGTTTTATCTCAATAAATAATGGTTGCATTATAAAAAGTAAAAAAACTGAAAAAAATAAGTAAAAATCATCAAAACGGCGCTTATGATAATCTAAAAAATATCAATAACTTTCTTTTGTTTGATTATTTTGTGACTAATAGTGTGTTTTTATTTCGTTTGTAAGAATCAGTAATAAAACGCTCATGTCATCTACATTTCGAGTGCACTTATTACTTCAATTCGAGAATGTTAAGTTAATTCTTTTGAAACGTTACTCGCTCCTAAAAACTCATTACTAGATAGATAAGGTTCACTTTTTAAGTGCAGTCGGCATTAATCCGTATGACAGAAAGTTGAATAACCCGCGCACCGACTCTTGCTGGCAATCCAGGGTCAGAACGAGCCTAAACCAAACGTCCTGTTTGGATTTGCCAAAAGCAAAGAAGGGTTTGGGAAAGTTCAACGGCGGGGGAGTTGTAGCTATGTTGAGTAAAATTTTGTTGTAGCTATCTGATATTGCTTGTTTCAATTGTTTTCGCTGCATTTCAAGTTGCAGGAGCAGGTTTTTCCTCTTGCAAGATGATTCAAAATGAAAGACTTGACCCCATTAGTTCTTTTATCTGTTGAGGTTTATGGGGCCCAGCACTTTTGTGTTTGATTGTTGAACCTCATTTGCGGGAATAGCACATCTTATTCAGGTTCCATTTTTAGATTACGTTGGATTAAGCGATGATATCGAGACCTTTTTTTTCAGCGAGTGATAGCATTTTCAATGCAGCACCTCTTGGCTTACTGTCTCCTTGTTCCCATTTTTTTACTAACTTGTCACTCACATTAAAATAACGAGCAAAGACGGGTTGAGAAAGTTTATTTTTAAGTCTAAGTGCTCGAACTTGATCTGGTGTAAACTCATGCACACTAGTTAAACAAAGTGCATCAAACTTACGCATAGTGGTTTTATCTATCGAACCAGATTTCTGTAGGCCTTTAGCTGTTTTATGTACTGCTTTTAAAATATCACTCATCGTTTTCTACCTTAATAAGTTCGCCATCATTTACAAGTTGGTTTAGCTCATTCTGATCAAACCCTAGAAACTCTTTAGCTAACTCTTTTAGTGCTAATTTCTCTTTAGAATTAATATTCGCTTTGTCACTCTTGGCAAAGACATATAAGAAAAAATATTTATCGTTGATAACAGCCCCAATAATGGTTCGATAGCCGGCACTTTTTCCTTTATTACCAGCAGCAATGCGTTTTTTATAAACACTACCACCTAAGTCTGCATCAAAAAGTCCTTGGCTCATTTCTTTACAGGCATTAATAAGATCATTATCAGATAAAGCTTCTTTTTTTGTTAAAGAAGCAAAAACCTTAGTTTTATAGATCAAAGTATACTCCAGTAGGGTATGTTTTCAATGTAAATAAACTTGTATAAAAATTGAATTCAATAAAAGTAAAAGTAGAACGATACCAAATTCGATTAAAGCTTTATCTCAATTTATTACCGATCTTGAATTCAGTAACATGTTCATTGGAATAATAATAGTTGAAATATATTTGATTTTTTTGATAACTTAGATTTGAAGAGTAAGTGCAGAGGTTTTGCTTTATAAGTACCCAGAAAGTAATCGCCTGATAATTACTTGTCTGAATACTCATTCAATTTTGGTAAATTGAATCCCTTCGTGGAGTTATTATTTCAGAGCCCAATAAGGTAGACCATTGTGCAAGATACAGTGATATTTTTGGCTATCAAAGTTAATGGGTGTCCAGCTCTTTATTCAATCCTGCTCCAAATAATCAATTGCTTTTATAACGCACCGGCTAAAAGCAATGAATGATTTGGGAAAGTTCAACGATGGGGGAGTTGTAGCCATATTGAGTGAGCTTTTGTTACACAATGAAAGACTTGACCCTATTTTTCCCTTCTATTTTTCCACTTTTACTTATAAAGGAGTGACAATTCAAGATTATTATAACTCATAGTTGCTTTACGTTAGAAAAATATGTGAACATGACAAATCCTTGATAATATTTATATTATTACATTGACGTTAAAGGTTTCCAGTATGTATCTAAAAAGTATCAAGCTTAATAACTTCCGTAAATATCAAACTGAAAATAATGAAGCTTCGTTTCAAAAGAGTACAATGATAGATAAAAATCCTAAAATTATTAAAGAAAATGATTCGACTGAAGAACAAGGAATATCAGATTCTATTACCCTGATTGTAGGAAAAAATAATGCAGGAAAAACAACTATTACCCATGCAATTAATTTGCTTCTAGAGCCATTAGGAAAGGTTAATCCTTATAATTTCAACTTATGTCATCTTAAAGGAAAGTATGAAAGCCTAAATACTATCGTTAACGCTTTTATACAACAAAATAATAAGAACTTCTTTTATGAAAACCTAAATAATTATTTAGATAGTTTTACCTCTGCTATTGAAAATAGTTTACCGAAATTTAGTTTTGAATTATCTTTCTTATGCGATTCAGATGATGAATCGTCAGGCGTATTAAATTCTTTTACTTCGCTGGATAGTTCTAACGATGAAATTAAGTTGATCGTTGAATATGGTATCGTGATTGATAAATTTTCACTCAATCTATTAAAGCACTTAGTTAGAACAACAGCGTCAAAATCAAGATGTGGTCCATTTCTTTTTAATGATTTTATCGATCTATTGCAACAGTCCAAGTTAACGCAAACTTTTCAGTCTGATTTAGCTGGTAAGATAGACTCTAAAGACATCAATTTAAATTCACTATTTAATATTAAGAAAATTGAAGCAAATAGAAATTTACATGATAAAAGTTTATCAAAATTATATGGGCAGATAATTAAACTTTTCTATGATAATGATCCAACTTTTAAAGATACTATTTTAAATGGAGTTGAATCATCTAATAATAATATAAAAAGTCTAGTTTCAGGTAAGCAAAGTAACTTCAGCGATGTATTATCTCAAATAGAATCAAGTCATTTTGATTTAACTCTAGGGGGAGGGATAACCGAAAGCAGTTTCTTAACATCATTAATAAAGTATACTTTTTTTGATGAAAAAAATGAAATCCCAGAGAATCAATTTGGTTTAGGCTATATAAGTTTACTTTATATTATTGGTGAAATAATTCACTTTATTGAGGATTATGATGAGTTTTCTGAATATTCAGGCACTAATCTCTTATTCATAGAAGAGCCTGAAGCTTTTATGCACCCTCATTTACAAGAGTTTTTCATTAATCGAATTAATAAAGCGGTTAATAAAATATTACTAATTACTTCTAATGGTACTGAGCCTAAGAGGCTTAAACTACAAACTATAATAACAACTCATTCAGCACATATTTTAAATAGTAAAATCCATACGAATAATACATTGGATAATATTATTTATTTAAATTCACAAAAAAATAACGGCCACATTATTAATTTATCAGATAATGATTTAAAAGGTCACTCTGAGAATGAAGCTGATAATTTAACTTTTTTAAAAACGCATATAAAGTTTAAGGCCTCAGAACTTTTTTTCTCTGATGCTGTTATTTTGGTTGAAGGGGTGACAGAGGAGGTGTTGCTGCAATATTATTTAAGTGAGAATAAAAATTTAAAAGATTATTATATTACTATTTTTAGAATAGACGGTGCTCATGCTTCTGTTTATAAGACTTTGTTAAATAAGCTTAATATACCTACGTTGATAATTACGGATTTAGATATAAAAAGGAGTTCTTGTGAAAAAGGGGAATGTAAAAAAGATTGTGAGTTATGTGATGTAAACGAAGCATATAAACAAGTAAAAGTTCTTACTGGTAAAAAATCTACTAATCACACTCTTAGTAGCCTTCATCTAGATAAAAATCTAGATGAATATGACTATGTTGAAGATAATAATATCAAGATCGTTTTTCAAAAAAAGATTGGAGATTTTTATGCAACTAGTTTTGAAGAAGCTCTTATATTATCGAGTCATGATAACTTATTACTTCAAACAGCATTAAAAAATACTCATCCTAATATATATAAAAATATTATTTCTAGTGGTGGTGTAAGTAATTTACCAAATAAGTCTTATTATTTTCAAGCAGCTATTTCTAGAAATAATTCAAAAAGTAAGTTCGCTAATAATTTATTATTAGAAATTATTAAAGCCCCTGATGATAAGCCTAACCTACCACAATATATTTTGGATGGGTTCGAATTTTTAATTGAGAAGCTGGGGTAAATGTTATTATGTTATTTATATCAAAAGCTCAAGTAGACTTAGAGATAGAAACTCAAAATCAGTTAAATGAGTACATAGAAAACAACACATCCTTTATATTTAATGCAGGGGCGGGAGCAGGTAAAACATATGCTTTGGTTGCAACTTTAAAACGAGCGGTACAACTTAAGTCAAAAAAATTACAACGGCTTAATCAACAAATAGTTTGTATTACTTATACTAATGTTGCTACTAACCAAATTCGTAAAAGACTTGGTAATAATGACTTAATTCATATATCGACTATTCATGAGTTTGCTTGGAAGTTAATCAAAAATCATCAGAATGAATTAGTACCAATTCATAAAGAACAAATAAAAAAAGAAATAGATAATCTAAATTATAAGATTGATGAGTACATTACAGGCAGATTAGATAAAAAAAATGATGTTGAGAAATTTCTTTTAAATGATCCCCATAATATTTTACAACTTGCCGATATCCTATTTGAAAATAAAGAAGAGTATTATCTTATTGACCGCCTTGGTTCAAGCGATTTTAAAGCGAAAATAGAGGAGTTAAAAGTAGATATTGGGTTAGTCGTAGCAGTTACTGAATTCAAAAAATTAGCTAAGTATTTAATTAAAAAACAAGATTTACAAAAATGTTTGATAAAAATTGATGCTAAAGAAGTTGGTTATACAAAAGTTAAATACCAGCATAAAATTAATAGAGATATACTATATCGAATGTTAATTAGCCATGATACTTTGTTAGTTTATATGGAGATTATGTTAAGTAAATACGACAAATTAAAGCAAATAACAGCCAATAAATACCCCATTATTTTAATTGATGAATATCAAGATTCTTCTGAGAAAGTTATTAACTCATTAAAGTATATCGATCTAAAAAACAAAAATAACTTTATGCTTGGGTTCTTCGGTGACCCAATGCAAAATATTTATGATACAGGCATAGGTAGCAGATTAAATAGTGTCTTTACTCATTTACAAAAAGTAGAAAAAAAGGTTAATCGCCGCTCTTCCAATCAAATTATTGATGTAGCCAACTCATTTCGAACCGACGGTATAATACAAAAAAGTATTTATGAAAATTTTAATTCAAAAGAAGTAAAGCTATTCCATACTGATTTAAGTTTATCGGTAGTTGTACCTAAGTTTATAGAAAAAACAAAAAAAGATTGGAAGTTAAATGATATTGAAAACATTCACTGCTTAGTTCTAAAAAACAAAACATTAGCGGAATTAAATGGTTTTGGTGAAATATATGAAGCATTTTATAATTCAAAATTAATTCACCACGATGAGCTAAATGGTAATTTATTAAGTCATGAGTTAACTAAATTGAATCCATGGGTAAGGCTCATATATCAGATTATGTCGCTATTTAGTATTTTTAAAATGGAAAATATTTCTATTGGAGATTTAGTTGGTAAAGAGAAAGTTAAAATATTAGTAGTTCGGAGGTTTTATGAAAAAATTAAAAAAAATATAGACAAATACCTGAATATTTCTGATTTTTTAATTGATTTAGATAAGCAAGATCATAGTTATCAAGAAATTATATCTTACTCTTTATCTAAACATATTCCAGAACTACAAGTAGATTCTGTTTCAAGTCTTTTAGTTGATTTTTTAAAAAACAAGGCCACTGATAGCTTTAAACTTCGGGGGGAAAAGGAAGAAGTTGCTCTTAAAGAGTTAATTGAAAAAATCGTATGTGTTGATATAAAACAATGGTTTAATTGGTTTACTTTTATATCCAAACATGAATCTTCAAACCAAATAAATTATCATACATGGCATGGAACAAAAGGTGAAGAATATGATAATGTAATTATTATCATGGAACGAAACTTTCAATATAAAAAACAAGAGTTTATTAGCTACTTTTCGGGTGATGAAATGGATAATAAACAAATAGAGAACTTGCTTTATGTTGCTCATTCACGAGCTAAAAAGCATTTACGAGTATTATTTATAGATAGTAAAAATGAAATACAAAGTATGCAAGCTAAGCTTAAATCTACATTTAATGAAATCGTCCCATACAACTAGCTCAAATTAGATATTTAAGTATTCGTTAGTAATGATTAAATAAATAGAAAGAAAGGATTTTATTAATGTTCCGTGTTTACCATTCCAATCAAATAAGCTTGCTGAAAGAGCTGGTGTTGGCGCTGATGAAGCAATCGCCATTAAGTCATCCTTTTGAAAATGAAACGGTTCTAGTGCAAAGCCCGGGTATGGCGCAATGGTTACAATTAGAGATTGCGCAATCAACGGGGATCGCGGCGAATATTGATTTCCCGCTACCGGCGAGTTTTATTTGGCAGCAATTTAAACATGTTTTACAAGATGTGCCGGATAACAGCCCCTTTAATAAACAATCCATGACCTGGCAGATAATGAAGTTATTGCCTGATTGTTTAGAAGATGAAGATTTCAGTGCTTTAAATGATTACTTAAAAGATGATACTCACCTGCGTAAACGCTTTCAGTTGAGTGGCAAAATTGCGGATATATTTGACCAATATTTAGTGTATAGACCGGAATGGATTGATAACTGGGAAACACTTGAAGATAACCAAGTGAGCTTAGAGCATTTACAACCCGATTGGTTAGACGCGCACCTTTGGCAAGCTAAGTTATGGCGTTTATTGGTCAGTAATATCAAACAAGGGTTTCAAGCACAGGGCAAAGCTTATCACCGTGCAGGTTTGTACCAAGACTTTTTAAGTACATTAGCAACTAAAACAACCGCAGAATTAAGCCATTTACCAAAACGTATTTTTGTTTTTGGGATCTCCTCTCTACCCGAATCTTACCTGCAGGCCTTATTAGGGTTGGCAGAACATTGTGATGTGCATTTTTTATTAACCAATCCTTGTCGTTATTATTGGGGCGACATTGTTGACCCTAAACTGCTTGCGAAACGTTTTGCGCAGTCGCGTCCTAAAGTCAGTGTTGAAGCTGGCGCAGTGGCGGAGTTAACGGCGACTAGCTGGCAAAAAGATGCTGCGCATTTAGCCTGGGCAAGCAGTGGTGATGTTGAAAGTGAAGTGGGTAATCCGTTACTGGCTTCAATGGGCAAAATGGGACGCGATTTTTTATACCAATTATATAGCCTTGAACAACAAGAGATTGATGCCTTTGTGGATATTGACCGCGATAGTTTATTACACAATATTCAAGCGGACATTTTAGACTTAACCGATAGTTCTGCACAAACCTTGATTGACCCTACGTTGCGTATTGAAATTAGCGATGATGATAACTCGTTGAGCTTACACGCTTGCCATAGTGTGATGCGTGAAGTGGAAGTCTTACACGATAATTTATTAGCGATGTTTGAGCAGGACAAAAAACTCACACCTAAAGATATTATTGTAATGGTGCCAAATATCGATGCCTATGCCCCTTATGTAGATGCGGTGTTTAGTCGATCAAGTAATAGTGTCACTATTCCATTTTCTATCTCTGATGTCAGTGCGCAGCAAGAGAATCCTATTCTGGCGAGTTTTTTACAGTTATTGAACTTGCAACAAAGCCGTTATACACGCGAAGATATTTTAGCCTTGCTAGAAGTACCGGCTATTTTAAATCGTTTTGCGATTAAGCAAGATGAGTTTGATTTGTTACAACACTGGATCACTGAAAGTGGTATTCGTTGGGGACTTAATGATAATTCGGCCACCCAATGGGAACTGCCAGCGTTAACGCAAAATAACTGGTTGTTTGGTTTAAAACGTATGTTGCTCGGTTATGCCATGAGCGACAATTTATTTGAAGGTATTGCGCCTTACGATGAAGTGCAAGGGTTACAAGGTGACTTGTTAGGTCGCTTTATTGAGTTTGTTGATACCTTGATTGTGTTAGAAAGTAATTTAAATCAAGAAGTGAGTTGTGCTGAATGGCAGCTCTTTATTAATCAACTTATTGATGATTTTTATCTCGAAGATGAAGATAATAGCGTGTTATTTAGCCAAATTCGCCAGCAAATGCAAGCACTGACAGAGCAAACTGAACAGGCAAAATTTGATCAACCCTTAGCCTTAATGGTGCTGGTGGAGTATTTACAAGAACACCTTTCTAGCCAGTCTAATAGCCAACGTTTCTTAGCAGGGCAGGTTAACTTTTGTACGCTGATGCCAATGCGTTCTATCCCATTTAAAGTGGTGTGTTTATTAGGTATGAATGATGGGTTATATCCGCGTTCACTCTTACCGATGGGCTTTGATTTAATGGTTGGGCATCGTAAACGTGGTGATCGTTCACGTCGAGATGAAGACCGCTACCTGTTCTTAGAAGCGTTGTTATCGGCGCAGTCGAACTTTTATGTGAGTTATATTGGTAAAGATATCAGTGATAACAGTGAAAAAATGCCCAGTGTATTAGTCAGTGAATTACTTAATTATATTCAGCAGAGTTTTAGGCTTGCTAGTCAATCAGTGAGTTTGATTGCAAGCGGTGAGTTAGAAAGTGGACAGCTTGAAAAAGCGTTATTAGCTTCATTAACGCATCACTATCCGATGCAAAGTTTTAGTGAACAATACTTTCAAGGTAAACACAAAACCTATCAACAATCTTGGTGGCAGGCATTAACGAAAGCGCCTGTGACAGACGATGAAATTAATCAACCCTTGCCTTTATTACAAAGTGACCACGTTGAGTTAACGTCATTGATTCGGTTTTTACAAAATCCTTGTCGTGCATTTTTTAATCAAGGCTTGAATGTGTATTTTGAGATTGATGAAATTGACCAAGAAAACGATGAACCCTTTGCGCTGGATAACCTACAACAATATATGCTTAAAAAGCAGCAATTTGAAAATGGGTTAGATGACCAAGCATTAACTGAGTTATATGTTGGCTTACAAGCACAGGGTAAGTTACCCGTGGGTGAGTTTGCTACCTTGATTTTTAATAAAGATTTGCAGGTAATGGTAGATCTAGCAGGCGTTTATAGCGGTTATTTCATTGGCGATATTGAGCAAATACAGGTTGATATTCCCTTTGATAAAAAACGCTTAATTGGCGCATTAGATGACCATTGTGAAAATGGGTTAGTGCGTATTAAACCGGGTAATATTAAAGGTAAAGATTTATTAAAACTCTGGGTTGAACATTTGAGTTATTGCATTGTGCACGGGCAGCACCTGAATGCGACTTTATTTGGTCAAACCAAAGGGCACTATTTTGAAGAGATCCCTGCGGATTATGCGCATAAACGTTTATCTGAATTGTTAGCGTTATATGAGCAGGGCTTACAACAAGCCTTACCCTTTTTTGTTGAAAGTGCTTACCAATGGTGCGAGGCCGTTTGTCAATTACAAGCCAATGTTTTTGTATTAGAAGAGCTAAGCTTTGATACTCGTGCCGCTGGGCAACAAGCTGCCTTAAAAGTATTTCATAATAATCGAGGCTATGCCGAAGCCAATGACCCTTATATTAATCGCCTTTTTGATAATATTGAAGATCATTGGCAAGCTTTTGAGTTCATCGCATTACAGGTCTTTATGCCGTTATTATGCAATTTAAATGATTTAATATATCAACAGTGGGGAGAGGAGTAATCATGGTAGAAGAAAATTTAAACCTCGACCTCGATATGGCTAATGATCAGAGCAATAGCGATATTTCTGTAACCCCTTTACAGGCGTTAACCTTTCCACTGTTTGGGCGTCGATTAATAGAAGCGTCAGCGGGTACGGGGAAAACCTATACCATTGCGAGTTTATTTATTCGCTTATTGTTAGGCCATGGTAAGCAAGGCGATGCCCCGTTAGATGGAGACAATACAAGTGCTGATATTGGTCAAACTAACAGTCAAACTGCACATCGTTCGCCATTAACCGTCGATAAAATTTTAGTGGTGACCTTTACTGAAGCTGCCACAGCAGAGTTAAGAAGTCGAATTAGAGAGCGTATTCGTGAAACACGTTTAGCGTTTATTGCAGGCAGCAGTAAAGATGATTATTGCCAACAATTAATTGCAGATAGTAGCAACCTTGAACATGATATTCGTTTACTGCGTTTTGCTGAATTACAAATGGATGAAGCGTCCATTTTTACTATTCATGGTTTTTGTCAGCGCATGTTGCAACAAAATGCTTTTGAGTCGGGTAGTTTATTTCAACAAACCTTATTAGAAGACGACTCTGAAATTTTAAGCCAAGCTTGTAATGATTTTTGGCGCGCACATTTTTATCAATTATCTACGCCATTAACGGAAGTTATTTATGGTTATTGGGCGAATCCCGCAGCGTTAAAATCAGAATTACAGCAATGGTTGTCACGCAATGATTTAACGTTTATTCCTGCTATTACTGATTTTGATTTTAAAAGTAAATATGAGAAAAGTTTGAATGCAATTGCTGAGGTTAAACAAGCCTGGAATGCTGATAAAGATGATTACCTAGATATTATTACCCATTCTGGTGTCGACAAGCGTAGTTATAGTAAACGTAATTTACCGGAATGGTTTAAGAATGTCAGTGAATGGGCGTTATCTACCGAACTGGACTTAACCTTGCCTAAAAGCTTACCTAAGTTTTCACAAGCAGAATTAATTAATAAAACTAAGAAAGGGGCTGCGCCAACGCATACAACCTTTGAACTTGTTGAAGCGTTACTTGAACAAGACATTTCTATTAAAAATACTTTGTTGATTAAAGCGACATATTGGATAAAAGAGAATTTACAAAACACCAAGCAACAGCATATGTTGTTAGGATTTGATGATTTATTAACACGCTTAGACCATGCGTTACAGGTATCGCCAGCAGGGCATTTGGGGCAGCAAATAAAGCAGCAATATCCAATCGCCTTGATTGATGAATTCCAAGATACTGACCCGGTACAATATCGTATTTTTGATACGATTTATGCGCAAGTTAGTGTTGATAATGATCAGCTTAATGATGCAATTGATGATGCGGCGAATGATATGCCGGATCAAATTAAAGACGGCACTAAAGTGCAAGGGAACAGAGATCAAGTCGAACCATTAACGCGCTTTGATCAATCTGGTTTATTTATGATCGGTGATCCTAAACAAGCGATCTACAGTTTCCGTGGTGCAGATATTTTTACTTATATGAAAGCGCGTAATGCTGTCACCGCGCATTATAGTTTAGATAATAACTATCGCTCCAGTGCGGAAATGATTGATGCGGTAAATGGCTTTTTTCAACATCGAGTCGCACCGTTTATCTATGATCAAGATATTCCTTTTCACCCTGTAAAAGCGCCACCGATAAAACGTAAAAAGCTGGTGGTTAATAACCCCGATGATGATCAACAGACTGCATTGCAACTCTTACACGTCAATGGTGGGTTAAGCAGTGATGCCTTTAGACATGCCAGTGCACAAGCAGCGGTCAATGAAATTAAAGCGTTATTGTTATTAGCGCAGCAAGAGCAAGCTTATTTAGAAGACTCTGAAGGTAATAAATCACCTATTTTGGCGAATAACATTTCGGTGTTAGTGCGTACCGGTAACGAAGCGAACATTATTCGTAAAGCGTTATTAGAAGAAAATATTAATAGTGTGTATTTGTCATTGAAGGAGAGTGTATTTGCAAGCACCTTAGCGCAGGATTTGTTGCGTTTATTAAGTGCCTGCTTGCATCCAAGTAATGAACGTTATTTACGCTCTGCGATTGCCTGTAAGTTATTTTCGCTAACACCTTATCAAATCCACTTTACCTTTTCTGACACCGCCAGTTGGGAAGCTAAAATTGCTGACTTTACGCGTTATAAAACCGTGTGGGAAGAAAGTGGCATATTGGTGATGTTGCAACAGTGTTTTCATGAGCAAGGTATTAGCGCCAATTTATTAGCGCAAAACCAGGGAGAACGTGCCTTAACGGATCTATTGCATCTGGCTGAGTTGTTGCAAAAAAATAGTATGGTGTATGAAGGGGCCTTTGCGTTATTACGTTGGTTTAGTGAGCAGATAAATAATGCTAAAAATGAGCAAGGTGAGCAGAAACAGCGTTTAGAAAGCGAAAAAGAGTTAGTGCAAGTGAGTACTTTGCATAAATCTAAGGGGCTAGAATACGATATTGTGTTTATTCCGTTTAGTGGTTTATATCGTGAACCTAAAGAGTGTTTGTTTCACGATCAGCAACAACGTTTAGTGTTTGATTTAAATGGCGAAGATGCGCATAGAGAAAGTACTGCCAAAGAATTGTTAGCGGAAGACATTCGACTGCTTTATGTGGGGTTAACGCGCAGTGTTTATCGTTGTTATTTAGGCATTGGCCCTTATAAAAAAGGACGCGCTAAAGTCTCACCGTTAACCAAAAGTGCGCTGGGTTATTTATGTGTTAAAGCGGGTGAAGAGTTACAAGCTGGTGATGACCAAAAACTTCAGCACTTATTAAAAAGTGTGTGTGACATGTCGGAAAATATTGGTATTCGCAATGCACCTAAAGCGTTACATGAAACTTATCAAGCGACCAGTCAATCTGCAGCTGAATTAATTGCACCACAGCAGTTTACTGGCAGCATTGAAAAAAATTGGTGGGTAACGAGTTACTCGGCGTTATCTCGTTTCCATAGCGCGCCGACTATTGAAGATAAACAGACTAAAAAAATTCCAGAGGAAAGTGCTCAAGTTACAGAGCTGCTATTGCTTCAGCAACCTTCGTTATTACAACCGTCTTCATTACCACAAGAGCAAGTTAATAATGTATTTAGTTTTCCGCGTGGTGCAAAACACGGTACTTTTTTACATGAGTTATTTGAAGAAATTGATTTTCAAGATAGCCCTGCAGATAAATTGATCCCTTGGTTAACGGACCGTTTAATTATTAATGGTTATGAACCAGCAGAAGAGTGGGCGCCGATTGTCAGTGAATGGATAACGCATATTTTAGCGCACCGATTAGCTGCTAATGAATACCCTGAGTTATCGCTGTCGCAATTAAATGAAGCGCAAAAGAAAGTAGAGATGCAGTTCTTTATTCCGATGCAACCGATTGAAGCGTCATCGGTGAATCAGTTGATCACACATTATGACCCTTTATCGGCACGTGCGGGTTTATTACAGTTCAATCAAGTGCAAGGTATGCTTAAAGGATTTATTGATTTAACCTTTGAATATCAAGGGCAATATTTTGTTTTGGATTATAAATCTAACTATTTAGGTGACAGTCTCACGGATTATAGTGAACAGGCTATGGCCGATGCGATTGTTGAGCATCGCTATGATTTTCAATATCAGTTATATACCTTGGCATTACACCGCTTGTTAAAATCACGCATAGATGATTACGATTACGATCAACATATTGGCGGTGTGTTTTATACCTTCTTACGGGGGATGCAAGGTGAGCACAATGCAGGCTCTTATTTTACTAAACCAAAGTTCGAACTGATTGATAAATTAGATAAGTTATTAAGCGGTGAGTTAAGTGCAGAAAAACTGCGAGAGGAGTTGTCATGCTAGATAAAAATAATCACCTTGGCACTAAGTCGGTACAAGGGATCATAAGCGAACAGCTCAGCTCCAGTGAACAGGATATGCTAGCGTTATTAAAACGCTGCCAGTTAAATCAACAAATTCGCCCAATAGACTTTCATTTTGCAAAATTTATGGCGCAATTAGGGGCTGATAATTTAATGCAATTAGCAGCTGCATTGGTAAGTCAGCAACTCGGTGGCGGACATATTTGCTTGCCTATCGATAAAATAGGCAGTTTGTTTCATCAACATTGTCTGCAGCTTGGCGTCGATTCAAAATTGGAAAGTGAACGTCTACAGGTGTCTTGTATTTTTCATGAGCAACAGCAAATGCACTATGCATTAAATGAAAGTATTTGTTGTGGTGACGATGCGCCTTTACGCTTGCAATATAACGCTTTATTTATGGCGCGTTATGCTGAGTTTGAACAACTTATTTCAGATAAACTATTACAACCGATTGCAGTGCAAGTAAGCGAAGAAAGCAAGGCATATTTAGAACTGTTATTTAAACCTCAGTACACATATTTATGGCAGGCGTGGCAACAAGATAACCGTCAATCGGTACAGGTTTTATGTGAAAAGTTTTTAGATGTTATTGATCATGCTGTCGTTGATTGGGGAGCGGTTGCCGCTGTTTTCAGTAAAGCAGACTGTGCGGATGATTTAAGCTCTTTAGCAGCACTGATTAGCAATCATGTGCGTTGTGATTGGCAAAAAATAAGCGCCGCACTGGCGCTAACGTCTGCTCGTTGTGTTATTTCAGGTGGCCCAGGCACAGGTAAAACCACCACCGTGGTTAAACTATTGGCTTTGTTATTACATGCAGAGCCGGGTTTAATGATAAAAATGGTTGCTCCAACGGGCAAAGCAGCAGCACGTTTAACGGAATCGATTACTAATGCATTAGCAGATTTAGATTTAGATAAAACCGTCGCACAGCTTATCCCTACTGATGCCAGTACCATCCATCGCTTGTTAGGTGTACGCAATAATAGCGCGCACTTTCGTCACCACGAACAGAACAAGTTAGTATTAGATCTATTGCTGGTGGATGAGGCCTCAATGGTTGATTTACCTTTGATGGCTAAGCTATTGAGTGCTTTACCTGATCATGCGCGTTTAATTTTGCTCGGTGATAAAGACCAATTAGCTTCCGTTGAAGCGGGCGCGGTATTAGGTGATATTTGTTCGTTTATTGAATCCGGTTATAGCCAACAAAAAGCACAGCAATTAGCTGATTTAACTGGTTTCGATAGTCTATTAAATCCAGCAAACACTGCATCAGTTACTGCACCCAAAACTGCTACGTCACCAACAAGAATGTCGGATAATTTATGCTTATTGAAAAAGAGCTATCGATTCGATCAATTCTCAGGCATTGGTTACTTAGCAACTGCGATTAATAAAGGTGGCATTACTGCAGCTAAGCTATTGCGACTATGTGAACAATACGATGACTTAAATTATTATCCCAATGACCCTCAAAGTGATGCCATTTTTGAACAACTCGTAATTGCGGGTTATGGCCCTTATTTATCTGATTTATGCGCTATTAATGACGATAACCGAGACCAAGCGAAAAAATTGTTGCAGCAATTTAATGATTTTAAAATTCTCTGTGCAACGCGTGAGCAGGAGTGGGGAGTTGATAACTTAAATCATCGCTGTGAAAAAATATTGCAAAAAGCGGGTTTATTAGCACGTCGTTTCGACCTCACACAAACTTGGTATCTTGGCCGTCCTGTCATGGTGACTGAAAACAGTTATCATCTAGGATTGTTTAATGGCGATATTGGTGTGTGTTTAGCAGATCAAAGTGGCCAATTAAGGGTTTATTTTGTGATGCCCGATGGTTCAGTGGCTGACTTTCAACCTAGTCGATTACCAACTCATCAAACGGTATTTGCCATGACGGTGCATAAAAGCCAAGGATCAGAGTTTAAACATACATTACTGGCTTTGCCTGACTATGCGCTACCTGTGATGAATCGTGAATTGATTTATACGGGTATTACACGTGCAAAAAAACAATTAACACTGATTGCTGATTTGTCGTTAGTGGCCAGTTCAGTGAGGAATAGAGCAAGTAGAAATAGTCGTTTAACCGAACGATTAAGCTCAAATTAATTGAGCGTTAGGTAGATACTTAATTTATTTATAATAGGCGAGTAAAAATGACACCGGCAATACTATTAGCAGAAAAAAATAAAATAACGTTTCAAGTACATCAATACAAACATGATAAAAAAGCTGAATCTTATGGTTTAGAAGCCGCTGAAAAATTGAATGTAGACCCATTACAAGTTTTTAAAACCTTGGTGGTTGAAGTTGATAAGCAATTAGTGGTGGCAGTGTTACCAGTGACGGAACAACTTAATTTAAAAGCTGTAGCATCGGCATTAACAGCTAAGAAAGCGCAAATGGCGAATAAAAATGATGTGTTACGTTCTTCGGGTTATGTGCTGGGTGGCGTCAGTCCGCTTGGCCAAAAGAAACAATTGCCAACCTTGATTGACGAAAGTGCATTGGCACAACAAACTATTTATGTAAGCGCTGGTAAAAGAGGGTTAGAGATACAGTTAGCAGCTCAAGACTTAGCAGACCTTTTATCGGCTCGCTTTGTTGATTTAACCTAATGTTTTTCATTTGATCCTGCTAGCGCTACGGTCTAGATTCTCCTTACATCTGCATTATGTTGTATGGTGAAGTTGAAAGAAAAATAGAGCCATTCGTTGACAGGTTTAAATCTTGACTAATTTCTTTATAAATACAGATTTATTTTAAATACTATCTAGCTTCTCAAAACGTCTATGTTAGCATGCGCTGAATTTTCTGGCGTAACGTCGGAAGCACTTTTTTAATTGTTAATGAGACAGTAGATGGAACAAGTAATCACCCTATATTTAAAGCTATTTTTTATGATGACACCATTTTTTGTGTTATCTGTTTTTTTGATCATGAGTAAAAGATTAACCTCATCTGAAAAGAAGCAAATCATTCTTAAATTAAGCATTACTGTGCTCATCATTAGCTTAGTATTTCTGATCTTCGGTCAATATATTTTCAGTTTATTTGGCATTACATTAGATGCCTTTAAAATTGGTGCCGGTACAGTGTTATTTTTAAGTGCATTAGAAATGATCAAAGGTGGCACAGAAGTACCTGAAGGACCAGAAGGTACTAATAAACGCGGTGTTGATTTTGCTATTGTACCTTTGGCTATTCCGGTAACAGTTGGCCCAGGGATGATTGGTATACTAATGGTTATTGGTGCTGAGCTAGATGGGTTAGCTGATACGATTGTGGTGGTATTAGCCTTGATAGCAGCAGTTGTTTCGGTCGCCGCAGTGTTGTTATTCTCTAATAAGATTCAACGTTTATTAGGTCAACAAGGTTTAGAAGTCCTGCCTAAAATAACAGGGCTATTTGTTTCTGCTATTGGTGCACAAATTGTATTCTCCGGGATCCACGGATTTTTTGTTGGTGCGTTGGCTGTTCAATAAGATATAGGGAACTGTGTTAGCCATTGAACAACGCTTTTATAAATTGTGTAGTAAAAGCGCTAAAAAACTTTGCGCTTTTCCTTTTGAGAAGCCTTTTAATAACTCTGTTAAGAGGCTTAGTTTCTAGACTTAGCTACTTGGATTAGTTTCTAGGATTAGTGACTAAAGCGATAGCCTGTATTGAATGTACTACTTTTCTTATGATTCAGACCAAACTGCGAATTCATTGCCACTTGGTTCGGTAAAATGAAAGCGTACGCCACCCGGAAAAGCAAAAATCGGAGTACATATTTTACCGCCGGCTTGCACTATTTTTAACTCAAGCGCTGCTATTTCCATGGTGTAAAATACTGTCAGCCCAGCACCATTAGCAGGACTTGACGTTAGTGGTGAACGATAAAAACCACCGTTTAGCCCGGATTTTTCGACGAACGCAATATAATCCGGTCCATAATCAGTAAATTGCCAGTTAAAAACTTGGGTAAAGAAGGTTTTAGTGGCCGCCAAATCTTTCGCTGGGTATTCAAGGTAATTTATCTTGTCGATTTTAGTCATGGCTTATCCCTTTTAGATTCAAATGATAAGTGCTTCATTGCTGAATTCGTATGCTTTAAAAATGTCTTATGCTGTTAATTTACCTAAACAGCATGATTTAATTTTTCTTTTAGTCTAGCTCTCGCTTGTTATATGTGGCTCAACACTAAAGGTATTTCATGTATGTCAGTTGCAAACCACGTTGAATATTGAGCTGTTATTTAAGCAAGTATTTAAGTAAGTGCCTATGCAGCGCCTAAGCAAGTACCTATCTAATGGCGTGCAAGTATTTAAGCAAGTATCTGAGTAATTATCTAAGCAATGGCCTGAAAGTATTTAAGCAGTTACTATCGCTGAATAATAAAATTTATAAACAGAAAGGGATCACAGGTCTAAAACTATTTGTTCTTTTAGCCGCTTATTTTTTATAAATTGTTAAAAATAGCACTGATCTTCTAAAAAACTGAGCTAGCACTCGGTTTTTACTATCTGCTACCTATCGACTATCAGCAAAACAGTGTCTATAATGGCGCGTCTTAAATTTCACTATAGAAATCATAAAATGATTTTTGATTAAGGTGTTATTTTATCATGCGGTTAGTCTAAGCAAATACACCTTAGTGATGAAAGCGAATAAATAAATAGGCTTTTATCAGTAAATACAATTTTTAACGTAAAAGATAAAGGAATTAAAATGCAAGTTTCTGTTGAATCTACACAAGGCCTAGAGCGCGTATTAACAATTACTGTTGCTGCTGAAACATTCGATAAAGAATTTGACGGACGTCTACGTCATTTATCTAAAACACAACGTGTTGATGGTTTCCGTCCAGGTAAAGTACCAGCATCAGTTATTGCTAAGCGTTTTGGCGCAGCTGTTGAGCAAGAAGTTGGCGGCGAAATCATGCAACGCAACTTTTATGAAGCTATTGTTGCTGAAAAATTAAACCCAGCTGGCGCACCTGCTGTAGCACCTGTTGCTCGTAAAAAAGGTGAAGATTTTGTTTTCACTGCAACATTTGAAGTTTACCCAGAAGTAACATTAAATGAATTAGACGCATTAACAGTAGAAACTGTGACTGCTGAAGTTGAAGATGCTGATTTAGATAAAATGCTAGTAACATTACAAAAGCAACATGCTGAATGGAATGACGTTGAGCGTGAATCTCAAAATGATGACCAAGTAACTGTTGATTTTGAAGGTTCTATCGACGGCGAATTATTTGAAGGCGGTAAAGCGGAAGGTTTCCAAATCGTTTTAGGTAGTAACCGTATGATCCCTGGTTTTGAATCAGGTATCGTTGGTAAAAAAGCAGGCGAACAGTTCAACATCGACGTAACTTTCCCTGAAGATTACCATGCAGAACAGTTAAAAGGTAAAACAGCACAATTTGCAATCAACTTAACTAAAGTTGAAGAGCAAACATTACCTGAGTTAACAGAAGAGTTCGTTAAAAAATTCGGCGTTGAAAGTGGTGACCTAGCTGCACTTAAAGAAGACGTTAAGAAAAACATGCAACGTGAACTTGAGCAAGTATTAAAAAATACTGCAAAAGACAACGTATTAACTGCATTAGTTGAAAACAACGAAATTGAAGTGCCTAAAGCATTAGTTGATGGTGAAGTTAACGTATTACGTAAACAAGCTATGGAACGTTACGGTAAGCAAATGGACCCAAGCAACTTGCCTGAGTTACCAGCTGAACTGTTTACTGAGCAAGCTGAAAAGCGTGTTAAAGTAGGTCTGTTACTAGGTGAAGTAATCAAAGTTAACGAATTAAAAGTTGACCAAGAAAAAGTGGCTGCATTAATTGAAAATGCTGCTTCTGCTTACGAAAACCCATCTGAAGTTGTTGAATATTACAAAAACAACAAAGAACTAATGCAAAACATGGAAAATGTTGCATTAGAAGAGCAAGCGGTTGATTTTATCATTGAAAAAGCTAAAGTAGCTGAAGTAAAAAAATCGTTCGATGAAGTAATGAATAAGCCTGCTGCTTAATAGTTTCTTTAACTATTAATTCAAGTGGTTATACATTTCAATGGCTCGGGTGATTTCACTCGGGCCATTTTCATTTTTAACGCAAACAATAAAAATAAATAATTAGGATGGAATATGACTAACCCATTTGCTGGAAATACGGAACAAATCAGTAACGCACTTATCCCTATGGTTGTTGAACAAACGGCAAAAGGCGAGCGTTCATATGATATCTATTCTCGACTTTTAAAGGAACGTGTTATCTTTTTAACCGGTCCTGTTGAAGATCACATGGCTAACGTGATCACTGCGCAGTTACTTTTTTTAGAGTCTGAAAGCACAGAAAAAGATATTTACATTTATATTAATTCACCAGGTGGCTCGATTAGCGCTGGTATGGCAATTTACGATACAATGCAATTTATCAAACCAGATGTAAGCACTATCTGTATGGGAATGGCCGCTAGTATGGGCGCATTTTTATTAGCAAGTGGCGCTGAAGGTAAACGTCATGTACTACCTAATGCTAAGGTGATGATTCACCAGCCACTAGGTGGTTTCCAAGGTCAAGCCTCTGATTTTGAAATACATGCAAAAGAAATTTTAGCAACAAAACAGCGTATGAATGAGTTGTTAGCATTCCATACGGGTAAAGATATTGAAGTTATTGCTCAGGATACTGACCGTGATAACTTTATGCGGGCTCAAGAAGCAGTTGACTATGGTATTGTTGACTCAATCTTAACTCGTAGAGCATAAATAAGGGATAACGATAACTATGTCCGATAAAAACAACAATGATGCTAATAATAGCAGCCTATTGTATTGTTCGTTCTGTGGTAAAAGTCAGCATGAAGTTAAAAAACTGATTGCAGGACCTTCTGTCTATATTTGTAACGAGTGTGTTGATCTTTGTGATGACATCATTAAAGAAGAAATTGCTGAGCTTACGAGTAATGCTGAAACCAGTACTAACAGCAATAAAAAATTACCAACACCCCATGAAATCCGTGCGTCATTAGATGATTATGTTATTGGCCAAGATTTAGCAAAAAAAGTGCTATCTGTTGCTGTTTATAATCATTACAAACGCTTAAAACACGGTGATATCGCTGATGGTGTTGAGTTAAGTAAATCTAACATTTTGCTGATTGGTCCAACGGGTAGTGGTAAAACACTGCTGGCTGAAACCATGGCACGTTTATTAGATGTACCATTTACAATGGCAGATGCGACTACTTTAACTGAAGCCGGTTACGTGGGTGAAGATGTTGAAAACATCATTCAAAAACTATTGCAGAAATGTGATTACGATCCTGAGAAAGCGCAACGCGGTATCATCTATATTGATGAAATCGATAAAATAACGCGTAAATCTGAGAATCCATCTATCACTCGTGATGTTTCTGGTGAAGGTGTTCAACAGGCATTATTGAAACTGATTGAAGGTACCGTTGCTTCTATTCCTCCACAAGGTGGGCGTAAGCATCCAAACCAAGAATTTATTCAAGTTGATACGTCTAAAATATTATTTATTTGTGGCGGAGCATTCTCTGGTTTAGATAGTATTATCGAGCAACGTATTAATACCGGTGCTGGTATTGGCTTTGGTGCAACAGTACGCGATAAAGATGCTAAAGCGTCATTGAGTGATACGTTTAAGAAAGTGGAACCTCAAGATTTAGCAAAATATGGTTTGATTCCTGAATTTATAGGGCGTCTACCAGTGGTTGCAACATTAACTGAATTAGATGAAGAAGCATTAGTTGAAATTTTAACTGCACCTAAAAATGCAATTACAAAACAATATGCAGCTTTATTCGGCTTAGAAAATGTTGAACTTGAGTTTCGTCCTGAAGCGTTAACAGCGATGGCTAAAAAAGCGATGACCCGTAAAACTGGCGCACGTGGTTTACGTTCTATTGTTGAAGCGGTGTTATTAGATACAATGTATGACCTGCCTTCAGTTGAAAATGTAATCAAAGTGGTTGTTGATGAAAATGTTATTATGGGTGATGCATCGCCTTTGTTAATTTACTCAGAAGAAGAAAATAAACTCGTATCGTCTGATAAATAAGCAATTAATAACAATAAAACAAAAAAAGAGGGCATTATGCTCTCTTTTTTTGTTTATACGCTTGAAAAAAAACTTAACATCCCCAATATTGCATACAAGTAAAAATATTTTTTACGCGTGCATTCATTTCATGTATTTATTTTCAATACTTTTTCTGGGGACAATATGAAATTAGAAACAGACCAGCTGTTGACGCTACCTGTCTTACCACTCCGTGATGTCGTTGTTTACCCGCACATGGTTATTCCATTATTTGTCGGCAGAAAAAAATCGATCAGCTGTTTAGAAGCTGCGATGGAGCAGGGCAAAAAGGTATTACTAGTCGCACAAACTGAAGCTTCATTAGACGATCCTAAAATAGAGGATTTATACTCAGTGGGTACGGTTGCTAATATTTTGCAATTATTAAAATTACCCGATGGCACGGTTAAAGTGTTAGTCGAGGGTGTGCAACGTGCCACTATTCTTCGTAACATAGATCACGAAGAATACTTTTTTTCTGAAGTCGAACTGCTAGAAAGTGAAGGCGTTGATGAGAAAGAAGAAGAAGCGCTAATACGTAGCGTATTAGGTCAATTTGAGTCTTATATTAAACTCAATAAAAAGATTCCACCTGAAGTACTTGCTTCTGTTAATGGTATCGACGAACCAGAGCGCCTTGCAGATACAATCGCAGCGCATATGCCATTAAGCCTTGAAGATAAGCAAACGGCGTTAGAGTTAACTAATGTGACTGAACGTTTTGAATATCTAATGGGGATGATGGAAAATGAAGAAGATATTCTAAAAGTTGAAAAACGTATTCGTAGCCGTGTTAAGAAACAAATGGAACGCAGCCAACGCGAGTATTATCTTAACGAGCAAATGAAAGCGATTCAAAAAGAGCTCGGTGATAGTGAAGAAGGTCAAAGTGACCTTGAGCAATTAGAAGAAAAAATTGAAGCGGCTGGCATGTCAGCTGAAGCAAAAGAAAAAGCGATATCTGAACTTAAAAAGCTAAAAATGATGTCACCGATGTCATCGGAAGCAAGTGTGATCCGTACTTACATTGAAAGTTTAGTGAATGTTCCGTGGAAGAAGCGTAGTCCTGTTAAAAAGAATTTAGCTAAAGCTCAAGAAATTTTAGACGAAGATCATTACGGTCTTGAAAAAGTCAAAGAGCGTATTTTAGAATATTTAGCCGTTCAAACACGTATCAATAAATTAAAAGGGCCTATTTTATGTTTAGTGGGTCCTCCTGGTGTTGGTAAAACATCTTTAGGGCAATCTATTGCGCGCTCAACTGGCCGTAAGTATGTACGTATGGCATTAGGTGGTGTACGTGACGAAGCTGAGATCCGTGGTCATCGTCGTACTTATATTGGTTCGTTACCGGGTAAGTTAATTCAAAAAATGACTAAAGTGGGTGTTAAAAATCCATTATTTTTATTAGATGAAATTGATAAGATGGCTTCTGACATGCGCGGTGATCCTGCTTCTGCATTATTAGAAGTGTTAGATCCAGAGCAAAATAATAGCTTTAATGACCATTACCTTGAAGTTGATTACGATCTTTCTGATGTGATGTTTGTTGCGACGTCTAACTCGATGAATATTCCTGGTCCACTGTTAGACCGTATGGAAGTGATTCATTTATCGGGTTATACAGAAGATGAAAAACTTAACATCGCTAATGGCCATTTATTAAGCAAACAAATTAAGCGTAATGGTTTAAAAGAATCAGAGATTTCAATTGATGATAGCGCGATTATTGGTATCGTTCGTTATTACACGCGTGAAGCCGGTGTACGTGCTTTAGAGCGTGAGATTTCTAAAATTTGTCGTAAAGTTGTGAAAGATATTTTATTAGACAAAAAACTGAAAAAAGTAGATGTCACTATTGATAACCTAAAAGATTATTTAGGTGTACGTCGTTATGACTTTGGTAAAGCAGACTCTGAAAATCAAGTTGGCCAAGTAACAGGGCTTGCTTGGACATCTGTTGGTGGAGATTTATTAACTATCGAAGCAACTTCTGTGCCGGGTAAGGGTAAGTTGACTTACACTGGTTCGTTAGGTGATGTAATGAAAGAGTCTATTCAAGCTGCGATGACAGTGGTGCGTGCGAAAGCTGAAGAATGGCGTATTAATAGCGACTTCCATGAGAAACGTGATATACATGTACATGTGCCTGAAGGTGCTACGCCAAAAGATGGCCCAAGCGCTGGCGCAGCAATGTGTACGGTGTTAATTTCTAGCTTAACAGGTATTCCTGTTCGCGCTGATGTGGCAATGACAGGGGAAATTACGTTACGTGGAGAAGTACTTCCGATTGGTGGTCTAAAAGAAAAATTATTAGCGGCGCGTCGTGGTGGTATTAAAACGGTATTGATTCCGTTTGAAAATACACGTGACTTAGAAGAAATCCCTGATAATATTAAAGACCAACTAGAAATTAAGCCAGTTCGTTGGATAGATGAAGTATTAGAAATCGCTTTACAAGATAGCATCAAAGGTTTTTCTATCGGAAAAACTGAAAAATAGGTGACAAACCGCATAAAATAAGGGCTATCTACCTAATTTTATTCAAATTTACTTGCTTGAATTTGAATAGAACAGTAGCCTAGCCATGTATTTTTTTACTATGTGCCATTCAATCTTAAAATAGCACCAATTTATTATAGACAGGGGATTTACAAATGAACAAAGGACAATTAATCGATAACATCGCTGAAAGCGCAGATATATCAAAAGCTGCAGCTGGTCGCGCATTAGATGCATTTATCGATAGCGTTACTACAGCTTTAGTTGAAGGCGACAGCGTATCACTAATTGGTTTTGGTGCTTTCTCAGTAAAAGAACGTGCAGCACGTACAGGCCGTAATCCACAAACTAATGAGCCAATTCAAATCGCAGCAGCAAAAGTACCTGCATTTAAAGCGGGTAAATCATTAAAAGATGCTATCAACGCATAAGCGTTTTTATTGCACCGTTATGCATTAAGCGCGTCCTATGATGCGCTTTTTTGTTTTTAAGTCTTAAAGAGTAAAATATTATGTTAGATAAAATGCGCGAAGGCTCTCAAGGGATCGTAGCTAAAAGTATTTTAGTAGTGATCATCCTGTCTTTTGCTTTGGCGGGGGTGAGTAGCTATTTAGGGACTACTTCAGAAAGTGCAGTTGTCACGGTTAACGGTGAAAGTATTTCACAACAAAGTGTTGAACAAGCTTATCAAAATGAAAGAGCGCGTTTACAACAGCAATATGGCGAACAGTTTGACTTGATCGCTTCTACACCTGGTTTTACACAACAAATTCGTGCTCAAGCAACACAGACATTAATAACTGAGCGTTTGATTGCGCAAGCCGTTACTGAAATGGGTTTACGTGTTGGTGATGAGCAAGTTAAAGAAGCTATTCGAAACATGCCAGAATTCCAAGTTGACGGTAAATTTGATAACAACTTGTACTTGTCTTTATTACGTAACAATAATTTGGCTCCAGCACAATTCAGTGCAAACTTTAAAACTGACTTAGTACGACTACAACTATTAGAATCGTTAGTGGGCAGTGAGTTTGTTTTACCACTAGAAATTGAGCAGGCTTATCAATTGCAAGGTCAACAACGTGTTGCACGTCTTTTGAATATAAAAAGCGCTGACTTTATGACGACAGATTCTGTGTCTGAAGATGAAATCAATACTTACTATGCGGATAACAGCGAGCAGTTTCAAAATCCTGAACAAGTTGATGTCGAATACATTCTCTTAGATGCTGCGACATTAGCGGCTGAAGTGAACTTGAATGATAAAGATATTGAAACTTACTACGAACAACATGCGGATCAATATCAACGAGTTGAACGTCGTAAAGTAGCACATATCTTGGTTCAAGGTGATTCAGAAGAAGCGAAAAATAAAGCACAAGCTATTTTAGATGAATTAAAAGCGGGTGCGGATTTTGCTGAATTAGCAAAAACAAAATCAGATGATGTTTTTTCTGCTAAAAATAATGGTGAATTAGATTGGTTTGAGCGTGGTGTAATGGATCCTGCATTTGATGAAAGTGCTTTTTCGTTAACAACGGATACTCCTCTATCTGATGTTGTTAAATCAGAGTTTGGTTTTCATATTATTAAATTAATTGAAGCACAGGAAAAAGCAACATTACCATTGGATGAAGTTAAATCTAAAATCGAAATCGCGCTGAAAAACGATAAGATGAAAGAGATGTACGACAACTTATACCAGCGTTTAAGTGAAGTGGCATTCGAATCTCCTGATAATTTAGAAGAGGCCTCTGCTGAAGTTGGCGTAGCGATTAAGACAACGGGGTTCTTCTCGGCGGATAACGCACCTAGTTCAGTTGATAACCATAACGTACTAAACCAAGTATTTAGCGAAGATTTTCGTGCTGAGGGTTTAAACTCTGAAATTATTGAACTTAATGATTCTCAAGCTATTGTAGTACGAGTTAAAGCTCATAAAGACGCAGCGACTAAACCATTAACTGAAGTTTCTGAGCAAATTACATTACAACTTGAAGAGCAAAAAGCAGCTGCTGCAGCACAGCAATTTGTAGAGTCGTTAATGGCTAAGTTAGATGCAGGTGAGTCAGTTGCGGCTGAATTAGCGGATAAAGATATTGCGTTCACTGCACCGTTGACGCTAGCACGCTATAGCCGTGATCATGATGCACAGGTTATTCAACGTTTGTTCCAATTAGCGAAACCAGAAGCTGACAAAGTAACACGTGATTACGTGGTCACTGCACAGGGTGATTTTGCTGTTATTGAGTTATCAGATGTTGTTGATGTGGATAATGCAGAAGCTAATGAGCAGACTAAAACGCAATTATCAACCATGTTAGAGCGCAGTACTTCTGAAGCGACTTATCAAGCATTAGTGACGTACTTGTTAGACAATGCAGATATTAGCTATGCTGGTAATGAATAAATCATAGTGTTTAATGAATGACTTATATGAGCTATGTTTTCAAATCAATAAGTTATTCTATAAAACCTAGATAAATGAAAAGCGGCTCAATGAGCCGCTTTTTTATATTTACTGTGTAGACTCAGTCAATTTATAGTTTATCCCAAAATACTTTTCTAAAGTGTTTACGACAAACTGAGACATAACTTTCATTGCCACCTATTTCAACCTGAGCACCTTCTTGAATTGCTTCTCCATTTTTATCCAAGCGCAAAATCATGTTAGCCTTACGACCACAATGGCAGATTGTTTTTAGCTCGATCAATTTATCAGCCCAAGCTAATAAATATTGGCTACCAGGAAATAGCTCACCTTGGAAATCTGTTTTAATACCGTAGCAAAGTACTGGAATGTCTAATATATCCACAACATAGGTAAGCTCTCTAACTTGTTGTTTACTTAGGAATTGTGACTCATCAATTAAAATACAATGTTGCTTTTGTTGTTGATGTACTTCAGCAATCATTTCAGCTAGATTATCCGTTGCAGAAAAGATATGCGCATCGCTTTCAATGCCGAGTCGTGATGAAACTTTACCAACACCAGAGCGATTGTCGATGGCAGCAGTTAATACAAATGTATTCATGCCTCGTTCGCGGTAGTTATATGATGATTGTAATAGTGACGTTGATTTACCTGCATTCATTGCGGAGTAATAAAAATAAAGTTGTGCCAAAATAAAGTCCTGTTATCAAGCTGATTAATATACCCAAACTGCAAAGAACTTTTTATGGTCCGCAGGGCTAATAACGTATTATAACACTACCCAATCACTTTGTTATTGTTCGGTATATATTTACTGCAATGTAGTGATATAGATAGCTTGAAATACCATCGGTATAAAGTATTTTTAAATGGAGTCAGTAATGAGTAAAGCAGTTTTATATTATGTATATGATCCGATGTGTAGTTGGTGTTGGGGATATCGAGATAGTTGGTTAAAATTATCTAAAGCATTATTATCAGAGGATCTAAGCATAGAGTATAAGTTAGGTGGATTGGCACCAGATTCTGATGTTGTTATGCCTAATGAAATGCAACAGATGCTACAGGGGATTTGGCATAAAATTCACAGCCAATTAGGTACGAAATTCAATTTTGATTTTTGGACACAATGTGCGCCACAGCGCTCAACTTATCCCGCTTGTCGTGCTTGCCTTATTGCAAGAGATAATGACCAAGAACAAGCCATGTTATTTGCTATTCAGCAGGCTTATTATTTGCAAGCAAAGAATCCATCATTAACCTCTACACTGGCAGAGTTAGCGGAAAGTATTGGTTTTAATAGGGAATGGTTCGAACAACAATTGAATGATGAGGAAGTGAATGTCAGATTTCATCAAGAAATTTCGGCTAGTCGTCAGTTGCCTATTCAAGGTTTTCCATCATTGGTTTTAGCGGTTAATGGCGAACATATACCGGTAGCCATTGATTATCTAAATTGGCAAAAAACCTATCAACAAGTTATGGATTTATTAAATTAATTCAGCAGTTAAAGTTGTTAGTGAATAAAAAAGCCCGTTTATGAATGCTAACTTAATGTAGCATTTCATTAACGGGCTTTAAATTTAGCTAACGTTTACCTTAATAAGGTTTATGCTGCATTTTCACGTGCTTCAATGAAAGCGATAGCGCGAGAGATACGTTCAACACTGCGTGTTTTACCGATTAATGCTAATGTAACATCAAGAGAAGGGGACTGACCTGCACCTGTAATTGCTACACGTAACGGCATGCCTACTTTACCCATTCTTACTTCTAGTTCAGTTGCGGTATCTTCGATAATTTGGTGTAAGTTAGTTTCTGACCAATCATCGCTAGCTTGTAGTTTTGTTTGCACAAGCTGTAAAGCTTCTTTAGCAACAGGGCGTAAATGTTTTTTAGCTGCCGTTGCATCAAAATCTTCATAGTCTTCATAAAAGTAGCGACTAGAACTTGCTAACTCTACTAATGTCTTCGCGCGCTCAGCTAATGCCGTCACAACTTCCGTTAAAGCAGGGCCATTACTAGTATCAATATTTTGTTGTTGCATATGCCATTGGAGATGACCAGCAACATATTCAGGGCTTGATGTTTTAATGTAATGGTTGTTTAACCATAATAATTTATCAGTATTAAACGCTGATGCAGACTTACTAACATGATCCAAGCTGAATAGGTCTATCATCTCTTGTTGTGAGAATATCTCTTGGTCACCGTGTGACCAACCTAAACGAACTAAGTAGTTATTTAATGCATTTGGTAAATAACCTTCGTCACGATATTGCATGACAGAAACAGCGCCATGACGTTTAGAAAGTTTTGCGCCATCATCGCCCAATATCATGGAACAATGCGCAAAACTTGGTACAGGTGCACCAAGTGCTTCATAGATGTTGATTTGGCGAGGTGTGTTATTAATATGATCTTCACCACGTACAACGTTAGTAATGCCCATATCCCAATCATCAACAACAACACAGAAGTTGTATGTTGGCGAACCATCACTACGACGAATAATAAGGTCATCAAGTTGATCGTTAGCTATTTCAATTTTTCCACGGATCTCGTCATCAAAGATCACTGAGCCGTGTTTTGGGTTACGGAAGCGAATAACACAAGGTTGATCTGGCGTTGCTGCTTGATTCACTGCAACAATTTTAGGATGTTGTGCATCATAGCGTGCCATCTCTTTGTTAGCTTCTTGCTCGGCACGGATCTCATCTAATAAATCTTTAGGTGCGTAACATTTATAAGCTTTATCTTCAGCTAATAGTTTATCCACCATTTCATTGTAACGGTCGAAACGCTTAGTTTGGTAATAAGGCCCTTCGTCCCAATCCAAACCTAACCAAGTCATCCCTTCTAAAATCGCATCAACAGCTTCTTGAGTAGAGCGCTCGATATCGGTATCTTCAATACGTAATACGAATTGACCGCCTTTGCTTTTTGCATGTAACCATGAATACAGTGCTGTACGTGCACCGCCAACGTGTAAATAGCCAGTTGGGCTAGGGGCAAAACGAGTTTTAACTGTCATTAAAAATTTCCTTATGGAACTATTGAATAATCATTGCCGTATTTTAACGAAACCGCATCTAATTACATTAACTATTTATCGATTGCACGCATTTGCCGCTGAAAACAGTGGAATCAATAAAAATTAATCGTTTTTTGCTTGTCCTTTAAGCAGTTAAGCAAAAAAGAACACTTTTATTTAAAAAGGCCTTGACTGAAAAAAGTCGAACCCTATAATACGCCCCACAAACAACGGCATTCAATTTAATGTTTTGTTAGTAAAGAGTAACATGGGCGATTAGCTCAGTTGGGAGAGCATCGCCCTTACAAGGCGAGGGTCACTGGTTCGAACCCAGTATCGCCCACCATGTTACTTGTTCTTCAAGAGAATTAAAATTTTGAACTTTGAAAGTGGGCGATTAGCTCAGTTGGGAGAGCATCGCCCTTACAAGGCGAGGGTCACTGGTTCGAACCCAGTATCGCCCACCACTTTCAAATGTTATAGCAATAAACTTTAAAGATGGGCGATTAGCTCAGTTGGGAGAGCATCGCCCTTACAAGGCGAGGGTCACTGGTTCGAACCCAGTATCGCCCACCATCTTTAGTTTATTATTATGACAACAATAAATATCATGGGCGATTAGCTCAGTTGGGAGAGCATCGCCCTTACAAGGCGAGGGTCACTGGTTCGAACCCAGTATCGCCCACCATGATATTTGTTTAAAGATTTAAAGATGGGCGATTAGCTCAGTTGGGAGAGCATCGCCCTTACAAGGCGAGGGTCACTGGTTCGAACCCAGTATCGCCCACCATCTTTAAGTTTTTATCAGTACGGTGTTAAAATATCATGGGCGATTAGCTCAGTTGGGAGAGCATCGCCCTTACAAGGCGAGGGTCACTGGTTCGAACCCAGTATCGCCCACCATGATATTTGTAAAAGATTTAAAGATGGGCGATTAGCTCAGTTGGGAGAGCATCGCCCTTACAAGGCGAGGGTCACTGGTTCGAACCCAGTATCGCCCACCATCTTTAATCTAGGCATTTACTTATTAAATAATTAATAAGTCTACAAATAGAATAACCATCATTTAAAGCTCTCTTAAACTAATTCAATTCTAGATCTGAAATTTAGCTTTTATAGTTGAAATGACATATCAAGTCTAAGCAATCATTTGATAATTTATAATTTATAATTGTAAAATTAATACAATTCTTGTTATTAATTTCATTTGGTAGGCTTTACTATTCCACTTATATTTATATTTAAAACTATTTATTCAATGCTAAGCCGATTTTGCATATTTTCGTTATTAAAATAATTAGTTATTGCAAGGAAAAGCTTAAATTTAGTTCTTGTTTGGAATCCCAAACAGTTCACTTATTTGATATTAATTAATATCGATAACTGTAGTGATTAAATAAACATCAGTCGTATTCATACTTCTTTTATCCAGCCTACATTTATTCAATAAAAAACAGAATTATTTTCACCACAGTAGAATAAAGACAGCGATCAAAGTTTTAAAATATAATAAAACTGTTTGTGTAAGCAGAATCAGTGAAAAAATTTTAATCTATTGATGTAAGCAGTCTTGGCAGGTTTTTTAAAGGTCATTAATAACAAAGTCTCTAGGCAATAATCATACATTTAGAATGAGTTGTTATCAATTTAAATAAGCCAAGTGATCAGATAGTTAAAGAGCAATATATGCTAAATGAAAATTTGACTAAAACAGTTATCTCTATTACTTTAGTGTTGGTTTATTTGATTTTTTTTGAATATATAATTTACAGTGTTTTACATAAGAAATAGCCATTAAAACAGTTCAATACAATAAAATTAATAATTTTTTACAAAATAAATATGCAACAAAAAAAGGATATGTTTGTTGTGTATTTTATTTTAAATTTTCTAATAGTTCATCTATTAGAATTAGAATAGTCGCGTTGGGGAAAAATAATGGAAAAGCAAAATAATCTAGTTGATGATACGAATGACACTGAAGTTGTACTAAATGAACAACAAGTGACTGAAGCTGAACTGCAATTAAAAGCCGGTGAAGAACAATTAATTGCAACGGAAGATCAATTAGTCCCAACTGTGACGGATGATGTTGTCTCTGAAGTTGATGCTGAAAAAGAAACTGTCTCAGGTATCGAAGAAATTGACGATTTAGAAGCGTTACTTGCGCTTGGCGAAGAGGTCTTTGACTTAGATATTGAAACTGCTGCCGGTGAATTATCGAATGGTGGGAGCTCTTCTGTTGTAGATTTTGCTCGAGATGGCGACGAAACTATTGCCACCACTGCTTTTCAAACTTCTGCTTTCAATACCCCCACTATAGATACGCAGGTGTTTAGCGATGAAAATGACGACGATGCTAATTTTAATGTTAACTCTCCAGCAACACTTACATTAACAAATACTAATAACTTTGTTGAAGATGATGGAAGTGCAGTCATTGGAGCCGTGGTTTCAACTTATACCATTAATGATTTAGATGGTGATGAAGTTACAGTTACTTTAAGCGACACTGAAAACTATGCCTTGGATGGTAATGGTAATGTAGTGTTAACAGAAACTGGTGCAGCTTTGGTTAATAACGGCCAGGATTTGCCTCCTTATACACTAACACCAAATGATGGCCAAGTTGATGGCCAACCAGTAAGTCATGACCCAAGCATCACCACTAGTAATGATGCACCAGTATTGACTTTAACTAGCACTACTGATTTTACAGAAGATGACGGCAGCGTAATTGAAGGTGCTGTGGTGGCGACGTTTGAAACCTCTGATGAAGATGGCGACGATGTGACGGTTATCTTAGATGACACAATCAACTATGCGTTAGATGATAATGGTAATGTTGTTTTAACAGAAACTGGTGCTGCTTTGGTTAACAGTGGTCAGGTATTACCTCCTTTCACATTAACCCCAAATGATGGTCAAGATAATGGTGAAACAGTTCCTGTTGAACCAGGTGTTACTGCTGTTAACGATGCACCTGAAGTGACGATCACGAACACCAATGCATTTACCGAAGACGACGGCAGCGCAGTAGAAAATGCGGTAGTGGCGACGTTTGATACCTCTGATGAAGATGGTAATGATGTCAC